>CAIRAW010000036.1 GCA_903876735.1 uncultured beta proteobacterium | reverse complement strand
TGATCTTGCCCCTGTTTTCCGGACTCCTTAAGCCACCCATTACGCGGACTTCCTGTCTTGCTGCTGGGCCGCCGTCCAGCGTTGCTCAAACGTCATTGGACTGACATAGCCCAGCGTTGAGTGCAATCTCTTGTGATTGTAAAAGTTGAGCCAGTCGATGACTTCATCCATGGCCTCACGCCGGGTGGCAAATCTTCTTCCGTACAACCTGCCGACCTTCAAGCGGCCCCACAGGCTTTCGGTGGGCGCGTTGTCCCAGCAATTGCCTTTGCGACTCATGGACGATTTCATCTCGTAGCATTTGAGTGCAGCTTGAAACTCATGGCTGCAATACTGGCTGCCCCGGTCCGAATGGAAGATCAGGCCAGGCTCTGGCCGACGCCGGAACCACGCCATGCGCAGCGCATCTGTGACGGCACTGGTGTGCATCTTGTCGCGCATGCTCCAGCCCACCACCTGGCGGCTAAACAGATCAATCACGCCTGTCAGATACAACCAGCCTTCGTCGGTGGCGATGTAGGTGATGTCACTGGTCCACACCTGGTTAGGCGCCTCTGGCGCAAAGTTTCTTTGTAGCAGGTTTTCTGCAATGGGCAGGTTGTGTTTGCTGTCGGTGGTGACAACGAATTTCTTCTTGCCTCTGGCTTTGATGCCGTGTTGTTTCATCAGCTTTCTGACACGTTCTTTGCCCACTCGAATACCTCGGGCCAGCAGTTCTTTCCACATCTTAGGCCAGCCGTATTCCTGTTTGACTTCGGCGTGAATGGCCTTGATATGGACCAGCAGGGCTTCGTCGCTGATGCGTTTGCTTGCCCCTGGCTTGCTGGGCTTGGGGTTATCTTTGCGCCGCCAGTGTTCAAAGTAGCCACTGGCGCTGACCTTCAGCACATCACAGGCCAGTGTGACAGGCCACTGGGTCTTGTGCTTGGCAATCCAGGCGTACTTCACAGCGATTCCCGCGCGAAGTACGCCGTCGCCTTTTTTAAGATGTCGCGCTCCATCTTCACCCTGGCCAACTCGGCCCGCAGTCGGGCCAGTTCCATTTGTTCCTGACTTACAGGCTTGTCGCCTGCGCCCTTGAGTTGACCTTTCTCACTGAGGCGAACCCAGTTGCCCAAGGTCTGTGTCGGCACGCCCAGTATCTTGGCAGTCACAGGCACCGCCTGCCCACCCTTGACCAGCCTGACCGCCTCCAGCTTGTATTCCAGCGTGTATTGACCACGCGCCTGACCGTCTTTCCTTTTGCTCATTTCGTGTTCTCCAATGTCTGAAATTTTCCATCAGCTAAGGAGTACGTTTTTCGGGGGCAAGATCATACAGACCCCCGTTGGTTAACTTTTAAACAGGCCGAGGCCATGGATTTGAGCGTGCGAAAAGGCGAGAAGGGCGTGCGCCTGGTCAAGTGGGTGGAGGTGGATCGGCGCCAAGCTGAATCAAAGGCTGGCGCAGATGGCGAGGTTCTTGCAGTTGACGGTCAAAAGGCTCTGGTGGCGAAAGTTTTTACCGTGTTCAACGCCGCTCAAATTGACGGAATGGCGCCATTGCCGGATCGGCAAACAGACATCCAGCCCGCCGAAGCCGTCGAGGCCGTTATTTGGGGCTTGCAAGAGGAATCAGGTGGGCGGCTCAAACTGAACTTTGGCGGCAATCAACCGGCGTACTACCCGCGCACGGACGAAATCCGCATCCCGCCCGCTTCGGATTTTCTGTCGGTGGAGGACTTCCACGCCACCCTGCTGCATGAAGCCATTCATTCCACCGGCCATCCCAAGCGATTGGCGCGATTGCATTTGGACGGTGGCATGCCCGGCGCAGAACGGGCCCGTGAAGAATTGATTGCCGAGCTTGGAGCAGCTTTGACTCTCGCAAGCATTGGCCTGCCGCCATCGCCGACCTGCATGCAGAGCCATGCGGCATACCTATCAAGCTGGCTGGACTTGCTAAAACGGGATAAGCGTGAGATTTTCAGAGCGGCGGCTCTGGCGCAAAAGGCATGCGACTATCTGACGGAGCGGGCCATGGCGGTGGCGCCAAAGTTGCCGCAATCCAAGGCGGCGCGACCTGAGCCGGAGCCTGAGAAGAAAGTGCCCACCTACATCGTCAAGGTGGCAATTTGACAGGCAAGGGGCTGCCGCATGCTGCTCGCTTGGGCAGCACCGAAAAAAACTAAAGGAGCCGCAAGAGTTGGCAATGGCCGGTGGCAATCCATGCGCTTTGTTATGTTGTGTGCCTGCCCGGTGCCGATGCTGGTCATTATTGGCAAAGGCCGACCCCTTGGGCTAGCCAGAAAAAACGCTTGTAGGCCGTTCTATGCGGTCGATTTTTCGTCAATCCGCCCTCGCGATGGCAATCTGATGGCATTGCGGGGGCATTTTGAGAGGCGCCGCTAACAACGTGCAAGTTCAATCAGCTTTGATCATTGGCGCAGGCATGACGACATGCCATCACTGCGGAATGTAGCAACCCTTCCGCAAAACTTGGTGCACTATTTCAACGATTCTGGCTACCAATAATTGGTAGCCAGAATGAGCCCTTCGAGCCACTTTGCGCCAGATGTAGTTGGTGCACCTAACTTGGTCTTTCGGCGGGTCAATTTTCATTGGAGAACCGTGTACAATGCAGGCTCTGGGGCACCAATGAGGTGGACCACCAAGCCCGAGACCGGGGATGCAAAAAGTCTTTTGTTATCAACGGTTTAGGTGTTTTGGTAGCCAGTCCGCCCCAGGCCACCAAATCTGGATTCATCTGAGTCCAAAAAAGTCCAACAGAATCAACGCTGTTGGACTTTTTTTTGTCCGAATAAGTCCATCGAAATCCAGTAACTGCCAGCCCGTCGTGCAGTAACAAGGGCAGTAACCGACGTTTTCGAACTTCGGACTGCCAAGAGTTACTGCAGTGATGGCCGAAAACACGCAGTAACTGGAAAAAGCATGGCACCAAATCACGTTCGTTTACGACACATCAGTCATCTT
The DNA here is from genome assembly GCA_903876735.1 of uncultured beta proteobacterium. Taxonomy (GTDB): domain Bacteria; phylum Pseudomonadota; class Gammaproteobacteria; order Burkholderiales; family Burkholderiaceae_C; genus Rhodoferax. The sequence continues at coordinate 84,657 of CAIRAW010000036.1, read as the reverse complement.
GCCACGCTGCTGGGCAACGAAGCCGTCAAAACATTCATTGACCGGAAGGAACCGGAAATACTTGAACACTTGAACTGGTGGTTAACACCGTCAGCATGGAAGAGGCGGTTGGGCAACAGGAAACCCACTGAAGCTTGGCAAAATAAAAATTGATTTGCGAAAAATCAAAATCCAGTGTTATAGTTTGTTCGGAGAATGAACAGCTACTGAAGTAGCTCAAATTTGTACGGGAGGGTTGAACTTACCCTCCGCGCCTGCCGAAGGTGTACACACGGCACGGCGGTAGCGTGCCAAAACCCCCATGACCAAAGACCATTCACTACACGACGAAACGCACCTCAAGGTGCTGCGCCTGCTCGAATCCACCCCCAACATCAACCAGCGCAAGCTGGCTGAGTCGCTGGGTGTGAGCCTGGGCAAAACCAACTTCTGCCTGAATGCCTTGCTGGACAAAGGCCTGGTGAAGATGGAAAACTTTCGCACCAGCACCCGAAAGCTCAACTACGCCTACCTGCTTACCCCAAGCGGCATTGCCGAAAAAGCTGCCCTCACCAAGCGGTTTTTGAAGCGCAAAACAGAAGAATATGATGCGCTCAAAGCAGAAATTGAACTGCTCAAGCAAGAGGCCGCAGACCACTGATAACCCGGTTCCAAACCCATGACCGAAAACACATCATCCCCCAACGCCGTCATTGCCCCAGTGCCTGTCATTGCGGGCCCCGACCCGCAATCCATGCCTTCATCCATGCCAGACGACGACGAAATCAGCCTCTTAGACCTCCTGCAAGTAGTAGCCGACAACCTGAGACTGCTTGTATTAGGCCCACTAGCAGCCGGCCTGCTAGCCCTGGCCATCAGTTTTGCATTAACCCCCACCTTCACCGCCACCACCAAATTCATGCCACCCCAGCAACAGCAAAGCGCAGCAGCCTCCATGCTGCAGTCTTTGGGTGCATTGGGCGGCCTGGCAGGTGCAGCCAGCGGCCTCAAAAACCCGGCCGATCAGTACGTGGCCTTTCTAAAAAGCCGCAGCGTACAAGACGCGCTGGTCGATCGTTTCAAACTCACGGATCGCTACGAGGCGAAGTTTCGCGATGACGCCCGTAAGTCTCTTGAGGAGAATGTTCAGATCGCCAGCGGTAAAGAGGGATTGATCACGATCGACGCCAGTGACAAAGACCCCACCTTTGCCGCCCAGCTTGCCAATGCCCATGTTGAAGAACTGGGCAAACTGCTGAGCCGTTTGGCGGTGACTGAGGCCCAGCAGCGCAGGCTGTTCTTTGAGAAGCAATTGGCCAATGCCAAAGACAATCTGGTCAAAGCCGAGCGGGCGCTAAAGGCCAGTGGCATGGACAGCAACGCGCTTAAGGCAGACCCCAAGGCGGCCGTCGAGGGCATGGCCAGACTCAAGGCAAGCATTGCGGCCCAAGAAATCAAGCTTGGCGCCATGCGCGGTTACCTTACCGAATCTGCGCCCGACTTCAAACAGGCGCAGACCGAACTCGCCGCCATGCGCGCTCAGATTGCCGGTGCCGAAAAGGCCGAATCCACCGCCAATGCAAACGGCGGCGACAGCGACTACATCGCAAGGTACCGTGAATTCAAATACAGCGAGACTCTCTTTGAACTCTTTGCCAAACAGTTCGAGATCGCCCGCGTTGATGAGAGCCGTGAAGGCGCTGTTATTCAGGTTGTCGACCAGGCCGTTGCTCCCGAGCGCAAGAGCAAACCCAAGAAAGCGCAGATCGCACTTCTGACCACACTCGCTACTGGTTTTGCGCTGTTGCTCTGCGTCTTCATCCGCCAAGCGTTGCGCGGCGCCATCCGAATTCCTGAATCTGCCAAAAAATTGAGTCGATTACGCCATGCGTTGGCAAGGGCCCTAGGCCAAACTTGAATCGGGTCAGAGGAGGTCATGAGTGGGCCAGAAAGTCGACGTTAAAGGTCGAATTTATTCGGCCTTGCTTTTTCAACATTACGAATCAAAACAGGCATGATCACAGTGATGGGCGCCATCGACCTATTTGCAGCAAATAGGCACACATCGCCCCGGCGGCAGAGGCAGAGGCAGAGGCAGAGGCAGAGGCAGAGGCAGAGGCATCATAGTAGTCAATGAGAGAAATCGGAAAAATGAAAATCGCTATCGCTGGAACAGGCTACGTTGGACTGTCTAATGCCATGCTGCTGGCCCAGCACAATGAAGTAGTCGCCATCGATATCGTCCCAGAAAAAGTGGCCATGCTCAACAGCAAGCAAAGCCCCATCGAAGATGCGGAGATAGAAGACTTCTTGCGCAACAAGTCGCTCAACTTCAAAGCCACGCAGGACAAGGCAGAAGCCTACACCGGTGCCGACTATGTGATCATCGCAACGCCGACAGACTACGACCCCGCCACCAACTACTTCAACACCAAATCGATTGAATCGGTGATTGCGGACGTTTTAGCCGTCAACCCGAACGCCGTTATGGTCATTAAAAGCACCGTGCCCGTAGGTTACACAGCCAAACTGAATCAAACCAACGTCATCTTCTCCCCTGAGTTTTTGCGTGAAGGCCGCGCGCTTTACGACAATCTGCACCCCAGCCGTATCGTGGTCGGCGAAATTAGCGACCGTGCCAAAACCTTTGCCACCCTGCTGCAACAAGGGGCAATTAAGCAAAATATCGACGTGTTGTTCACAAATAGCGCCGAGGCTGAGGCCGTCAAACTATTTGCCAACACGTACCTAGCCATGCGCGTTGCCTTTTTTAACGAACTAGACACTTACGCAGCCACGCACGGACTCGATACCAAACAAATCATTCAGGGCGTGAGCCTGGACCCGCGTATTGGCGGCCACTACAACAACCCTAGCTTTGGCTACGGTGGCTATTGCTTGCCAAAAGACACCAAACAACTATTGGCAAACTACAACGAGGTGCCGCAAAACATCATGCGCGCCATTGTGGACAGCAACACAACCCGCAAAGACTTTTGTGCAGCTGAAATCCTGAAACGCCAACCTAAAGTGGTTGGCATCCATCGTTTGGTGATGAAGGCTGGCAGCGACAACTTCCGCGCCAGCAGCATCCAGGGCATCATGAAACGCATCAAAGCCAAAGGCGTGGAAGTCATCGTTTACGAGCCAGCCTTAAAAGAAGACAAGTTCTTCAACAGCAGGGTGGTAAGCGACTTGGCACAGTTCAAGTCAGAGTCTGACGTTATCGTGGCTACCCACGGGACTGAATGTACTAATCGACCGTGCAATAGCCGATCCCGCGATAGCGTTTCTGGCACGGATGGATGCCGATGACATTTCGTTACCCGAACGCATTCGACTACAGGTTGAATTCCTGCAGCAACATCCAGATGTATCAATCGTCGGAACATGGTGTATCGAGTTCACTACGCCCGGCGTTCCCATGTTCCAGAAAGAATTGCCAACGAGTGACGAAGAAGTCAAAAAATTCATGCTCTATCGCAGTCCGCTCATTCACCCAACGGTGATGTTTCGTCGAGCGGTCTTTGAAGAAGGGCATAGATATGACGCCAAGTTAACCATGATGCAAGACTACGAACTGTGGTCCCGGCTGGTTATCGCAGGGCACCGCATCTCTAATGTTCCTGAATTTCTCCTTTGGTATCGCATGGCGGAGGGGTTCTTCTCACGCAGAACTGGCTCGCGCCGTGCAGCAACAGAGGTGCAAATGCGCATTCAGTATGCACGACAAGCAGGTTTGTTGCGTCCGCTAAATTACCTGAAATATGTTTCGTTTTTTTTGGTTCGAATTTCGCCAGTTTGGTTGAAGCGGCTTGCCTATAGGCACCTACGCTAATTTTCTGGGCAACAATTTTTATGTGTGGAATTTCAGGATTGTGGGCATCCGGAGTCTTGGCCCCTGGCCCGATCGTCAAAGACATGACGGTAGCGCTGCAGCACCGCGGCCCCGACTCAAGTGATGTTTGGATTTCCCCAAGCGGCTCCGTGGCGCTTGGACATGCACGGCTTGCAATCGTTGACTTGTCCGAATTCGGACGCCAACCAATGGAGTCACATTCCGGTCGATATGTAATTGTCTTTAACGGCGAAATTTACAACCACCTCGAAATGCGCGTGAACTTGGGAACAAGTGTGCCATGGCGGGGGCATTCAGACACCGAAACGCTGTTGGAGGCCATCGATCAATGGGGTCTCGTCAGGGCGCTACAAGCATCTGTCGGTATGTTTGCGATAGCGCTGTGGGACCGTGAAGCGGATAGTCTCACCCTAGCACGCGATCGAATGGGCGAAAAGCCGCTTTACTATGGCCGTGGCACGCAGGGTATGGCTTTTGCTTCAGAATTAAAAGCGTTGCGACTCTGCCCTGGTCTGGATTTGTCGCTCAACATGGAGGCATTGAAGGATTACATGAGGGTCGGCTACGTAGCTTGTCCCCAAAGTGCTTTTCGCGGCGTGAACAAGTTGCAGCCCGGAAGTGTGTTGACCTTTGCATCGCCCCATGACATCGGAACAACGACCGTCTACTGGTCGTTACCGGCATCCGTTTCCCGCGATAGAGTTCCCATGTCAACCCAAGACGACGAGGCTATGTTGAGTGATCTCGAACATTTGCTGGATAGAAGCATAAGGCAGCAGATGTTGTCTGATGTGCCGCTCGGCGCATTTCTATCTGGTGGCATCGACTCGTCACTGATCGTCGCCTTGATGCAGCGTGCATCGTCCCAGCGCGTTCGTACGTTTTCGATGGGTGTGCGCGAACAAGGCGAGGACGAATCGAAGCATGCACGCAGGGTAGCAGAGTACCTACGCACAGAGCATACAGAGATTATTGTGTCAGCAGAAGATGTGCTGGCCGTGGTGCCGAAGTTGGCCGGCATCTACGATGAACCTTTTGCAGATTCGTCCCAAGTGCCGACGGTTCTACTAAGCCAGCTAACGAGACGGCACGTAACCGTTGCGCTCTCCGGCGATGCTGGTGATGAATTGTTTGGTGGTTATAACCGCTACATAACAGCGGCTCGCTTGGAGCCAGTTATGAAACAGATCCCTTTCGCAATGAGACGCGTGTTTGCGGGTTTGCTTCGAGGCGTACCGACAAGATATTGGGATGGGTTGTCAGCAAACGAGACTACTCGACGCATGATGCATTTGCCACCCTCAATGGGCGAAAAAATGGCCCGTCTCGCAGGCTTTATTGCTGCGCCAACTGGTCAGGATGCCTACCTACGCACGGTCTCGCAATGGTTGGACGAAGCTAAGATACCCCTAAGTTCGCCTGGATGCAGACCTATGCTTCCAGATTTCCCTTCGGTAGCATTGCCGCAACAAATGATGTGTTGGGATATGCAAACCTATTTGCCGGACGATATTCTGGTGAAGGTTGACCGCGCTGCAATGGCCTACAGCCTTGAGACAAGGGTCCCGTTTTTAGACTATCGAATCGTAGAGTTTTCGCTAGCCACGCCCATGCACTACAAAATACGAAACGGTAAATCAAAGTGGTTGTTGCGCCAACTGCTGGCGCGTCACGTGCCCTATAACCTTTTTGAAAGACCTAAACAGGGTTTTACCTTGCCCTTAGCTGAATGGCTTCGCGGGCCGTTAAGAGATTGGGCAGAGGATCTATTAACCCCCCACGCGTTGGATGCAACTGGTTTGCTAAATTCGAAGTTGGTGCGTGAAATGTGGGCTAACCACCTAAACAGGAAATCCAATCACCAGCGCGGCCTTTGGACTGTTCTGATGCTCCAATCTTGGCTTAAGTCCCAATAGTTTTATCACAGTTACGGAAGTAGAACATGATCCTCGTTACCGGTGGCGCTGGCTTTATTGGCGCCAATTTCGTTCTAGACTGGCTGGTCCTTCGTGACGAGCTGGTCATCAACCTCGACAAACTTACATACGCAGGCAACCCTGAAACGCTGCAAAGCCTTCAGGGCGATGCACGTCACACCCTGGTGCAGGGCGACATAGGAGATTCCGCGCTGGTCACCCAATTGTTGGCCCAACATCAGCCACGCGCTGTGGTCAACTTTGCCGCCGAGAGCCACGTCGACCGCTCCATCCAGGGCCCCGGTGAATTCATTCAGACCAATATCGTCGGCACTTTCAACCTGCTCGAATCGGTACGCGGATACTGGTCTAACCTGCCCGTTGACCGGAAGGATGCCTTTCGCTTTCTGCACGTATCCACTGATGAAGTTTATGGGTCTCTGAAGAAGGCTGACCCAGCCTTCACCGAAACCAGCCACATCGAGCCCAACAGCCCATATTCAGCAAGTAAGGCCGCCAGCGACCACTTGGTGCGAGCATGGCACCACACGTACGGCTTGCCCGTGGTCACCACCAACTGCAGCAATAATTATGGCCCATACCATTTCCCGGAGAAACTCATTCCGCTGATGATCGTCAACGCATTGGGTGGAAAACCGCTGCCAGTGTACGGTGACGGCCAGCAAATACGCGACTGGCTTTATGTCAAAGACCACTGCAGCGCCATCCGCCGCGTATTGGAGGCTGGGCGTGTAGGTGAGGTCTATAACGTGGGTGGCTGGAACGAAAAGGCCAACCTCGAAATCGTCCACACTGTATGCGCCTTGCTAGACGAGTTGCGTCCAAGCGCTGATGGCAACCCGTACAAAAACCAAATAACCTACGTCACCGATCGCCCTGGCCACGACCGCCGTTATGCGATTGATGCCAGCAAGCTAGAGCGTGAGCTCGGCTGGAAACCGGCCGAGACCTTCGAATCAGGCATCCGCAAGACTGTGCAGTGGTACCTAGACAACCCCGATTGGGTGGCGAATGTCCAAAGCGGCGTTTACAGGGAATGGGTTGAAAAACAATATTCGGAGATCAAATGACACAACGCAAAGGCATCATCCTCGCAGGGGGCTCGGGCACTCGGCTTTATCCGGTCACTCAAGCGGTAAGCAAGCAGCTTATGCCGGTGTATGACAAGCCCATGATTTATTACCCCTTGAGCACGCTGATGCTCTCGGGTATCCGGGATGTGCTTGTAATCTCGACCCCGCAAGATACGCCGCGCTTTGCCGATCTGCTGGGTGATGGCAGCCAATGGGGGATGAATATCCAGTACGCGGTGCAGCCTTCGCCAGATGGCTTGGCACAGGCTTTCATCATTGGCCGCGATTTCGTCGCCAAGAAGCCCAGCGCGCTGGTGTTGGGCGACAATATTTTTTACGGTCACGACCTAGTCAAGCAGTTGGCCAATGCGAATGAGCGCAGCACAGGTGCTAGTGTTTTTGCATACCATGTGCAAGACCCCGAGCGCTATGGCGTAGTGGCGTTTGATGAGCAACAGCGCGCCGTCAGCATTGAGGAGAAGCCCAAGCTGCCAAAGAGCAACTACGCCGTCACAGGCTTGTATTTTTATGACAACCAGGTGTGTGACATTGCCGCCAACATTGCGCCTTCAGCGCGTGGCGAGTTGGAGATTACCGATGTCAACCGCCACTACTTGGAGCAAGAACAACTTAATGTAGAGATCATGGGCCGGGGCTACGCGTGGTTAGACACCGGCACACACGATAGTCTGCTAGACGCCGCCAGTTTCATCTGCACGCTGCAAAAGCGCCAGGGCCTGCAAGTAGCCTGCCCTGAAGAAATTGCCTTTAGCCAAGGCTGGATAGATGCCGTACAAATCCAGAAGCTGGCCGCACCATTGGCTAAAAATGGCTACGGTCAATATTTGCTGAGTCTTTTGAAATAATCAACTTTTATAGCTGCCTGCGCCCGTCTGATAAGGGCTATGGCTATATTTATGCCATATACCGTTACTCCCACCTCGCTGCCAGAAGTGTTGATCCTTGAACCAAAGGTCTTTGGCGACGACCGAGGTTTCTTTTTCGAAAGCTTCAACCAGCGCGACTTTGCCAGTGTCACAGGTCAAGAGGTGCAGTTTGTACAAGACAATCACAGCCGCTCAATCAAAGGAGTATTGCGTGGTCTGCACTATCAAATTCAACACCCACAGGGCAAACTGGTGCGCGTAACGCAGGGCGAAGTGTTTGACGTAGCTGTTGATTTGCGCCGCAGCTCTCCTAACTTTGGTAAATGGGACGGCGTGGTACTGTCCGCCAGCAATCACCGCCAGTTGTGGATACCCCCAGGTTTTGCCCATGGCTTTGTGGTCACCAGCGACAACGCAGAGTTTTTGTACAAAACCACCGACTACTGGTACCCAGAGTTTGAACGCAGCCTGCTTTGGAGCGATCCCACTGTGGGTGTGCAGTGGCCCATTGAAGGTTTGCCGCATCTGGCGGCCAAAGATGTTGCGGGCAAAACACTTGATGCGGCTGAGGTTTTTATGGATGATTTAGGGGTTTAGCGCACATCTGGCATGCGTGAGTAGCTCCTTTATTAATAGCGTTTTCACGCTATCCGTTTATTTTTGCCGCATAAATCCCGGTCGTTCCCACGGCCAGATTTCCACGCCATAGCGGTTTTGAATTCTTTTCACCATCGCTATTGACAAGTGATCGGTCAACTCATCGACAAAGCATGAGCTGCGCAGTGCAAAGGGCTCACGGCGCACAGCGTCTCGCTCGTAGGTCAGCCCTTCATGCTGCTCCATCAGGTTGGCCCGCTCGCGCAGCGCCGCGCTTGAGTTAAACACCCAGTCAACAAAGTCGATTTCTTGCGCTGACCAATCGCACACGGGCGCTCTCAGGTACCCCCGCAGATTAGACCGTTATTGACGGTGAGGTCTTTACCGCTGCATTGCAGCGTAGCATGCGCGCTGCGGCCGTGGGTGCCATCGTCATCCTCGGCATCACCCCCGACAGCCCCGAAACCGGCCACAGCTACATCCGGCGCACGGGCGAGACAGGCCAAAGCGGCGAACACACCGTAGCCCAATTTGCTGAAAAGCCCGATCTGGAAACAGCCGTTAGCAATCGCCCATGAGAATGCGCACGCCCAGGTTGGCAGCGGTGCACTAGGCCGGCAGCTTTTTAGCCTTGGCCGCCTTGCAGTCATGGCGAGGCATAACCCAAAGCAGATACATAATGTTTCCATTCTGAACATAAATTGTTCTTTTCATTTTTGAGATTTAGTTCCCATGTTGATCCAACCTGTTGTCCTTTCCGGTGGTTCCGGCACCCGCCTGTGGCCGTTGTCCCGCGAGAAATACCCCAAGCAGTTGCTGCCCTTGATTGGCGCAGACTCCCTGCTGCAGGCGACGGTCCGGCGCATTGACGGAATTGCCGGCTGCGAGTTGGCGTCGCCCATGGTGGTGTGCAACGAGGACTACCGCTTCGTCATCGCCGAGCAACTGCGTCTGATGGGCAAGCCCGGAACCATCGTGCTGGAGCCCACCGGCAGAAACACCGCACCGGCCCTGACTCTGGCCGCGCTGGCAGCCAGCCGCAACGCAGCCGACCCGATTCTGCTGGTGATGCCGGCGGACCATGTGATCACCGACGTGGCCGCGTTCCAGAGCGTGGTGCGCCAAGGCGCAGAACTGGCAGACGGCGGCGCCGTCGTCACCTTTGGCATCACGCCCGAAGCGCCGGAGACCGGCTATGGCTACATCCAGTCTGGCGCGGCCTATGCGGCCCCGTCAGCAGCCCGACTCATTGCACGCTTTGTCGAAAAGCCCGATCTGGCAACGGCGCAGAGCTACCTTCAGGAAGGTTCTTACCTCTGGAACAGTGGCCTCTTCATGATGCGTGCTTCGGTCTGGTTGGCGGCCATGGCGGCGTGCCGGCCCGATATTCTCAAAGCCTGCCAGGACGCCTGGGCGTTGGGCTCGGTGGACGGTGATTTTGTTCGGGTTGGTAAGGAGGCATTTGCTGCCTGTCCATCTGACTCGATCGATTACGCTGTGATGGAGCGCATTGCCAAACAAGCCGGTGCCAAAGCCGCAGACGTTTCTGCCTTGCCAACTGGTGTCGTCATTCCGCTGACAGCAGGTTGGTCCGATGTTGGCGCCTGGGACGCTTTGTGGCAGGTATTGCCCAAGGACAGCAATGGCAACGTGGCCCAGGGCGACGTGCTGCTGCAGGACTGCCGCGATACGCTGGCCCTCTCAGAAGGCCGTCTGATTGCCTGCGTGGGCGTGAGCGATCTGGTGGTGGTGGAAACCGCTGACGCGATTCTGGTGGCGCACAAGGACAAGACGCAGGATGTGAAGAAGATTGTTGACAGCCTCAAGCGCGATGGCCGCAGCGAGGGTTCCGTGCACCGCAAGGTCTACCGGCCCTGGGGGTCCTACGACGGTGTCGACGCCGGTGCACGCTTTCAGGTTAAGCGCATCGTGGTCAAGGCAGGCGGCATCCTCTCGCTGCAAATGCACCACCACCGCGCCGAGCACTGGATTGTGGTCAGCGGCACCGCCAAGATCACCCGCGGCGAAGAGACCTTTTTGCTGTCAGAAAACGAATCCACCTTCATCCCCCTGGGCACCAGGCACCGCCTGGAAAACCCCGGCCGCGTGCCGCTGGAGATGATTGAAGTGCAGTCCGGCTCGTACCTGGGCGAGGACGATATCGTTCGCTTTGAGGATGTTTACGGGCGATAGGGATCACAGGCCCGCAACCCAATACCTCAAGCACTTGTCTTGCGGGCTGCTGTAAATCCTGCGCGCTCCCAGGCGTTCTGTGTGGACTGCCTGGAAGACGCCTTGCGTGAGCATGGCAAGCCTGAGGGGTTCAACAACCCCGGACTCTGAATCCTCGTGTTGCTAATCAAGGGGGCAGCGCACCGTAAGATAGAGGCATCCTGACGAAGCGCGCCCATTTAGGGGCCTTCATCAGGACTTCGTTTGACCCTCAACCAAGCACTATCGACCATGACCACTCCTCGCCTGCTTCAGAAAGTTTGTCTCATTACCGGGGCCGCCCAGGGTATCGGGCTCGCCACAGCGCTCAAGTTTGCCGAAGAGGGCGCCACCGTCATCGTTTGCGACATCAAGCAAACAGGTGTCGATGAGGCGCTGGCGCAGTGCCGCGCCGTGGGTGCCACCGCCGCAGGATTTGTGATGGATGTGACGCAGCGCGCCATGGTTGACGCCGTGGTGGCCCAGGTCACAGCGCAGTTCGGGCGCATCGACGTTCTGGTGAACAATGCCGGCATCACACAGGATGCACGGCTGCAGAAAATGACACTGGAACAGTTTGACCGCGTGATTGACGTCAATCTGCGTGGTGTCTTCCACTGTTCACAGGCTGTAGTGGATCTCATGGTGGCCCAGGGCAGCGGTGTCATCCTCAATGCCAGTTCAGTGGTCGGCCTCTATGGCAACTTCGGTCAGACCAATTACGCGGCCACCAAGTTCGGCGTCATCGGTTTTACCAAGACCTGGAGCCGCGAACTCGGCCCCAAGGGCATCCGCGTCAACGCCGTGGCGCCGGGCTTCATCATGACGCCGATGGTGGCTGCCATGCCGGAGAAAGTGCTGCAGGGTCTGCAGGCCAAAGTACCGCTTGGTCGTTTGGGTACGCCGCAGGAGATTGCCAACGTCTACGCCTTTCTCGCCAGTGACGAGGCCAGCTACATCAATGGCACGGTGATCGAAGTGTCAGGCGGCATGTCGCTCTGATTCCATGATCCTCACACGGATTGAGAATTCTCAAATGGACCGGTGTCGCGCTGGCTATATTCAAAGCGTGCTTCGTTAGGGTCTCCGCAAGGTCTCCCAATGGAGCGCAGTGCTGGGGGGCTCAAGCAATTGGGCTGAGTCTTGGTGCTCGACATCAAGACGGATGAGGACGTCCCCAGACGTGTCAGCCCGACACGCTGACTTGGGTTCCTCGCCACCACCGCCAGCCCCTGAAAAGGCTGGCGGGTCTTTGCTCATGATTTGCCCGAATGCCCGACGCAGTTTATGGCGTTCGGTCGCACATGGCTCATTCAAACTATTCGAACGATGTAGTCAAATCCATAGTTGGAAGATTCAATGGATGGCTTTTAGACTGGCTTCACCTAATTCATTTCATTGAAAGCTAGTCATGACCACCATTCTCTACGTTAAAAGCAGCATCCTGGGCGAGCATTCGGCCACCAACGCAATTGTTGATGCCCTGCATGCACATTGGGCGCAAAAGCACGCTGGTGCCAGCCATGTGGTTCGCAATCTGGGCACAGAGGGTCTGCCGCATCTGGACATGGGCACCCTGGGTGCCATGCGTTCCGAGTCGGCCGAACAACAGGCGACTGCCGCAGCCGGTCAAAAGGCGCTGCAGGAACTGCTCAGCGCGGACACCTTGGTGCTGGCCGCACCGATGTACAACTTTGGCATTCCCTCGGGCCTGAAAGCCTGGCTCGACCACGTGATTCACCCCGGCAAGACATTCCAGTACGGCGCCAATGGCCCCGAAGGTCTGCTCAAGGGCAAGAAGGCAATTCTGGTGCTGGCCACTGGCGGCGCCTACAGCGAAGGCCCGGCCAAGGCCATGGACTTCGTCGAGCCCTATCTGCGCACCGTGCTGGGCTTCATCGGCATTACCGACATCACTGTGGTGCGGGCTGAAGCGCTGGCGATGGGCGATGCTGGCGCTGCCAGCAAGGCCAAGGCGCTGGAAACCGTTCGCGCACTGTAAAGAATCCTCGGGCAGCAGGAAACGGCTGCCCTTGTGGACAGAAGTCTGGACTTAGAGAAGCCCGCTTGTCCGGTCCAGCTCAATGCCTTGATCAAGCGTATCCAGAAGGGCTTTTCTTGCCTTGAGCTTGGTCTTGGCGTGTGCCTTCAAATTGAGGGTTTTCAGTTGTTGCGCCATGCGCTTGGCTGCATTCATCAGTTCTTCTGTGGGCACAACCTCGTCGAGAAACCCTGCATCCTTGGCCGTCTGCGGATTGAACATTTCGGCGTTGATGACAGAACGTTGAAATGCTGATTTGCGCAAGCGGTCACGCGCCAGTTCGATCCCGACATGGTGCATGGTCATGCCGATCCGGACTTCATTGAGTCCGATCGTGAACGGACCCTCAACGCCTATGCGGTAGTCCGCCGACAGCAGCAGGAAGGCTCCTTTGGCGACGGCGTGCCCGGAGCAGGCAACAATGATCGGATACGGATGCGACAGCATGCGCCGGGCCAGTGTGCTGCCCTGTGCCACCAGCGCGATGGCATTTTGCGGCGAAGACATGATCACCTTGAGGTCATAGCCACCCGACAGGATGCCTGGTTGACCGGTGATGATGACAACGGCGCCATCTTGTGTAGCGCGGTCCAGTGCGCTATTGAAAGCGGCAATCACATCAGGCGATATGGCATTGGCCTTGCCGTTGCATATCGTCAGCAGGGCAATGCCGTCATCACATTGGTAGGACACGAGTTCGGACACGGTAACTCCTTCAGGTTAAACAGGAAATGCAGGTCGGGCGATTCGCATCGCTCTCAACTGCCGGCTATAAAACTGCCTGACTTGCCGCCGTGCTTCTCCAGCAGGCGCACATCGGTGATGGTCATGCTGCGGTCGACCGCCTTGCACATGTCATAAATGGTGAGCAGGGCGATCTGCACCGCCGTCAGCGCTTCCATCTCGACGCCGGTCGGCCCTACGGTCTCCACCGTGGCGGTGCAGGCGATGCCGGCGTGAACCACTTCAAACTCGACCGCGACCCGTGTCAGCGCCAGCGGATGGCACAGCGGGATCAGGTCACTGGTTTTCTTGGCGGCCATAATGCCCGCGATGCGCGCAATCCCCAGTACGTCGCCTTTTTTTGCGCTGCCGGCTTCAATGATGGCCAGTGTTGCGGCTTGCATCTCAATGCGGCCGCCGGCCACACCGATGCGGTGCGTGCTGGCTTTGGTCGCCACGTCGACCATGTGGGCCTGGCCTTGGGCGTCAAAATGGGTGAGTGAGTTCATGGGAAGATCCGGCAATCGCAAAATTGTTCGCAAATGAAAAAATTTACAGAACGTTTATATTGTGTCGGCATCATACGTCCATGCCCCGTCCTTCAACCCTGAACTGAAGCGCCCGACTGCCAGCCGACGCAAAACGTTTTGACCCGCTCCACTCAATCCAGCCAGGTTTTATCTCGTGCGCGCAAGACGCAGTTGGCTGCGATTGTGCTGGGGCTGGGCCTTGGTGGTCCAGCGCCCTTGCAGGCGCAGGCGACAGACCCGCACGAGCTTTCAAGCCCAAGACCGGCCAGTCTGCAATTGCCGACGCTTGGTGACGGCAGCGAGATGACCAGTGCCTCCGAGCGGCGTTTGGGCGATCGCATTGCGCGTGAAATCTACCGTGACCCGGACTATATTGACGACCCGGTGCTGGCCGAATATGTGCAGGGTATCTGGCAGCCCTTGCTGGCAGCAGCGCGCGCGCGCGGCGATCTGACCGGCGAACTCGATGAGCGCTTTGCCTGGCAGGTGATGCTGGGGCGCGACCGCACGGTCAACGCCTTTGCCCTGCCCGGGGGTTACCTCGGCCTTCATCTGGGCTTGATCGCCGTGGTCGGCAGTCGCGATGAATTGGCCTCCGTCATGGGGCACGAGCTGAGCCATGTCACGCAACGCCATATTTCGCGACTGATGTCCAAACAGGGCCAACAAACACCCTGGATGATTGGCGCCATGATCCTGGGCATTTTGGCCGCCAGCAAGAGCCCCGACGCTGGCAGCGCGCTGATCGTGGGCGGCCAGGCTGTGGCAGCCCAGAATCAGCTCAATTTTTCACGCGACATGGAACGCGAGGCGGACCGGGTCGGTTTTGGCGTCATGACCCAGGCCGGCTTTGACGGACACGGTTTTGTCGGAATGTTCGACAAGTTGCAGCAGGCCTCACGCCTCAATGACAACGGTGCCTATCCCTATCTGCGCAGCCATCCGCTCACAACCGAGCGCATCGCCGACATGCAGTCGCGCCAGCCGCTGGGCGTCGCAGCGGCGGGCGGCGCCGCGCTCACTGCCGAACACGCCATGATCAGCGCGCGCGCGCGCGTCTTGTCGAATCCGGGTGTCGATGCCTTGCGTGCCATTGGCGCAGAGGCGCAGGGTGTGCAACTGGCCGGCTTGCCGGCCGCGCGTCAGGCGGGCATCCTGTACGGTGCGGCACTGGCGGCCAGCCGCTTGCGTGATTTCGAGACCGCCAGGGATTGTTTGCGGCGCCTGACGCAGCAGGTGGGTGCCGATGGGCCGGGTTTGCGTCTGCTGCGGCTGCTGACGCTGGAGGTGGCGCTGGCCAGTGGTGACCGCGCGGGTGCGGTGGCCCTGTTGCAGGCGAGTGTGGCCGGGCCGGGTGCCGATGGCGCTGCCGGCGCGGCGCAGCGCCGGCCCGAGTTGTTCCTGAGCGCGCAACTCGCGATGCAGGTCGGGCAGGCGGCGCAGATCAGCGATGTGGCGCAGCGCCTGCAGGTTTGGGTGCTGGCGCATCCGCATGACGCGCAGGCCTGGCAGTTGCTCTCCAGTGCTTGCGCAGCCCAGGGGCAGACCCTGCGTGCCATTCGCGCCGACGCCGAGGCCCACATGGCCGTACTCGACTATGCTGCGGCGCTGGAGCGTTTCAAGGCGGCGCAGGAATTGTCGCGCCAGGTGCGCAGTGGCGCGGCGGCAGCCGATCATATCGATGCGTCCATCATCGACACGCGCCGGCGGCAGGTGGAGTTACTGGCGAAGGAACAGGCGCTCGAGCGCTGAATCGATGACGATGCCAAAGGCCGAGTAGATCAGCGAGCCCAGCAGTGCGGCGCCAAAACCGCGCACATAAAAGCCGTCGAGTACGCCGGCCGCAGACCAGAACATCAGGGCGTTGATGACAAACAGGAACAGCCCCATCGACACGAGCGTGACCGGCAGGGTCAGCAGCACCAGCACCGGGCGCAAGACCATGTTGAAGAGGCCGATCACCAGTGCGGCGATCAGCGCCGAGCGGAAACTCTGCAGCGCCACACCGTCGTAAAGGTAGGCGACGGCCAGCAGTGCGGCTGCGCTGAGCAGCCATTTCAGGATTAGTTTCATGGGCGCAAGAATAGCACCGCTGGCTTGTTTGCGGTGAATTGCCGCAGAGAAGAATTTGACAGTGCCTATTTCCAGCGCAGCGGCTCCAGATCGACGTTGTGGCTGCCGTCGCCCAGCATCAAAACGCCTTCCTGGATCGTGGCCTGCAACTGCATGCTGCGTGTGGCCATGGGAATGAGCGCTTGCGCGGCGCTGGTCGGGATCCGGAACACGCTCAGGTTGTTCGGGCGCGCAAGCTTGGCCTCCATCGTGCGCCACCAGATTTCTGCCGCCTGACTGAAGCAGTACAGCACGACCTCGTCGGCGCGGCCGCAGGCTTTGAGCAGCGGCTTGTCTTCGGGCTGGCCGACTTCGATCCACAAACGTGTGAGGCCGGTGAAGTCACGCAAAACGACGTCGGGTTCGTCGGGGTCGCTCAAGCCGGCGCCAAAGCTCAGCACGCCGTCACCGCCGCACACCGATTGCAACTTGTGCGCCTGCAGTGCCAGCGCGCACAGGCGCACCATCATGCGTTCGTCGGTTTCGCTGGGGTGCCGCGCCAGGGTGAGCGCGTGGTCGGCGTAGTAGGCGTGGTCGATGTCGGCGATCTGGACACTGGCCTTGAAGATGGTTGATTTGGTCGCCATCAGACCCGCTTTGCGAGTTCGGCGGCTTTGCCGGTGTAGCTGCCGGGGGTCATGGCCAGCAGGCGCTCTTTTTCTGCCGCCGGAATCTCAAGTTTGGCAATGAAGCCCTGCATCAGCTCGCGCGTCATGGGCTCGCCACGCGTGAACGTCTTCAACTGCTCATAAGGCTGAGGCAGGCCAAAGCGCCGCATCACGGTCTGAATCGGCTCGGCCAGCACCTCCCAGGAGGCGTCCAGGTCGGCGGCAATCGCGCTCTCGTTGATTTCGAGTTTGCCAAGTCCGGTACCCAGCGAGTGGTAGGCCAGTACCGCGTAACCCAGCGCCACGCCCATGTTGCGCAGCACGGTCGAGTCGGTCAGGTCACGCTGCCAGCGGCTGATCGGCAGCTTTTCGCTCAGGTGCCGCAGCAGTGCGTTGGCCAGCCCGAGGTTGCCTTCCGCATTTTCAAAATCGATCGGGTTGACCTTGTGCGGCATGGTGGAGGAGCCGACTTCGCCCTCGCGCAACTTTTGCTTGAAATAGCCCAGCGAGACATAGCCCCAGACGTCGCGCGACCAGTCGATCAGGATGGTGTTGGTGCGCGCCACGGCGTCAAACAGTTCAGCCATGTAGTCATGCGGCTCGATCTGGATGCTGTAGGGCTGAAAGCACAGGCCCAGGCCCATCGGCTCCGGCGTTTCCACGACCTTGCGCGCAAACGCTTCCCAGTCGAAGTCGGGCCAGGCCGAGAGGTGGGCGTTGTAGTTGCCGACCGCGCCGTTCATCTTGGCCATGAGCGCAATGCCCGCGATCTTGTCGCGCGCCGCAGCCAGGCGCACCACGACGTTGGCAATTTCCTTGCCCACCGTGGTTGGGCTCGCGGTTTGGCCATGCGTGCGGCTGAGCATGGGCACCTCGGCAAAGGCGTGCGCCATGTCACGCAACTTCTGGATGATGGCGTCCAGCGCGGGCAGCAGCACCTGGTCACGCCCGGCCTTTAACTGCAGTGCATGGCTGGTGTTGTTGATGTCCTCGCTGGTGCAGGCAAAGTGGACAAATTCGGCTGCTGCCATCAGTTCCGGCCGTGCTTCGAATTTCGATTTAATCCAGTACTCAACCGCCTTTACGTCGTGGTTGGTGACCTTCTCGATGGCCTTGATGGCTTCGCCATCGGTTTCCGAGAAGTGCTTCACCAGGCCCAGAAGGTAAGTGCGCGCTCCGTTTGAAAGGGGCTTGAACTCGGCAAAGCCGCAGTCGCTCAGCGCGATAAACCAGGCCACCTCGACCTGAACGCGGCGTTGCATATAGCCCTGCTCGCTCATGGCAGGACGGAGTTTGGCAAGCCGCGCGGCGTAGCGGCCATCGAGCGGAGAAAGGGCTGATATGGCGGAGAAATTCATGGCCGGATTGTAGGTTGCGCGCGTCCTGCGCTGCGCGACCGGCGGCCTTGCAGGTGGATGTATAGAATGAATGCTCCCGTAACAGCAGAGCGCTCATGAAATTAATCGGATCCAATACCAGCCCCTATGTGCGCAAAGTGCGCGTCGTCATGGTCGAGAAAAAACTGGACTACGCCTTTGTGACGGAGGACGTTTGGGCCGCGCAAAGCACGATCGCAGAAACCAACCCTCTGGGCAAGGTCCCGTGTCTGGTCATGGAGGGTGGCGAGGCGCTGTTTGATTCACGCGTGATTGTTGAGTACCTGGACACCTTGTCGCCGGTGGGCAAGTTGATTCCCGCGGTCGGCCGTGAGCGGGCCGAAGTCAAAACCTGGGAGGCGCTGGCCGACGGTGTGCTGGATGCCCTGATTCTGGCGCGGCTCGAAGCCAGTTGGGCCGGGCGCAGCAGTGCAGAGCGCAGTCAGGCCTGGATTGAACGTCAAATGAACAAGGTCCATACATCCCTGAAGGCCATGAGCAAAGGTCTGGGTGACAAGACTTTTTGCGTCGGCATTCATCTCAGCCTGGCCGACATTGCGGTTGGTTGTGCCCTGAGCTACCTCGACTTCCGGTTTGCCCAGATTGACTGGCGTACCAGCTATCCCAACCTGCAAAAATTGCACGACAAACTGATGCAGCGTTCGAGTTTTGTCGAGACACAGCCGTCCTGATTGCCAGCCCGATTGCCGGGCAACTCGGTAGTGGGCTGATACGGTGTTTACATTGACTTACATGGTTTGATGCGCCGGGCATGGTGACTGCCGTTACAGTGTGCACCATGGTCAACTACAAGACGATCTACAAATGCCGTGAATGCGGCGCCACCAGTTACCAGCATGTTATCGGCCGCGCGCTCAATGGCGCACTGTTGCCGACGGGGCAGTACCGCTGCACCGGCTGCAGAAATGTGTTTGCGACGATTCGGGCCTGGTGGGAACCGCGTCGCAATCCGGAATTGCAGCACAGCACGTTTGGCTGAAGGCCTTGCAGCCTGCTAGCATGCAGGCCATGACTGATCTACCTGCCCTGGCTGTTCTTGCCGACAAGCTCTGCGCGCGCGCCAGCGTGGCGGCTCGGGTGGCCAGCCTGCCCCGACCCCTTGTCTTCACCAATGGCGTATTTGACGTGCTGCACCGTGGCCATGTGATGTACCTGACCCAGGCACGCGCGCTGGGCGCGAGTTTGCTGGTGGCGCTCAATACGGACGCATCGGCCCGTCGGCTTGGCAAAGGCGCGGACAGACCGCTCAACAATGAAGCCGACCGCGCCTTCGTCATGGCGGCGCTGGCCAGCACCAGTCTGGTGACCTGGTTCGACGAGGACACCCCGCTGCAACTGATCGCTGAAATCAAACCCGACATCCTGGTCAAGGGTGGCGACTACGACATGGCCAAGCTGGCAGAGACGCGTGTCGTTGAAGCCTACGGCGGACGCGCAATAGCCTTGCCCTTTGTCGATGGCTACTCAACGACCGCCTTGGTGCAGAGAATCCGCAAGTCCTGAGCGCCAGGCGCACCGAGCGGCTAAGATGCCCGCTCGTGCATCTGCCGAATCAATGAAAGAGGAATCCCCATGACACTGTCCATGTACCAGGCCAGCGTGCCGCGTTTTGCCAATATGCTTGGCAACCTGTCCGTTATTCTGGACAAGGCGCAAGCGCATGTTGATGCCAAAAAGATTGACCCTGCAACACTGACGACCTACCGCCTGTTTCCCGACATGCTGCCTTTCACCAAGCAGGTGCAGATCGCCTGTGATACCGCCAAGGGCGCCGTGGCGCGTCTGGCCGGCATCGAGAACCCTGTCCACGAAGACTTTGAAAAGACCCTGCCCGAACTGAAGGCGCGCATCGCCAAGACGCTGGCTTTCATCCAGAGCGTGAGTCCGGCGCAAATCGACGGCACCGAGGACAAGGACATTGTGGTCCGGCGCGGCGAAACCGAGACCCACTACAAGGGCATGCAATTCCTGCTCGGCAGCGCGATTCCCAACCTCTATTTCCATGTCAGCACCGCCTACAACATCCTGCGTCACAACGGTGTTGAGATCGGCAAGCGCGACTACCTCGGCAATCCCTGAACCTGCTCTGCGCATCGGTTCTTTGCGGATTGGGTGAAACCGTGCATTCGTTGCTGCAAGTCAAATTCATCGGCTGTTGAAGGGCCTAAGCTCCAAGCTACGGCTGCCGTCTTTGTCTTGCTCTTGATGAGCTTCTTTCGTTGGTTACGGACCGTGAACAGTGGAGCGAAGCTGCCTTATGTCCTGCCCAGTCGATTTGCCCAAGCCGCTGCTTGGCCCGTATTCGCCCCGTGCCTTGGATGAGGACTGACCAATGCAAGCAACTTTGCGGCGGCGGTGCTTGCGGGGAATGTTTTGGACTGTCAGCGCATTTTTCCTCACGGCCTGCGTATCACCTGAGGTGATACGTCTGCCAAAAGTTGGTGCAGAGACGACTTGCATCAAGCCGGCCCTGCCGCAGGATATCGCGGTGGGCGTTGCCTTTTCGGGCGGCGGCAGCCGGGCTGCAATATACAGCGCTGCGGGCCTGGAGGCTCTGGGCCGCTTGCGCTCACCCCAGGGCGGATCGGTTCTGGAGCAGGTCTCGTATGTCTCCAGCGTCTCCGGGGGTGGGCTGTCAGCAGCTTACTATGCGTTGCACAAACCGGCGCGCCAGACGCCGGTTCTCGGGCCGGACGGGACCATGTCGCCGGCTTACCAGGCGTTCTTTAGCGACTTCCAGGCCAAGCTGGGTCAGGACTTCCAGAGTGCCGTCATCTGGCGCCAGCTTAATTCGAGCCGTTTCATTCTCAATTCGGCGCTGGCCGCCCAATCACTGCGCGAGATTCTCGAAGAGCGCCTGCTGGGTCAGGGTACGTTCACCGACCTGGCCGCGCGCCAGGCCAGTGGCGACAGCCCGACCCTGATGATCAACAGCACGCTCTACAACAGTGGTCGGCGCCTGATGTTCACCACGCTCACGCCCGATACCGCGCAGTATGATTTTTTTGCCGATCTCGATCGCTCGCTGGTCGATCGGGGCATCACCCGCACCTATCCGGAGGTCATGAAAAAGCGCTGGGAGTCTCTGCTGCCGGTATCCCCGCTTGAATTGCAGATTGATCCCTGCCCCTTGAAGGTGGCGGTGGCGGTCACCGCGTCCGCTTCGTTCCCGCCCTTTCTGGGGCCGATCACCTTCACGGTGGGCGACGAACTGGATTACTGGCACACCGGCGACGGCGGACTTTACGAAAACCTCGGCCTGGAATCCCTGTTGTTCACGTTTCAGAAGCAGATGCAGGATCACAAAGTTCGACGTGCCCTGATCCTGGCCTTCAACAGCGCTTTTCCATTCTCGGTGGGTTTCAAGGAACTCAAGCAACGCAGCCAGCCCTGGACCATCTTCAACTACGACTTCGCCCGCATTCCGAAGGTGATGGAAGAACGTGCGACCGCCTATTGGTCGCTCTTTTACCGCAGCCTTCAGGTTGAAGGGGTGTTTCCCGACGACGCAACCCTTGGCATTATTTTTCTCAATCATGAGAGCGCACGCTGGGAGGAAGATCTGAGCGATCTGCCGGCCGCCTGCCGTACCGAGACGCCACCCCTGAGTTCGCCCGATGATGTGCAGCAGCGTCTGGCCAAGATACCGACCAAGTTCACGGTAGAGTCCGAATGCGACCGGCAATTGCTCCAAACTGCCGCTACCAAGGTGGTCGCGCAGAACCAGCAGAAGATCCAGGACTTCCTGGCCGACCGGCCGTCGCCCAAGGGTGGGCGCCCATGAGGCCGCGCTCTCTCATGGCGGTTTTGAGTTGCCGCGTTGACGCTACCGTGCGTTTGCTCACGCTGCTGGCCTTCGCACTGCTCGCAGGTGTATCGCATGCGCAAACCAGGACAGAAATTTCGTTTTGGCACGCCATGGACGGGCAACTCGGAGAGTCGGTTGCCGAGTTGGTGCGACGGTTCAACCAGGGGCAGGATGCGTTCGAGGTCAAGGCCGTCTACAAGGGTTCGTACTACGAGGTTCAGGCTGCGGCCATGGCAGCCTATCGGCAGAAGAAACCGCCCAACATCGTTCAGGTCGCCGAGGTTGGCACGCTGAGCATGATGCTGTCAGACGCCATCGTGCCGGTGCAGCGGCTGATGCGGCAACAGCAAATCGAACCGCACTGGAGCGATTTCGTCGATGCCATCTCCGACTACTATGAAAAGGACGACAAGCTTTTGTCGATGCCGTTCAACGTCTCGACCCCTGTCCTCTATTTCAACAAGGACATTTTCAAGAAGGCCGGGCTCGGCGATACGCCACCCGCGACCTGGCAGGAACTCGAGACCGCTTCAAGAAAGATTCTGGCCAGCGGCGCGGCGGGTTGCGGCTTCACTGCAGCGTGGCCTTCATGGACGATGCTTGAGAACACGTTCGCCTGGCATAACCAGGCCTTTGCCAGCAACCAGAACGGCTACGCCGGGCTCGACACCAAACTGCTCATCAATAGCGATTTCGGACGCATGCATGTTGATGCCCTGGCGCGCTGGCAAAAGGAAAAGATTTTTTCCTATGGCGGCCGCCTTGATGCGCCCGATGCCCGATTCATCAGCAGCGATTGCGCCATGCTGGTCCAGTCCTCAGCAAACATTGGCAGTTTCAAGAAAGCCCTCAGCTTCGAGTGGGGGACAGGCCAGCTGCCGCACTGGGGCCCGCCCTATCCCAAAGCAAACTCCACGCTGGGTGGCGCCACGCTGTGGGTGATGCGCGGCCACGAACCGGCCGACTACAAAGGCATCGCCCAGTTTCTGAAGTTCGTGGCGGAAACGCCGCAGCAGAGCTGGTGGGCCGCCAGCACAGGTTATTTGCCCATCACCAAAGCAGCCGTCAAAGACCTGGCGGACAACAACTTTTACCGTCAGAACCCGCAGCAGTGGCCTGGCGTGAACCAACTGCTCAACGCCAAGCCCACCTTGGCCAGCCGCGGCCTGCGCTTGGGCAACTACATCCAGGTTCGCGAGGCAATCGAAACGGAACTGGAGAACATCCTGGCCGGCAAGAAGACCACCCGCGAGGGGCTCGACGCCGCAGTGCTGAGGGGCAACGCAATCCTGCGGCAGTTCGGGGTCACCCACGGCGCTGCGGGCCAGGGCGAGATTTGAGCTGAAACAAAAAAGCCTGCTAGCAATTAAAGTAGCAGGCTTTTCAATACCCGTAAGGGATTTTCTGGTGGCTCTTCACGGATTCGAACCGCGGACCTGTGGATTATGATTCCATCGCTCTAACCGACTGAGCTAAAGAGCCGAGGCGCGAATTATAACGAAAAGTGTTGCGGTCTCTGAACGCAGGCTGCCCAATTTCACTTTCAAAGGATGGCGAGTTGCTTCTGCCATGCTTTGACCCATTTGCTTGCTTGCGCCTTTTCCTCTTCTGACGTGGCGGCCAACAATCTGTCGATAGCAACACAAACGCGAAGCGCAGCATAGTTTCTGCGCTGTCGTAATGATTTTTTCGACGCTCCCACCTTCTCCCTCTCGCTCTCATTTTCTGCGTGACAGCAAAAAATTTATTAAGTGGATGGCATTATGACAAAGGTTTTGATAAACGATAAGAACAGCCGCGCAGTATTTGTGGCTGAAGATGTTCGCGCCACAACGACGTCACATCTGATCCTGGGTGGCTGCCCTCCCGGCACTTCCCTTTCAGGCCTGGCTTGGCGGATGGGTGCGGATCACGCTCACTGGTTTTTGAAGATGGCCTTGCGCTTGTTGACGAAGGCGTCCATGCCTTCCTTCTGGTCGGACGTGGCAAACAGTGCGTGGAACAGTCGGCGCTCGAAAATGATGCCTTCGTTGAGCGAACTCTCATAGGCCCGGTTGACCGACTCCTTGGCTGCCATGGTGGCCATCTGGGAATGGTCGCTGATCATCAGGGCCGCGCCCAGTGCTTCTTCCATCAGTTTTTCCAGCGGCACGACACGGCTGACGAGGCCGGCGCGTTCGGCTTCCGTGGCATCCATCATGCGCCCGGTCAGCGCCAGGTCCATTGCCTTGGCTTTGCCGACCGCGCGCGGCAGGCGCTGGGTGCCGCCGGCACCGGGGATGATGCCGAGCTTGATTTCAGGTTGACCGAAGCGCGCGTTCTCTGCGGCGATGATGAAGTCGCACATCATGGCCAGTTCACAACCGCCGCCAAGCGCAAAACCGCTGACCGCTGCGATCACGGGCTTGCGCACGCTGCGAATCTGTTCCCAGTTGCGTGTGATGAAGTCACCCTTGTAGACGTCGGCAAAGTTGTAGCTGGCCATGGCGCCAATGTCGGCGCCGGCGGCGAAGGCCTTCTCGCTGCCGGTGATGATCATGCAGCCAATGGCCGGGTCGGCGTCAAAGGCTTTCAGAGCGGCGCCGAGTTCGGTCATCAACTGGTCGTTCAGCGCATTGAGCTGCTTCGGCCGGTTCAGGGTGATGATGCCGACTTTGCCGGCTTCGGTGCGTGTGGTGATGGTTTCAAAAGTCATGGAATCCTCCGGGTGTGTTTGATCGCTTGCTTGCATTTTGTCTCGCTCGTTCCCGCTTCAGGGCCTGCCGGTTTGATCCAGCCACTGCCCCGCGAGTTGCTTGTCGTGTAGTGCCAACTGCCAGGTATTGCCAAGTGTGGGCAGCGTCAGGCTGAGTTGGTAAATGTGTTTGTCGCGTGCCACCAGTGCGCCGATTTTCGATGCCGTGCCTGCGTACAGCAACAGATCGTCAAGCGCTGTGAGCCGCCACTGGCTTGCCGACTTGGCAGGGCCGACCTCGATGCCGAGCCACTCGTCGCCGGCTGCGAAGCCAGCCTGTTCGGCCGCACTGCCACGCAGTACGCCCTTGATCTGGATTCCCGTGCCTTCGCTCACCCGCAGGCCCAGTCGCTGTGCGAGCGGGGCCGGCTCTTCATGCACACTGATGCCCTGGCCCTCGAGCAGTTTCTTCAGTGGCAAGTCGGTGGTGCCGTGCACCCAGCGCGCCAGTTCGGCGTCAAAGGACCTCCCCGACAGGTCGGCCAGAACGCGGAGCAGGTCGTCCTCTGTCATCGCCGCGCCCTGGCAACGCTGCCAGAGGGCGGTCATGACGGCGTCGAGCGTCGTCCTGCCCAGCTGGCGCAGGCTCAGGTCCAGGCACAGTGCTACCAGTGCGCCTTTGGTGTAGTAGCTGACCGTGGCGTTGGGCGTGTTCTCGTCCTGCCGGTAGTACCGGGTCCAGGCGTCAAAGCTGGCCTGCGCCACGCTTTGCACCTCGCGCCCGGGCGTCTGCTGCACCTGGTTGATGGTCTTGCCCAGCAGTTTGAGGTAGGTCTTGTCGTCGATCAGCCCGGCGCGGCGCAGCAGCAGGTCGTCGTAATAGCTGGTAAAGCCCTCGAAGAACCAGAGCAACTGCGTGTAGTTTTCGCGCCCGTAATCGTACGTGGCAAATTCGGCTGGCCGAAGGCGCTTGACGTTCCAGGTGTGGAAATACTCGTGGCTGATCAGACCCAGCAAGGTGACGTAGCCATCGGGTCGGCACGCTGCACCGGCCTGGCCTGATCGGCTGGCGCTGGCTTCAAGCGCCGGATTGGGCAGACGCGGCAGGTCTTTGCGCGTGCAAATCAGCGCGGTGGAGTTGCGGTGTTCCAGGCCGCCATAGCCATCGCCGACGGCGTTGAGCATGAACAGGTAATTCTGGTGCGGCGCTTTGCTGCCTGAGCGCGCGCCGGCCTTTACGCCGTGCCAGAAGCGGATTTCGGCCTCGCAGATTTTCTGTGTGTCGGCCAGCAATCGGGCGCTGTCAAAACCGGGTGGCGCACCGGAGACGACGAAACGGTGCTTGACACCACAGGCGACAAAGGAGCCGCTCCAGAAACGACCCATTTCCACCGGGCAGTCGACCAGTTCGTCGTAGTTGGCGGCCAGGTAACTGCCAAAGCCATTTTTTTTGATCTTGTCGGGCGCCAGGCCGGTTGCCACCTGCCAGTCGGACGCGGACTTGTCGGCCAGCAACTCCAGTCTGTGGGGCGCCTGCTCCTGCCCCTGCACTTGTAGGAACAGGCTGCTGCCGTTGAAGAAGCCACGACTGGCGTCGAGCCAGGCGGTGCGCACCGAGTTGTCGAACGCGTAAACCTCGTAGCTCAGCAGCAAGGGCTTGCGGCTGTCGCATTCGGCTTGCCAACTGCATTTGTCGAGTTGGGTCAGTGCGACTTCCCGGCTGCCCTGATGCGCCCGCAGACGCTGCAGATTCTTCGAAAATTCGCGCACCAGATAGCTGCCCGGAATCCACACCGGCAGACTCAGGCGCTGCAGGGCGGCAGGCTCCGCAACGCTCAGCGTGACCCGAAACAGATGGGCATGCAGGTCCAGCAACCGGACCTGGTAACGCACGCCAGCGGTCGCCATCAGTTCTTGGCGTCAGTGAGGTATTTCTCGACCTGGGCAGCCGTGATGGCGCCGGGCACCCGGGTGCCATCGGTAAAGATCAAGGTTGGCGTGCCGTTGATTTTGTGCTTGCGGCCGACTTCAACGTTGCGCTCGATGGCAGTCGTGTCACAGCTTGCGGCAGTGACCGCCTTGTCGCGCACCATCCAGTCCTGCCAGGCCTTGCCCTTGTCTTTGGCGCACCAGATGGCCTTGGACTTGTCAGTCGAATCGGCACTCAGGATCGGGTAGAGGAACATGTAGACTGTTACGTTGTCGACCTTCTGCAGATCACGTTCGAAGCGCTTGCAATAGCCACAGTTGGGGTCCTCGAACACGGCAAGTTTGCGTTTGCCGTTGCCGCGCACGATGGTGAACGCGTCCTTGAACGGCAGTGCATCGAAGCTGATGGCCGATAGCTTGTCGACCCGCTCTTCGGTCAGATTGCGGCGCTGGCGGGTGTCGATCAGGTTGCCCTGGAGCAGGTAGTTGCCCTCGGCATCGGCATAGAAAATCTCGGTGCCGTTGACCCGTATTTCATACAGGCCCGCTATCGGCGTCTTGCTGACTTCGTCGATCTTTTGTAATTGGGGCAGGCGCTCGGCCAGGTTCTTGCGAAGCGCTGCCTCCTGCGCGCCGGCGCCCATCGCCGCCAACAGGGTGCAGGCCAGCAAGACCGTCTTCATCCGTTTCATCATCGTCGTTCCTTCGCAAAGCAAAATCAAAAGCCCATCGCCTGGCGCGCTACCCACTGCTTGACCGGGCCGCTGTGGTCAAACCCGTTCATGCCCCAGTTGCGCGCGCTCTGCCACGGCGTGCCGCTTTGCCAGAACAACTGCTGCAGTCCATCCATCGCAGCGCCCATGGTAGCGACCTCGGCCTTGCGCGCGCGCTCATAGCGCCGCAGCAGTTTTTCGTCACCCACCGAGCGCCAGTATTCGCGCTCGTGCAGTATCTTTGCCAGCGCAGCCACATCGCCCAAGCCAAGGTTGAGTCCTTGCCCGGCCAGCGGATGCACGTTGTGGGCGGCGTCACCGGCCAAAACCCAAGCCTTGTCCGCATGAACCCCGCCCCAGCGCTCGGCGCGCGCCATCTGCAGGGGCCAGGCGCTGCGCGCGCTGCTCAGGCTGAGCTGCCCCAGACAGCCCTGGCTTGCCGCCTCGAGCTTTTCGCAAAACACGGCGGGATCGTCGGCCAGCAAGCCTGGCGCACTGCCTTCCCTTACAGACCAGACGACGGCCACAGAGTTCCCTTGTGGCCCATCGAGCGGCAAAAAAGCCAGGATTTCGCCCTGCGAGAACCATTGCCGCGCGGTCTGGCCATGCGGTCGCTCGCAGTTCAGGCGTGCGGCAATAGCGCGTTGCGGATAGGGTGTGACCTGAAAATCAATACCGAATTCGGCGCGCGTGCTACTGGTCTTGCCTTCACAGATGACGGTCAATGCAGCAGCCTGTGGCGCATCCAGCAACTCGATTTGCGGCGCAAACCGCACAGCCTCGGCCAGTCGGGCTTCCAGCGCTGGCACATCGACAATCCAGGTCAGACCCGGCACCTTGAGTTCAGCGGCCGAAAAATTCACCTCGCCACCGTCGTCGCCCTTGACCTGCATGGTCAGGACTTCGGTCGCATGCCGCTCGTCGGGCCAGCAGCGCAGTGATTCGAGCAGGGCGCGGGACTTGGCGTTCAAGGCATAGGCCCGCACATCATCCTGGACCGGTGTGCTACCGCCCTGGGTTCCAGGCGGTGCTTGCAGCACCAAGCCGACGCGCAGTCGTTCGCGCGCCAGCAACAGCGCCAGTGTGCGGCCGACAATACCGCCGCCGCGTATGCAAATGTCAAAGGCTTGGGTCATGGACGGATTGTAGAAGGCGGGCATGGCGCCCGGTCAGGATGCAGACCCTCAGGAGATAATGCATCCAACTTCCCCTCCCAGTTGCCGGGCATACTGGTTCTGCAAAGATTGATATGACCTTTACCGCGTTTAGCAGGAACTCACTCAAGACACGGGTGACGATGTTCACGCTGTTGATCTTCCTGATCAGCATCTGGTCCCTGTCGTTCTATGCCAGCCGCATCTTGCACGAGAACATGCGCCAATTGCTGGGCGAGCAGCAATCCTCTACCCTCAAACTGGTGGGCGACGCCACCAATCACGAGTTGCTGGACCGTCTGGAGGCGCTGGGGAAGGTGGCGGCCGGGTTCAATCCGGCGCTGCTCGGCAATCCTGCGGCCTTGCGGGACAACCTGGACCGGCGCCCGGTGTTTCAGGAGTTGTTCAACGGTGGCCTGTTTGTCACCGGGCTCGACGGCGTAGCGCTGGTCACCGAACCGGTATCGGTGCAGCGGCTTGGTGTGAGCTACATGGACCGTGACTATGTGGCCGACACACTCAAACTCGGTAAGCCGACGATCGGCTTGCCGATCATCGGCAAGAGATTGTCAGTTCCCGTCTTTGGCATGGCGGCGCCGATTCGTGATGCGCAGGGAAGGGTCATTGGCGCGCTGGCCGGTGTGACCAATCTGGCGGAACCCAACTTCCTGGGGGCTCTGGTTGGAAGTCGCTATGGCAAGACAGGGGGCTATGTGCTGCTGGCGCCGCAGCAGCGGGTGATTGTTGTCGCCACCGACAAGAGCCTCGTCATGCAGCAACTGCCAGCGGCAGGTGTCAGCTCCCTGGTCGACAGCCATGTCCGGGGTGAAACCAGACCTCTCATCAGCACCAATGCGCAAGGCGTCGAAGTGCTGAGTTCGGTGGCGTCGATCCCGGTGGCAGGCTGGCGGCTCGTGCTTTCATTGCCAACCGATGAAGCGTTTGGGCCGATACGCGCGATGCAGTGGCGCTTGCTGCTGGCCACCATTGTGCTGACCCTGCTGGCTGGTGGGCTCACTTGGTGGATGCTCAAGCGCCAACTCGCGCCACTTCTGGCGGCCTCCGATGCACTGACGGCTGCGGCTGACGCCAAACAGTCGTGGCAACCCCTGCCGATCGTCCGCAAGGACGAGATTGGCAACCTGATTCGCGGCTTCAACCGGCTGCAAACAGAGTTGGGGCAGCGTGAGGCGCTGTTGCAAAAAGTGCTGGACACTTCCAGTGTGGCGATCTTTTTGATTGATCCGCAGGGACGCATCACACAAGCCAACCATCGAATGGCCGAGATGTTTGGCTACTCGGTGCAGTCGCTGCTTGAGCTGGAATATGTCGCCCTTGTCGATCCGGCGGAGCGAGCCGCAGTGCGAGAACAAAAGGGCGAATTGTTGCGCGGCTCGATTCCGCCGCTGAATCTGGATCGCATGTACTGGCGCAGCGATCACAGCCAGTTCTGGGGCCATCTGACGGCAACACGGTTTATTGACGCGCAGGGGCAGGACTGCGGAATTCTGGGCGTGATCGTCGACATCACCGAGCGCAAACGCACAGAAGAAATTGTGCGGCAGCTGGCGTACTACGACCCGATGACCAATCTGGCCAACCGGCTGCTGCTGCGCGATCGGCTGACCCAGGCCATGCTTGCCAGCAAGCGCACGGGACGCTACTGTGCCCTGATGTTCCTGGATCTGGACAATTTCAAGGTGCTCAATGACACGTATGGACATGGGGCCGGCGATTTGCTGCTGATTGAAGTGGCGGCCCGGCTCAAGCGTTGTGTCAGGGAAGTTGACACGGTCGCCCGGTTTGGTGGCGACGAATTTGTTGTTCTGCTCATGGATTTGTCGCATGACGAGGGGCAGGCACAGGAGCAGGCGGGTCTGCTGGCGGAGAAGATCCGCAGCGTGCTGGCCGAGTCTTATGTTCTGAGGCTGGCGGCCGATGCAAGCCGACCGGCACAGACCATCGCTCACCATTGCACGGCCAGCATTGGTGTCTTGCTGTTTCTGGGTTTGGAGTTCTCGGAAGAAGAAGCCCTCAAGCGTGCCGATATCGCCATGTACCAGGCCAAGGAGTCCGGGCGCGACTCGTTCCACTTTTATGACGCGCAGGCTGAAGTGCGTGCATAGGTGTTGTTGCGGCTGCGGTTGACTGTGCCTGGCGCCCCTCGCGCTGATGGATCGCGCTAAACCGCCCCGAGCACGGCGTGCAGGGCGACAAAAGCCTGCGTCAGTTTGTGCTGCGGATCCAGGTAAATCATGGGTAAGGACTGCTCATGTGATTCGCGAATCCGGACCGAGGAGGAAAGATAGGGCTGCAGCACCGGCAAGCCTTCGGCGAGCAATTCGTCCACCATGCGCTGGGGTAGTTTGGCACGGGCCTGAAACTGGTTGACAACGATGCCTTTGACCTTGAGTTTCGGGTTGTGGTCGGCGCGAGCCTCTAGGACTGCGCCAGAGCCATCTAATCCCGCCACGTCGCAATCGGTAGCGATGCCGTCGCCAGCACGCTCAAAAGCTCGCCTAGTCGGTCTGACGGGGCGCATGAAAAGCTGCCGACGCCTTCTTGCGTGATGTATGTTTTGGTGAGCCTTGTTGCAGTTGTTCCGACCGGAGCGCGGAATGCTGTGCGGTCGTCGCATGGCGATCAAGCGAAGAAAGGCGGAACGCTGTCAGCAAATCCCAGAATGTGATGCGAGGAAAGGCGACTAGCGGTAGCCCTATACGCTTAGCCCAATGAAAAACGTTGTCATTATTAAAAAAGAAAGTGCTTTAATTGATGTGGAACAACGATCGCAGGGTGAATTACCGCTGCGCCCCGCTTGGGGGATGGCGCAACTGTGTAACAAGGTGTACCCTTGGCTCGTATCTTAATTCTCTTTATTCTGCAAATGGTTCAAGAAATTATCTGTTCTTGAGCTTCTAACTCTTCGGGCGACCAATGATCAATGCTTTTAGGCGACAAACATCTCAGATCACTTGGGCTTTAACCACAGGGATTACGGCATCATTGCTTCTCAGCGGGTGCGCTACACAAGCACCGCCCGTTGTGGTTCGAGAGGCTCCGCAGCCAACGGCAGTGCAAAAAATCG
This sequence comes from uncultured beta proteobacterium, assembly GCA_903876735.1. GTDB lineage: Bacteria > Pseudomonadota > Gammaproteobacteria > Burkholderiales > Burkholderiaceae_C > Rhodoferax. The sequence continues at coordinate 53,337 of CAIRAW010000036.1, read as the reverse complement.
CTCAACAGGCAGCAACGGCCGTGGCGCCAGTGAAGCCTGTTTTGAAACGCAAGATTGCGCTCGGACGCATCACCAACGAAACATCTTATGGGCGATCATTGCTGCGCGACGCAGCAGGTGATCCGCTGGGCAAGCAAGTAACCGATTTGCTTAGTAAGTCTTTGACTGAGTCGGGCGCATACCTGGTTTTTGAACGACCAGACATTTCCAGACTGAAAGATGAGAGCGCCTTGACAGGCGCAAAGTTAAACATCATCGGGGTAGATGCGTTGATCATTGGTTCGCTTACGGAGTTTGGTCGCAAGACTGTCGGACAAACTGGATTCGTTTCATCCAGCAAGAAGCAGGTTGCGTTTGCAAAAGTGGATCTGCGATTGGTTGATGCCACTACCGGGCAGATCTTTTTTGCCACGTCAGGCGCTGGGGAGTCGTCCACTGAATCGGCCTCCACTTTTGGCTTTGGATCGCAAGCTGGCTATGACGGAACCCTGAACGATTCGTCAATTAGGCAGGCTATTTCAGAAGCTGTAAACAGACTTTCAACCGAGTTGGCTGGCCGGCCATGGCAAACCTTCTTCCTGTCGGCTGATCAAGGTCGATATTTCGTGGCCGGCGGCAAAGCGCAAGGGCTTCGTCCTGGAATGTTGTTCTCTGTGCAGACGATGGGCGAAAAGATCAAGTCGCAACAGACAGGGTTCGACATCACGCTCCCGGGTCGTGAAATAGCCCAACTTCGGATTGACTCCAACTTTGGCGACACGGAGGCAACAGAGGGGTCAGTGGGAAGCATCGTAAGTGGCTCAATTCAAGGCTTCAAGGTTGAGCAGTTGGTGATACGTGTCAAGGAGGCTTCCTAATGGGAACTGCGCTGCCTCCCAGAATTAGCCACATGAAGATTTGGAGTCCAATTAACCCTGAAAGGAAATTGGACGATGAAGAAGCGATTCAACGAGGAACAAATCATCGGGTTCCTGCGCGAGGCTGACGCAGGCCTGCCGATCAAGGAACTGTGCCGAAAGCACGGTTTCAGTGAGCCGAGCTACTACGGATGGAAAGCGAAGTTTGGCGGCATGAGTGTCTCGGACGCGCAGCGGCTCAAGAGTTTGGAGTCGGAGAACGCCAAGCTCAAGAAGTTGCTAGCCAACTCGATGCTTGAGATCGACGCGATGCGCGAGGTGCTGAAGGGAAAATAGTGGCCGTGGCGGCCAAACGCGAATGCGTGAGGGAGTTGCAAGGCAAAGGCTTGAGCGAACGCCAAGCCTGTCGCCTGGTTGGAATCAGCACCAGTGTGCTGCGCTACCAGCCTTGCGAGGACAGCAACCAGCCCTTACGGGAGCGTTTGAAGGAACTGGCAGGGCAACACCGCCGCCACGGCTATCGAATGCTGCACAACCGGCTGACAAATGAAGGCTGGCCAATCAATGTCAAACGCACCTACCGGCTGTACTGCGAAGAAGGGCTGACGGTGCGCAAGCGTCGGCGCAAAAAGCTGCCAACGTGCGAGCGCCAGCCACTGGTGCGTCCTGAACAACCAAACGAGGTGTGGAGCATGGATTTCGTATTCGATGAGTTGGCCAACGGGCGCAAGGTCAAGACATTGACCGTGGTGGATGACTGCACCAAGGAGTCCGTGCAGATCATTGCTGATACCTCGATTCCGGCGTTGTATGTCACACGGGTACTCGACCAGGTCAAGGCTGAGCGCGGACTACCCAAAGTAATTCGAACAGACAATGGCCCCGAATTCGCGGGACGAAAGATGCTGGATTGGGCTGCCAGAAACGGCGTGGAACTGCGTTTCATCCAACCGGGCAAGCCGGTTCAAAACGCCTATATCGAGAGCTTTAACAGCCGCTTCCGTGACGAGTGCCTGTCCCAGCATTGGTTTGCCAGTTTGAGCCACATGCGCTCGATCATCGACAACTGGCGCCACGACTACAACCACTACCGTCCACACAGCACGCTGGGCTACGTCCCGCCGGCCAAGTTCGCGGCTCAATGCCGCCAGCGCGCTGGCGGCATTGAGCCAGGAAGAAATTCAATTACGATTACCATCCCGGACTCTGAATCATCGTGTTGCTAATCAAGGGGGCAGCGCAACATCACCTTCATTCAGACCGACGTAATGACGGTGCAATACATCAGTCTTGGGCGCGGTGTGGTTCAGGATTCGCCGCAGCACAGCATCCCCTAGCTCAAGTTTCTCGCCGACCGTCGCCATCACCTTCCGAAGGTCATGCAGCATGAATCGGGGCGAACCAAACCGCATAGTCATCTCCGAAATATGCTCGGCAGACACGCCCTTGATTAGTTCGTCATCAGGCTTCAACCCGGCACAGCAACGCTCCAGAATCTCCCGCATCATCGGCGTGATCGGCAAGCTGTGGGGCTTCCCGTTTTTGGTCATAGGAATGACCAGAACGCCCCCAGCGAGGTCAATCTGCTTTCGCTGTAGCTCTCTGCCCTCGTTCCGTCTCAAGCCCGTGTAGAGTGTCAGGTACAGGAAGTCCCGCTGACGCTCGCCAAGCTGATCCACCGCAACCTTCCACGCTGCAAGTTCACTTTCCTGCAAGACACGCGCACGGGGCTGGGAGCGTTCTGGCATCAAGCCTGCTGCTGCCAGCTTGTTGAAGGGCGATTCGATACTCAAACCGTGGACAGCGTTCACGTATTTGATCAACGCGGTCACGACGCCACGACCCACTTCGACCAGGGCGTTGCCTTTTGACTGGGCAAAGGCGTGGCAATGCTCTGAAAACTCGCCGAAGCTCAGGTCAGCTACCGAACGCTCCAGCCAGTCACCGAAGTGTGTTCTGAATATCGAGTCATAGCGCTTCTGGCTGGACGCTTTGATTCCCTTGGCCCTGCAGTAGGCAAGCAAAGCAACGCGCAACACCGGAACATCACTTTTCACCTTGCGACTTGGCCGTTCACCGTTCCGGCACTGACGCGGCACCGCCATCGCCTTGGATCTTGCATCTTCCACCGTCATCAAAGGCCAGTGGCCCAGCATCATGCGGAACTGCTTGCCAGCAACGCTGGTGGCAATAAGGAAAGTCCGTTTGCGAGCATTCAACCGCACGCCAAAGCCACTCAGCACCCGATCGCGCAGGATGCGACCATCACAAGCTGACGCCCTTTGGAGCAGGGATTCACTGATTAGTACAATCACAGGTAACTTCCCAGGACAAAACGAGGACAAAAAACCGTGCCGACAGGGTGTCGGCGGCGGTTTGTCGTTGATCTTTGCGAATGCGCCAATTGACGCGCATCAGGCACTTCCACGATGCCCACATTGGGTTCGATAGTGCAGTTTGGGTCTTGATATTTAAGGACTTTCATGAAATGTGGCATTGTGGGCTTGCCCAACGTCGGTAAATCGACCCTGTTCAACGCGCTGACCAAGGCCGGCATCCCGGCTGAGAACTATCCCTTTTGCACGATTGAGCCCAACGTGGGCATCGTTGAGGTGCCCGATGCGCGACTCGATGCACTCTCGGCCATTGTGAAACCGCAAAAGGTTCAGCGCGCCATCGTCGAGTTTGTTGACATCGCGGGACTGGTCGCCGGTGCCAGCACGGGCGAAGGTCTGGGCAACAAGTTTCTGGCGCACATCCGTGAGACCGATGCCACCGTCAACGTGGTGCGCTGCTTCGAGGACGACAACGTGATTCACGTGGCCGGCAAGATCGATCCGATTTCCGACATAGAAGTGATCCAGACCGAACTCTGTCTGGCCGATCTGACGGCGGTTGAAAAGGCCTTGCACCGGGTCACCAAGACCGCACGCTCGGGCGACAAGGAATCAATCAAACTGGTCGCCATCCTGGAGAAATGCCAGGCCGCGCTAAACGAGGCCAAGCCCGTGCGCACGCTTGACTTCAGCAAGGAGGAGTTGCCGCTGCTCAAGCAGTTCTTCCTGATCACGGCCAAACCGGCCATGTTCGTCGCCAACGTATCGGAAGACGGATTCGAGAACAACCCGTTTCTGGACCGTCTCAAGGCCTACGCGGCCGCGCAAAACGCGCCGGTGGTCGCGATCTGCGCCAAGATGGAGGCCGAAATGGCCGACATGTCGGATGATGACAAGAAAATGTTTTTGGCCGAAATCGGCCAGGAAGAACCAGGCCTGAACCGCCTGATCGTGGCCGCCTACAAACTGCTGGGCTTGCAAACCTACTTCACGGCCGGCGTCAAGGAAGTGCGCGCCTGGACCATCCATGTTGGCGATACCGGACCGCAGGCCGCCGGGGTCATCCACACCGATTTCGAGAAGGGCTACATCCGTGCCCAGACCTTTGCCTACGAGGACTTCATTGCCTACAAGGGCGAGCAGGGTGCCAAGGATGCCGGCAAGATGCGCAGCGAAGGCAAAGAATACGTCGTCAAGGATGGCGACGTGATGAACTTCCTGTTCAGTTCGTAGTCTGGCTAAAAAATTCCCACCAGCGCTGAGGTCATCACCAGGTAACGGCCGAACTTGCCGATGGCCATGTAGGCCACGCTGGGCCAGAACGGCAACTTGAGCCAACCGGCGACTGCGCACAGCGGATCGCCGACCACGGGCAGCCAGGACAGCAGGCAGGCCTTGGGGCCTAGCCGTTGCAGCCAGTCAAGTGCCCGCAGATGGTGCTTGGAGTGCTGGTAGCGGTCCACCACCTGGTGCGATCCATAACCCATGGCCCAGGTCAGCGCGCCGCCCAGTGTGTTACCGACGGTGGCAACCGCTATCGCCGGCCAGAAAAGTTCTGGATTGAGTTTGACCAGTCCAAACACCACGGGTTCCGAGCCCAGCGGAAGAAGTGTGGCGGAAATAAACGACACAACAAATACCGTGCTCAATCCGAACTCCGGCAGTGCCAGCAGGATGAGGAGGTGTTCGAGCCAGGCTTCCATGGGTGCATCCAGTATAGGCAGAGCGGCACAAGCGCGGTCGGTCCGTTTTGCGGTGCTGAATAATCAGGCAGTTAGAATCGGTCGCTCCCATGAACATCGGTCCTTTTATTCCGGCCAACCGCTTTTTTGTCGCTCCGATGGCGGGTGTGACCGATCGGCCTTTTCGCCAGCTTTGCAGAAGCCTGGGCGCCGGTTACGCGGTCAGCGAGATGGTCAGCAGCCGACCTGATTTGTGGCATACGCCCAAGACCGCGCGCAGGGCCGACCACACTGGTGAACCGGGCCCGATTGCCGTGCAGATCGCCGGCGCCGAGCCGCTGTTGATGGCGCAGGCTGCGGCCTACAACATCGATCAGGGCGCCCAGATCATCGACATCAACATGGGTTGCCCGGCCAAGAAGGTTTGCAACAAGTGGGCCGGCTCGGCCATCATGCAGGACGAGGCGTTGGCCTTGCGCATCATCGAAGCGGTGGTGGCGGCCTGCGCGCCCCGCGCTGTGCCCGTCACGCTCAAGATGCGCACCGGCTGGTGCCAGGCGCACAAGAACGCAGTGGCATTGGCGCGCTCTGCCGAGGGTGCCGGCGTGCAGATGATCACGGTGCACGGGCGCACACGCGAGCAGGGCTACCGTGGGCAGGCCGAGTACGACACCATTGCCGCAGTCAAGGCCGCGGTTGGCGTGCCGGTGGTGGCCAACGGCGACATCGATTCACCCGAAAAGGCGCGCGAGGTGCTGGCCTTGACTGGCGCCGATGCCGTCATGATCGGACGCGCGGCTCAGGGGCGGCCCTGGATATTTCGTGAAATCGCGCACTTCATGGCCAGCGGCACCAGACTGGCGCCACCGCTGGTGGCCGAGGTCAGGCAACTGGCGCTGGCGCATCTGCAGGATCATTACAGCCTGTACGGTGAATTTCTCGGCGTGCGAAGTGCGCGCAAACACATTGGCTGGTACGTGGCGTCGCTGCCGGGTGGCGCGGACTTTCGCCAGCGCATGAACCTGATCGAAAACTGCGAGCAGCAGGTAGCGGCAGTGGCCGACTTTTTCGATCAACTGAACCAGCGCATGGACCGGATCGGAGACGCCGTCTCGTATGATTTGCCAGGCGGAAAAGAAAAGTACTTGGAAGCGACAGCATGAGCAAGAAACAGATTCAGGAATGCGTGCAAACCAGTCTGGAGGGCTACCTGCGGGATTTGCGTGGCACCGAACCTGATGGCATGTACAACATGATGGTCACCGTGGTTGAAAAACCCCTGCTCGAGGTGGTCATGCGCCACGCCGACAACAACCAGTCCAAAGCCGCGCAATGGCTGGGCCTGAACCGCAACACCTTGCGCAAGAAACTGCTCGAACACAAACTCGTCAAATAGCCAGACCTGCCGTCCTTGCTGGCAGGACTTTCACATTTTCAAAATTCATGAACGCACTTCTTTCCGTCTCCGACAAAACCGGCATCCTAGACTTTGCGCGCGCACTGCATGCGATCGGCATCAAGCTGATTTCGACCGGAGGCACGGCCAAATTGCTGAGCGACAACGGCTTGCCGGTGACCGAGGTCGCGGCATTGACGGGTTTTCCGGAAATGCTCGATGGCCGCGTCAAGACCCTGCACCCAAAAGTACATGGCGGTCTGCTGGCGCGGCGCGACCTGCCTGAGCACATGGCGGCCCTGAAAGCGCACGGTATCGACACCATCGACCTGTTGGTGGTCAATCTGTATCCGTTCGAGGCCACCGTGGCCAAGCCCGGCTGCACGCTGGAAGACGCGATCGAGAACATCGACATCGGCGGCCCGGCGATGGTCCGAAGCGCAGCCAAGAACTGGAAAGACGTCGGCGTGCTGACCGACGCCTCGCAGTACGCGCAGGTGCTGGCCGAACTCAAGGCCGACGGCAAGCTCACCGACAGGACCAAGTTCGCTTTGTCTGTGGCCGCCTTCAACCGCATCAGCCAGTACGACGGCGCCATCAGCGACTACCTCTCATCGGTCGACTTCGAAGCCGGCACCAGCATCCCGACGCGCCAACTGTTCCCGGCCCAGGCGAACAGCCAGTTCATCAAGTTGCAGGATTTGCGTTATGGCGAGAACCCGCACCAGCAGGCCGCTTTTTATCGCGACATCCACCCGGCAGCGGGTTCGCTGGTTACGGCGCAGCAGTTGCAGGGCAAGGAACTGTCCTACAACAACATTGCCGACGCCGACGCGGCCTGGGAATGCGTCAAGAGCTTTGGCGCCGGCGGCAGCAGCACCACGGCTTGCGTCATCGTCAAGCACGCCAACCCCTGCGGTGTGGCGGTTGGCGCAGACGCGCTGGAGGCTTACAGCAAGGCCTTCCAGACCGATCCGACCTCGGCCTTTGGTGGCATCATCGCTTTCAACGGCACACTCGACGAGCGCGCTGCGCAGCAGGTCTCCAAACAGTTTGTGGAAGTGTTGATGGCGGTCGATTACACGCCCGCCGCGCTCGAGGTCTTCAAGAGCAAGGTCAATGTGCGCATCCTCAAGATCAGTCTGCCGGCTGACGGCAGTCTGGGGCGCAACGCGATGGAGATCAAGCGTGTCAGTTCGGGTCTGCTGATGCAAAGTGCAGACAACCACGAACTGGCATTGGCCGACCTCAAGGTGGTCACAAAGAAACAACCCAGCCCCGAGCAATTGCAGGATCTGCTGTTCGCCTGGAAGGTGGCCAAGTACGTCAAGAGCAACGCCATTGTGTTCTGCAAGGACGGCATGACGATGGGCGTTGGCGCTGGTCAGATGAGTCGGCTCGATTCAGCCCGCATTGCCAGTATCAAGGCCGAGCACGCGGGTTTGTCGCTGCTCGGTACCGTGGTGGCGAGCGACGCCTTCTTTCCGTTCCGCGACGGACTGGACGTGGTGGTCGATGCCGGCGCGACCTGCGTTATCCAGCCGGGCGGCTCGATGCGCGACGCTGAAGTGATCGCCGCTGCCGACGAGCGCGGAGTGGCCATGGTGTTTTCGGGTGTGCGGCATTTCCGCCATTGAGGCTGTGGGGCTGGGTGAAGGTTTTGCGCCTGCAAGCATGAGATGACGGTGTCTTAGCCATGTCCGTGCACATCCAGACCCTGCTCATGGTGCTTGTTGTGGTGGGAATGGTGGTGTCGGTCTCGGTGGGCGCCATCGCAAACCGACAGCAGCGCGACGGCACACTGTATTGGGCGCTGGGACTTGCAACGAATGCGATGTCCTATCTTGTCCTCAGCCAGTTCGATACCTTGGGTCAAACCGTGGCCATCTTCGGCGCCGCGTTTCTGCGTGCCTGCGCCTGGGCTGCTTTCGCCGAAGGTCTTTATGCGTTTTACAGCCGACCCGCACCGCGGGTCTGGATCTGGGCCCCGGTTGTGCTGGTTTTTCTCAGCTTGGCTATTCTGGTCGATCATCTGGCGCTGCGCGTCATCAGCAACAGCCTGATCGTGATCGCCCAGATTTTTCTGGTCTTTTCCATCATTTGGCGCATGGGTCGTGATTCGCCGGGGCGCGGCAAATACTTTCTGCTTACCGGGCTGGTGATGGCCTTGTCGCTATCGCTGCTGCGCAGTGCCGTTGCCATTGGGGGCGACCCCACAGCCATGGTTTCGCCGTCACCGACGAGTCTGATTCAAATCATCAGCGCGCTGGTTGTACTGGCGACCATGGTGCTGCTGTCGATTGGCTTTGTTCTGATGTCCAAGGACCGCGCCGACAACCTCAATCGGCAACTGGCGATCTGTGATGAATTGACCGGCCTGGCCAATCGGCGTCGCATGAACGAGGTGCTCAGCAGTGAGTGGGTCAGGGGCAGGCGGTCCGGTCAAGCCTTGGCACTGCTCATGATCGATATTGACCATTTCAAGCATTACAACGACCAGTATGGCCATCAGGCCGGTGATGAATGTCTGAGGCAGGTGGCGCAGGTCATCGCAGGGCGTGCAGCGCGGGCCGGTGATCTGGCGGCGCGCTATGGCGGCGAAGAGTTTCTTTTGATACTGCCCGATACCGATGAGTCAGACGCCAAGTACCTGGCTGAGAGCCTGTGTGCCTCGGTCCGGGCGCTCGACCTGGTGCACCCGCATTCGCCCGGCAGCATGGTGACCGTCAGTGTTGGCGTTGCCGTCTCGCGCGACGATCTGTACCGGGATGCCGAGAGCTTGTTGCGCGCGGCAGATGAAGCACTCTACCGTGCCAAACACGGGGGGCGTAACCAGGTCCAGGTGGCGCTGGCGGCGTTGGCGGGAGGCGAAGTTGCGCCGCGCGCGGCCGCGAAACTGGTGCAGTTGACCTGGCGTCGAGCCTACGAAAGCGGCAATGCGGTCATAGACGCGCAGCACCAGACACTTTTCAGCGACGCCAACAAACTCCTCAATGCACTCTTTGGTGGCCCGTCAGGACCAGAGTTGGACAAACTGGTGCAGGCATTTGTGGCTGACATTGCCCATCATTTCCAGACTGAAGAAGCGATCATCACACGGGCCGCTTACCCGGGCGCGGCTGAGCATGCCGAGCGGCACCGCGCCTTGCTGGTCGAGGCCGAGGCACTGCTGGTGCGTTTTCGCGCTGGTACGGTCACCATCGGCGAACTGTTTCAGTACCTGGTGCACGAAGTGGTGGCGCGGCACATTCTGATTGCAGACCGGGATTTTTTCCCCTCGCTCAATTCTGATTGAGCCACGGCCTGGCTAGCCCGAAGGCTATCGCCGCGCTTGAACCCCTGCTAAGGCCGAATCCTGCGCAACTGTTTACAGGGTCTTGAAGACCTCGTGCGCCACGGCCACCGTGGCGGCAATGTCCGCGTCGCTGTGGGCAGCGCTGACAAAACCCGCTTCGTATAGCGCCGGGGCGATGTAGACGCCGCGATCGAGCAGGCCGTGGAACAAGTGGTTGAAGCGCTTGCCGTCGGTCTTCATGACCTGCGGGTAGTTCTGTGGCAACTCGGACAGCAGGAAGAAGCCGAACATGCCGCCTTCGCTGTCGGCGCAAAATGGCACGCCCGCGGTCGCCGCAGCGCCCTTGAGGCCGTCCACCAGTGAACGCGTCTTGCGGGACAGGTCTTCAAAAAAGCCGGGCTTGCTGATTTCGTGCAGCGTGGCCAGGCCGCAGGCGGTGGCCACGGGGTTGCCCGAGAGCGTGCCCGCCTGGTAGACCGCGCCCAGCGGGGCCAGGTGTTCCATCACCGCGCGCTTGGCGCCAAAGGCGGCCAGCGGCATACCGCCACCGATGACCTTGCCCATCACCGTCATGTCGGGCTCAAAGCCCGGCAGCACGCGCGCATAAACACTTTGTGCGCTGCCCAGCGCGACCCGAAAGCCGTTCATGACCTCGTCGAACACCAGCAGGGCGCCGTATTGGGTGCAGAGTTCGCGGCAACGTTTCACGAAGGGCACGGATGCACGCACAAAATTCATGTTGCCGGCGATCGGTTCGATCATCAGGCAGGCCAGTTCCTGGCCATGCAGTTTGAATGCTTGCTCAAGTTGTTCAATGTTGTTGTACTCGAGCACGATGGTGTGCTGCACCACCTCGGGTGGGACGCCGGCACTGGTGGCATTGCCGAAAGTGGCCAGCCCCGAGCCGGCCTTGACCAGCAGCGCGTCGGCATGGCCGTGGTAGCAGCCTTCAAACTTGATCAGTTTGCTGCGCCCGGTGGCGCCGCGCGCCAACCGGATTGCGCTCATGGCGGCTTCGGTGCCGGAACTGACCAGGCGCACCATGTCCATGGAAGGAACCAGGCGCAGGATCTCTTCGACCAGTTCGACTTCGCGCTCGGTTGGCGCGCCAAAGGAAAAGCCTTCGAGCACGGCGTCCTGCACCGCTTTGACCACCGCTGGATGGCCGTGGCCCAGAATCATCGGGCCCCAGGAGCCGATGTAGTCGATGTAGCGCTGTCCGTTGGCGTCCCAGAAGTAGGCGCCCTGCGCACGTTGCACAAAGCGGGGTGTGCCACCAACTGCCTTGAAGGCTCGCACCGGTGAATTAACGCCGCCGGGGATGACTTTTTTGGCGCGTTCGAACAGGGCCAGGTTGCGATCAGGGGTGTTTGTCATGGGATGCAGTTCCAGGGATGTGATGGGATTGGGTCTTAAAGTGGCTTGCGCTGACCCCGGTATCGGGAGCAGGCGCTGGCTTTTATTTTTCTTGAGGCAGAATGTCGAGGGCTATGGCCATGTTGCGCAGGAGTCGCAACGACGTCCTTATTCAATGATTGCATTCTATTAGAAGGCCTTTTAAGCTGTGAGCGAGACCAAAACCTGGATGTGTTTGATTTGTGGCTGGATCTACGATGAAGCGGCGGGCGATCCCGAACATGGCGTCGCGCCAGGTACGCCCTGGAGCGCCGTACCTGTCAATTGGACCTGTCCGGAGTGCGGTGGGCGCAAGGAAGACTTTGAGATGGTGCAGCTCTAGGCGCCGCTGACGGCACCATAAATTCATGCAAGCAAACGCTGTCCTGACCGCTGCCGATGGGGTGGCGCTCCCAGATCGGGGGCGTTTGTCGAGGGCGTTCGAGGAACTGCGGCAGTCACTTGAGGGCACGGTCAATGCCTTGCGCTGGTTTGCGCGCGATGCCGCCTCGGCGCCGCCACCCGACTCGGCAGGACCGGACCTGGGCCCCTTGCGCGCAGCGCGCCAGCAATTGAATCAGGCGGCACAGACCCTGGAGAGTGCCGGTATGGCGGCTGCGGCGCAGGTTGTGCACGCGATGGAGGCGCTGGCCGAAGGTTTTGTGAAAGAGCCGCAGTCCTGCAACGAGGGCGCCACCACCGCCATTGAGCGCGCCGCATTTGCGCTGATCGACTACCTGGAGCGTGTTCTCAAGGGCAGGCTTGTGTCGTCTGTGGCCTTGTTTCCGCAATACCGCACACTACTGGAACTGCTGGGTGCTGAGCGGGTGCACCCGGCCGATCTGTGGCCATTTGCGTGGCGCTGGATCGATGTTGACCTGCACCTTGCATTTGAACCACTGGCACGCGATGGCGTGGTGCAGGCCCGCTTCGATCAATCGGCCCTGCGTCTGCTCAAGTCGGGCGATCTGAATGCTGCCAGAGACCTGCGTGAGATCAGCCTGGGCTTTGCGGCTGCGCAAAGCGAGTTGCAAGCACGGGTTTTCTGGCAGATCAGTGCCGCTTTCTTCGAAGCACAGGCCCTGGGGCTTGGTGCACAGGATGTATACGGCAAGCGGGCGGTATCCCGAATTCTTCTGCAAGACCGGATGCTGGCGCGTGGTCAGACGCTTATCGCCGAGTGCCTGATGCTGGATCTGCTGTTTTTTTGTGCCCAAACGGCCCCGCCCGCGCCGACTGATGCGGTGGTGCTGCATGCGGTTCGCCTGGCCTACGGTTTGGGACAGGCCGGCGCGTTTGACTATGAAACGCCCCAGCTTGGGCGCTTCGACCCGGCGCTCGTGCGCCAATCCCGCAAGCGCCTCGCATCGGCAAGTGAAAGCTGGTCTGCACTGGCCGGTGGTGGCGATGGCAGCGACCTGGCGCTGTCGCTCGATCAGTTTGCACTGCTGAGTGATTCGGTGTTGAAACTGCAGCCGCAAACTGCTGAACTGCTACAGGCATTGACGCGGGCCGTTGAAGCGGTCGAGCGGTCCGGCGAGCCTCCTGCACCTGCTCTGGCGCTGGAGGTGGCGAGCGCCTTGCTCTACCTTGACGCGATTCACGAAGATCTGGACGCGGTCGATGCGCAAAGGCTTGAGCACGGCGCCTGTCTGACCCGGCGACTCGAGCAGGTCAATCGGGGCGGGCAGTCACAGCCGCTTGAGAACTGGATGCAAGCGTATTACCTCGGGCTTGGCGAACGACAGGCCAGGGGCAGCGTGCTCAATGAACTCGGCAAGATGCAGGCGCAAGTGCAAGCGTCGATGCAGCGGTTCTTTGGCGATCCGGCGGACAAGCAGCCACTGCAGGAGGTCCCGAGTCAACTGGCGCAGATGCGCGGCATGTTCTCTGTGCTGGGGCTTGAGCAGGCGGTGCTGGCGGTGGTGGCTATGCGCGCCAGTGTCGAGCAATTTCTGCTTGACGAGGTTGAGGTCGAGTCTGCGCGCAGTGGTGTTTTTCTCAGGCTGGGCAATAGCCTGGACGCCTTGGGCCTGCTGATCGGCGTATTGGCTTATCAGCGGGAGTTGGCGCGCAAGCTGTTCTCTTACGACGAGGAACTTGGCGAATTCAGGTGCCTGATGGGCAGCGCGACAACCGCCGTGTCAGCGACCCGCTCGCGCAGGGTCGATCCGGCACTGGAAGATCAGACCAAGGTGATAGGGACTTTGCGCATTGCGCTGCCCCTCTACAACGTCTATTTGAACGAGGCGGATGAATGGTCTCGCTGCCTGATCACCGAACTCAGCGAATGGGCCCTGGAATTGCACCGGCCGGTTTTTAACAGCACGATTGAACTGGCACAGTCTTTGTCCCGCGCGTCCGGGACGGTTGGTTTCGTCGTCCTGTCGGAGATGGCTGACATGCTGGAGCAGGCCTTGCGACACGTGCAGTCGCGGGTGCCGGGCAGCGCGGCCCAGGCCAAAGTCTTCGTCGAGACGGCCGAGACGATCCGGCGTTTGCTGCATCAATTTGCGGCCGGTTTTCTCAAGCAGCCAGACAAGTCAGCGCTGGCCGCGCTACAGGAAATTCTGGACGCTGAGCCGGCAGCCGATGTGCTGGCCTTGCTGGCGCAACTGGGTGGTGCGTTGAGGCAGTGGACGGCGCGCCCGGAGAACCTGGGCGCACGCGCCGAGGTTTTGCGGCTTTTGCAGTCCTTTGGCGAGAGCGCCCACCGGTCTGGCGCCGAGCCCCTGGGTCAACAGGCGCAGCGCATGGCCTCAGCGATTGAGCAACTGGGTGTTGAATCGTTGAACAGTCCCGGGTTGGCGTTTCTGGCATCCCACTTTGATGCACTTCAGGCCCGTTTTGAGGCCTTGCACAGCGGGCCTGGGCGCGCTTGAATCCGGTGCTGCGCCAAGCGCGGTTGGCGCTGTGCCTATTCGGCCTTGATGGCCTGCGTTGTGATTACGCCGCCGAGCAGGGCGGTGTCGAGCTTGACGCGGTTGGACAGGCCCTCGGCCGAAGTTCCCACCACCTGCCAGCCCTGCTGGAACAATTTTTGACGCATCTCAGGTGCGCGCGCGATGTCACTGAACAGCGCCGAGAGCTTGGTCGCGATCGGTTTGGGCAGTGACTTGGGTGCCGCAATGGCGTTCCAGATCTCGAGACTGAATCCCGTCACGCCGGCTTCGCTCATGCTCGGCAATTCCGGCACAAGGGTGCTGCGACCGCTTGAAGTGACGCCGATAGCGCGCAGCTTGCCGGCCTTGATCTGGGCCATGGCCAGCGCCGGTGGCAGCATTGCCAGTTGCAATTGACCACCGAGCATGGCGTTGGCCACCTGCGGGTATCCGGGGTAGGGCACATGCACCGGGTTGATGCCGGCTTTGCTCTTGAGCCATTCCATGCCGATGTGTCCGACCGTGCCGACGCCGGGTGTGCCATAGCTCCATTTGTCACCGGCTGCGTGCGCGGCCACCAGGAAATCTTTCGCCGTAGCGCCAGGTGCCCCCACTGGCGCCGTCAGCACCAGGGGCGAGACGCCAATCAGGCTGATCGGTGTCAGGTCCGTGAGTGGGTCGTAGCTGAGTTTGGGGTTGAGCAGCTTGGCAATCGTCATATTGCCGTTGATCATCAAACCGATGGTGTGGTCATCGGTCGCCTTGGCAACATAGTCAGCCGCGATATTGCCGCCGGCGCCAACCTTGTTCTCGACGATAACGGTTTGCCCCAGTGCCTTGGCCAGTGGTTCAGCCAGTGTGCGTGCCGTCAGGTCAGGGGAGGAGCCGGCCGGAAAGCCGACGATGATACGCACGGTCTTGGATGGCCAGGTGGCCGCAGTCGGTGTTTTCGGGGTGCTCTGGGCTGTGGCCCAAGTGGAGAGTGCTGCCAGCGCGATGACCATCACAGCGCGACGAAGTATCAGGTGCTTCATTTCGGATTCTGCCTGCTTAAAGGGCTCATTGTCGCCCACGCGCAGGCGCATTTTGTGACGCTGCCGAATCGATGCAAGCGGCATGGCCGCTGCGCTGTTGTTCAGGCGAATTCGGCCAGTGTCTTCTTCATCTTTTTCATCGCCGCGACCTCAATCTGACGGATACGCTCGGCGCTGACACCATACTCATTAGCCAGTTCATGCAGCGTCATTCCGCCCGAGTTGTCGTCGTTGACCTTGAGCCAGCGCTCTTCGACGATGCGTCGGCTGCGCGCGTCAAGCGCGTCGAGTGCGCTGGCAAGACCGTCGCTGGCCAGCACATCGCGTTCGCGCGCTTCGAGCATGGCGGTCGGCTCATGTCGGCTGTCGGTCAGGTAGGCAATCGGACCGAAGGCGTCATCCTCGCCGTCCGCCGAGGTTGGATCCAGCAGCACATCGCCGCCGGAGAGCCGGGTTTCCATCTCGATGACTTCTTCGCGCTTGACCTTGAGTTCGCTTGCCATCGCGTCAATCTGCTCCTCGTTGAGCGAGTCGCGATGCGTGCCGGCGTCGGCCGCTGCATCGTCTGACTTGTAGCGCTGCTTCATCGATCGCAGGTTGAAAAACAGCTTGCGCTGAGCCTTGGTCGTGGCGACCTTGACCATGCGCCAGTTTTTCAGGATGTATTCGTGAATCTCGGCCTTGATCCAGTGCAGCGCATAGCTGACCAGGCGCACGCCATGATCCGGGTCGAAGCGCTTGACGGCCTTCATCAAGCCGACGTTGCCTTCCTGGATCAGGTCGCCATGCGGCAGCCCGTAGCCCAGGTACTGGCGCGAGACCGACACCACCAGGCGCAGGTGTGACAGCACCAGTTTGCCGGCGGCGTCCAGGTCGTTGTCCTGGCGGAACTTGCGCGCGAACGCCTGCTCCTGCTCGAGTGTGAGCATGGGCAAACGGTTGGCTGCCGATATATAGGCGTCCAGATTGCCCAGCGCTGGCACCATGGCCCAAGGGTTCGCAACCGTTAGCGCGCCTGTGGAAACGTCAGTGTGATGAGCCATAGCAGACCTCCTTTGTCCTCATAAGCAATAATGTTAGCACTCTATTGGTGTGAGTGCTAATTCAAAAGTTCTATTGAATTGACAGTATTTTTTAATCGATTGTTGATAAATGGCAAAGTCGGTGCTGTGTCGGTGCGTTAGAGGCGCAAAGATAAGCACAAATACAATGCTCCGGGCGCCCGGTTGTCGGACACCTGCGACCGGCACGACACGATCAATACGAGGAGAAAAGATGAGGCAGTTTTTTCAGCAGTCAACGCGTGCCTGCGTCAGTTTGCTGGCAGGCCTGGCGCTGGCCGCTGGCGTGGCAGCCCAAAGCTTTCCCAGCAAGCCGGTGACGCTCATGGTTCCCTACCCGGCCGGCGGCCTGTCCGATGTGATGGCGCGCACGGTCAACAATTCGCTTGCCAAGCATCTGGGCCAGCCCGTCATCGTGGAAAATCTGGGCGGTGCCAGCGGCGCGATCGCCGCGCAGAAAGTGCTCAACAGTCCGGCGGACGGCTATTCGGTGTTTCAGGGCTCACCCAACGAGTTGATCCTGGCCCCGCTGGCCATTGCCGCCATCAAGTTCAAGAGCGAGGACTTCCGTCTGGTGCAGATGGTTGCCACGGCGCAGATTGCGTTTTTGGCGCGCAAGGATATCCCTGCCAACTCGGTTGACGAGTTTCTGGAATACGCGCGCAAGGCAGCCCGTGACGGTAGACCTCTTGCCTTCGCCAGCGTCGGCCCCGGGTCTTTCTACCACCTGCTGGGCGAGCATTTGTCCAAGCTCAGCAACATTCCGATGTTGCACGTGCCTTACAAGGGCGGCGCACCGGCGGAGCAGGACCTGCTGGCGGGGCAGGTTGATTTTTTTCTCGCGCCCTACGGCAAAAAATACGACGAGTTGCACAAGCAGGGCAAACTCAAGGTCCTGGCCATGCTCAATAGTGAACGCCTGGACAGCGTTAAGGGTCATCCTGCCATCAGTGAGAGCAAGGGACTCAAAGACTTCAGCTTCAACATCTGGACCGGTTACTTCGTCAGGAAGGACACGCCCGAGCCGGTGGTACAGGCTTTGTACAAGGCCATTACCGAAGCCCTGGGCGAGCCCGCGGTGCGTGCCGGGTTTGAAGCCAACAGCCTGCTCATACCTAAACCGCTGCCGCTTGCCGCAGTGGGCAAGGCCTATGCGGACGGTACGGCGCAGTTCCGTGCCATCGCCAAGACCATCAACCTTGAGCCCCAGTAAGGGCCGGGCGTGAACGGTCACGGGGGTCCAGACCGGATAATGACAGCCATTGCAAGGGAAATACGATGAATGACACCGCCTCCAGTCCGCCTTCCAGCGTCAAGACCGTGCCGCGCCTGACCAGCCTGTCGCACGGCGGCGGCTGCGGTTGCAAGATCGCGCCCGGCGTGCTGTCCGAGATCCTCAAAGGCGTCAGCGCCATGCCGATTCCGAAGGAATTGCTGGTGGGCATCGAGACTTCGGACGATGCTGCCGTGTACCAACTCAACGACGAGCAGGCGCTGATCGCCACCACCGACTTTTTCATGCCGATTGTGGACGACCCCTATGACTTTGGCCGCATCGCCGCCACCAACGCCATCTCCGACGTCTACGCCATGGGCGGCAAGCCGATTCTGGCGCTGGCACTGGTGGGCATGCCGATCAGCGTGCTGCCGCTCGAGACCATCGCCCGTATTCTTGAAGGTGGCGCCTCGGTTTGCCGCGCTGCCGGCATTCCGATCGCAGGCGGCCACACGATCGATTCGGTCGAGCCGATCTATGGACTGGTGGCGCTGGGCCTGGTGCACCCGGCGCGCGTCAAGCGCAATGCCGACGCGCGCGTCGGTGACAAGCTGATTTTGGGCAAACCCCTGGGCGTGGGCATTCTGTCGGCCGCGCTCAAGAAGGAAAAACTCGACGCGGCCGGCTACGCGCAGATGATTGCCGTGACAACCCAACTCAACACGCCGGGCCCCGAACTGGCGGCACTGCCGGGGGTGCATGCCCTGACCGATGTCACCGGCTTCGGGCTTGCCGGTCACGCGCTGGAACTGGCGCGCGGCGCCAACTGCACGGTGCGACTCGACTGGGAGCGTGTGCCGCTGCTCGATGGCGTGCGCGCGCTGGCGGCGCAGGGCATGATTACCGGCGCCTCGGGCCGCAATTGGGCGGCCTATGGCAAGGACATCAAATTGCCCGAAGGTTTTTCTGCGCTCGACCAGGCCTTGCTGAGCGACCCGCAGACCAGCGGTGGGCTGCTGGTTTCCTGCGCACCGCAGGCTGTCGATGCCGTCATGGCCCTATTTCACCAGCACGGCTTTGCCGCCGCCGCCGAGATTGGCGAGATTGTTTCGGGCAGTGAAAGCCCCGGTTTGGTGCTGCGCTGAACGCCGATAATCGGCGCATGGCTGGTCGCGCTGGCGGCCGGACAAGTTGTGTTTCCTCCACAGAAAGTATTCAATGAAAAATTGGTTTTTGGTGAGTTTGCTGGTTCTGGCAACGGGCGCGCAGGCGCAGGTTCAGACGCTGGCACCGGCGACGAAAAAGGAACTGGTGACCAAGGTCCTGCAGTTGCAGCAACCGGCGATCGAGCAGGCGGCGCAGGCGCTGGCCGAACAGCCCGCCGCGCAAATGATGCAGCAGGCAGGCATCGCCTTGCAAACGCGGGTTGCCCCCGAAAAGCGCGAGGCTGCGGCCAAGGAAATTCAGGCCGAGGTCAAGAAATACCTGGACCAGGCCGTGCCGCTGGTGCGTGAGCGTGCCGTCAAGCTGGCGCCGACCACCATCGGCGCGCTGCTCGAGGAAAAGTTCAACGAAGCTGAACTCAAGCAATTGATTGCCATCATCGAGTCGCCCGTCAACCGCAAGTTTCTGCAGATGGGCGGCGACATGCAAAAGGCGCTGATCGACAAACTGGTGGCAGAAACCCAGGGCGCCATCGAGCCCAAGGTCAAGACGCTGGAACTGGCCATCGGCAAGCAGCTTGGTCTGCCAGCCCCGAGTGCAGCAGTGCCAGCGCCGACCGCCTCCAAAGCCGCCAAGCCGCCAGTCAAGGCAGCCAGCAAGTAAAGCCCCCACGCTCCCTCACTGCGTGTGGTCGCTGCCCCCCAAGGGGGCCGCGTTTTGCCTTGGGGCGGCCCGGCGGCAAAACATGCCCCCACGCTCCCTCACTGCGTGTGGTCGCTGTCCCCCAAGGGGGCCGCGTTTTGCCTTGGGGCGGCCCGGCGGCAAAACATGCCCCCACGCTCCCTCACTGCGTGTGGTCGCTGCCCCCCAAGGGGGCCGCGTTTTGCCTTGGGGCGGCCCGGCGGAAGATCGGTTGGTGCTTACTGCTTCGGGGTCAGCACTTGCGCCAGGAAGGCCGAAATGTCGGCCACCTCGCGCGGGTGCACACTGTGTTCCATCGGGTAGCTGTGCCACTGCACCGCGTAGCCCAATGCAATGAGCCGGTCACGCGAGGCTTCTCCGCGCTGCGGCGCGACCACCGGGTCCATGCTGCCGTGGCACATCAGGATCGGGGTGTCGGTGTTGGCGAACGAGCGCTCGACTGCCAGGCTTTCAGCCAGCGGCAGATAGCCTGACAAGGCCACAATGCCCGCCAGACGCTTGGGAAAACGCAGGCCGGTGTGCAAGGCCATGGCACTGCCTTGCGAGAACCCGGCCAGTACGATGCGCTGCGCTGGAATACCGCGCGAGATCTCATGTTCAATCAGCGCCGTGATGGCTGCGGCCGAGCGGTGGATGCCGGCAGCGTCCTGGCGCTGCACCAGATCCGCGCCCAGAATGTCGTACCAGGCTGGCATCACGTAGCCGGCGTTGACTGTCACTGGCATTTCCGGTGCATGCGGAAAAACGAAGTGTATCGGCGGACAGTTGCGCAAATCCAGCTCTGGTACCAGCGCTGCAAAATCGTTGCCGTCGGCGCCCAGACCGTGCAGCCAGATCACGGCCGCTGTGGGCTGCGGCGCGCTCTCGATTTCGATGCGGGGCAGCAAGGCGGTCATGACAGCAGGGCCTGCGCAAATTCGCGGGCGTTGAATGTTTCCAGGTCCTCGAGCTTTTCGCCAACACCGATAAAGTAGACCGGAACCGGACGCTCGCGCGCAATCGCCGCCAGCACGCCGCCTTTGGCTGTGCCGTCGAGCTTGGTGATGATCAGGCCGGTGAGTTGCAGCGCATCGTCAAAGGTTTTGACCTGTGCCAGCGCGTTCTGCCCGGTGTTGCCGTCGATCACCAGCAAAACTTCGTGCGGTGCTGACTCCATCGCCTTTTGCACCACCCGTTTGATCTTCTTCAGCTCTTCCATCAGATGCAACTGCGTTGGCAAGCGGCCCGCCGTGTCGACCAGTACCACGTCCTTGCCGCGTGCCTTGCCGGCGCTGACGGCGTCAAAGCTGACAGCCGCCGGATCGCCGCCTTCCTGGCTGATGATTTCAACCGGGACGCCGCCCAGGTCGGCACTGGTGCCCGCCCGCGTGGCCCAGACGCTGAGTTGCTCGCGTGCCGCAGCGCGAAAGGTGTCGGCTGCCGCCAGCAGCACGGTGGCGCCGTTGTCGGACAGATGGCGCGCGAGCTTGCCGATGGAGGTTGTCTTGCCCGCGCCGTTGACGCCTGTGACCATGATCACGGTTGGCTTGTGTTGCCCGATCACCAGCGGTTTTTCCAGACTTTGCAGCAGGCTGGCAATGGCGTCAATCAGCATCTCCTTCACAGCGGCCGGATCGCTTGCCTTGCTCTCCTTGACGCGGCGTTTGAGGTCGTCGAGCAGGAACTGCGTGGCCTTGACGCCGCTGTCGGCCATCAAGAGCGCGGATTCGAGGTCTTCGTACAGGGCGTCGTCAATGCGGGCACCGGTAAAGACCGTTGCAATGCTGGCGCCGGTCTTGCGCAGGCCGTTCTTGAGCTTGGCGAGCCAACTGGCGCGCGCTGCCGGTTCGCTCGCGGGTGTGAGCGCTTCGGCCGTCGGCTGGGCTGGCGGCGCTGCCACAACCGGGGGTGGCGAGGTTGGCGCTAATTTCTTTTTGAAAAAACTGAACATTGGGGGCTTCTTGGAATCACAGCATTCTATGAAACTGCCCATGAAACCCTCCACGACGCGGTTGCTGTCGCATTTTTTGTCTGTCCTTGCCTGCTGTTAAGCACTGGCGCAAGGGCACATTGTCCGGTTCAGGCCGAACAGTTCACGCTGGACAATGGCCTGACTCTGATTGTCAAGCCGGACCGTCGCGCCCCGACCGTCGTTCACACGCTGTGGCTGCGCGTGGGCTTCATGGAAGAGGTATGCGGCACGCCAAGCGTGGCGCACTGCTCGAATACATGTTGTCTAAAGGTACGCCGACGGTCAAGTCAGGTGGCTTCTCACCCGGTGTCGCCGCCCTAGGCTAGTCGATCAAGCCTATTGTGTGATGGCCACCAGCACGCTGCACGGCGCCTGTTCGATCAGGGTTTTCGAGATCGAACCGCGCCACCAGCGGGCGGCCCAACTGTCGAGGTGCTTGTGGCCGACTACGATCAGGTCGGCGGAAATCTTGCGTGCATATTTGCTGATCTCGTCCACGGTTTCGCCCACCAGTACTTCGCCTTTGGCGCTGTGACCGGCGCCGGCCAGGCGTGCAATGCCGTCGTCGAGAACGCCCTTCATGGCGAGCTTGTCACGCTCCATCAGGTAGGGGTCGTAGACACCGACCCCCATGCCCATCACATCCATGTTGAGTGGCATCACGGCGACCAGCGTCAGCTCGGACTGCGCCCATTGCGCTAGGTCCTGGCAATCGAGCAGGGCTTTTTGTCCGCTCAGCGACCCGTCGTAGGCCAGCAAGATTCGCTTGTACATGGTGCACTCCTCTTTAGCGTAGGGGGTTTCAAGGTAACGCAGGCCAAGCATAGACCGTGCGCGGGGCCGATGCAAGCGCTCGGGTCTGGGTTAAGCTGCGCGGATGAAGCAAAAGAAATCTGATGCGCCCCGTGCGCCGCGCCCCAAACGTCCCCCCAGCGTGCAGACGCACGAGGTACGCATCATCGGTGGTCAGTGGAAGCGAACCCGGCTGGCGGTGGCCGACAAGCCAGGCTTGCGCCCAACCCCCGACCGCGTGCGCGAGACCCTGTTCAACTGGTTGGGCCAGGATCTGACCGGCTGGCGTTGCATCGATGCCTTTGCCGGCACTGGCGCGCTCGGTTTTGAGGCCGCTTCGCGCGGCGCCAAGGAGGTGACCCTGGTGGAGCAGGACACCGCCCTGGTGTTGCAACTCAAGCGCGTTCAGACGCAGTTGCAGGCCAGTGCGACGCAAATCGTGCGTGGCGACGGCATTGCAGCCCTTAAACACCTGGAGCCCGCCAGCATGGATGTGGTGTTTCTGGACCCGCCTTTCGACTCTGTGCTGTTCGATGCGGCCGTGCTGGCGGCCGGTCGCGCCGTGGCGCTCGGTGGATTTGTTTATCTCGAGGCGCCAACGCCGTGGAGCGACGCACAGTTGGAGGCCAGCGCGCTGCAGGTGCACCGCTACCTGAAAGCCGGGGCTGTGCACGCCCATTTGCTCAGGCACCGCGCGCTCGCAGTTGCATAATGAGGCGTAGATGAGGAAGTAGTCCTCGAGAGACCTGACTCCACCCTTAACCGATCGACAGGCAAACAATGGCCCATAACGTGATTGCTGTTTACCCCGGCACTTTTGACCCCATTACCCGTGGCCATGAAGATGTGGTGCGAAGGGCAACCCAGTTGTTTGACCGCGTCATCATGGCCGTCGCTGCCGGGCACCACAAGAAGGCCATGTTTTCCCTGGACGAGCGCATCGACATGGCGCGCGAGGTGGTGAAGGACTACCCCCAGGTCGAGGTCCAGAGCTTTTCCGGCCTGCTGCGTGATTTTGTCGTGGCGCGCGGCGCCAAGGCGATGGTGCGCGGATTGCGCGCCGTTACCGACTTTGATTATGAATTCCAGCTCGCCGGCATGAACCGCAGCCTGATGCCGCATGTGGAAACCGTGTTCCTCACGCCCAGCGACAGGTACCAGTTCATCTCCAGCACGTTTGTGCGCGAAATTGCTTCGCTGGGTGGCGAGGTCGACAAGTTTGTATCGCCTTTGGTGAACCAGCGTCTGATCGAGAAAGTCCGGCTGCTCGGCTAGTCCCGGGTTTGTTCCGCGCCAGCTGATTAAATTGAAAGTGGAAGAAGAATGAAAATACTATTACCCGTTGATGGTTCGGACGTCTCGCTCGAGGCGGTTCGCTGCGTGATCCGCATGGCGCGCGCCGGTCTCGCGACCAGCGTGGTTCTGGCCAATGTGCAGGAGGCTGCCACTTTGTACGAACTGGTGGTGGCGCATGATCCGCAAGTGCTGGCGCAGGTCAGTGCGGCAGCCGGCGCCCACACGCTGCTGGCGGCGCAGGCGCTGCTCGATGCGGCTGGTATTGCCTATGAGTCCGAGATCGCTTCAGGCGACCCGGCGCACACCATCATTGACATCCTGGAGCGCTATGAGTGCGACATGGTGGTCATGGGCGCGAGCGGTACCAGCAGTTTGCGCAGCGCCTTGCTGGGCTCGGTGTCGAACGAAGTTCTGCACGCCGCACCGGTGCCGGTGATGATTGTCAAGGCCGGCGAAGCGCCGGCCCCTGATGGGCCCGCTGACGGCGAGATTGAGCCCTGAAAGCGGCATGACCGAACTCATTCTGATTCGCCATGGCGAGACCGACTGGAACCGCGAATTGCGTTTCCAGGGACAGGTTGACGTGCCGCTCAACGCGTTCGGGCATAAGCAGGCGCGCCGCCTGGGGCAGCGCTTGGCGAGCGAGAGGGCTGACTTGCTGGTGTGCAGCGACCTGATCCGCACCCAGCAGACCGCCCTGCCGATCAGTCAGCAAAGCCTGCATCCGACACTGCAGGGCAGCAGCGTGTTGAACCCGGCCCTGCGCGAACAAAGCTTTGGCATGGTGGACGGCATGCGCGTAAACGACATCCAGCTTCAGTATCCGGATGCTTGGGCGCAGTGGACCCGGTTCGACGCTGACTACGCTTTTGCCGGTGGCGAGAGCACGCGCCAGTTTCATGCCCGCGTGCTGGCAGCCGTGCGCGCGCTGGCGCTGGCACATGCGCAGCAAACGCTGGTGGTCGTCACGCACGGCGGTGTGCTTGACATGATTTACCGCACGGCGCGGGCTTTGCCCCTGTCGGGGCCGCGCAAGAGCGAGATTCCAAATGCCGGCCTGAACCGCGTTCGCATAGCCGGGGATGCGATTGAAATCCTGACCTGGGCTGACACCCAGCATCTGGCTGACATGCCAGCACAACCGGTCTACGACCAGGCCTCCTTGGCCAAGTAAGCCCCCTTTCCGGGCAAGCGCCAAGCGCTTGCTGTCCTCGCGTTTTGCGGCAACGGCGTAGCTTGCCAAATGCGTTGCTTCGCTTTGGCGTTCTCTGCTAGTATCAAGAAAAAGATGAGATTCTTGAGTTGAATAGGGGATTCAATGCCATGTTGGGAAAACATTCCTGCGCTGTTCTGTGCCTGTGGTACGCGCCATCCTGCCTGATGCGCCACCGCGCGCTGCCTTTGCTTGACCTCGTTTGCGCCGTTCCATGCTGATAAGCGCCAAACCGGTTCAGCGCTTGCGGCAGTTCTGGGTCGCTGCTGACCTGGAACGGATGGAGCAGCGCCGGGCTCGGCGTGTTCTGCTGCTGAGCAGTCTGCTGGTGCTGCTGCTTGGCTTGGGCTGGTGCCTGTTTTTTGCCTGGCGTGGCGACTGGGCGGTCGTGGCGCTCGCGCTGGTGTTGGTGCTGGCGGCGCTCGCGCTGAACTGGCAGCAGCATGGCCCTGGTGTTGCCATCGTTCTCATCTTGACGCTGATGGGCGTGCTCAGCGGGCTCGCTTTTGTCTATGACATGCCGACGGCCAACCTGCCGCGCGCCACCCACCTGCACCTTGTGCCCCTGAGTGTGATGGCCTTGATGGCCTTTCGGGCTGAGGGCCCCTGGTTGCGCCATGGCATGGCGCTGATCTGCCTGCTGGCCTTTGTGCTGCTGCAAGTCGATCCGGGCTTGTCGCCACTGGGCTACGGCCTGCCAGACGAGGTGCGCCGGATCAGCGCCTGGGTCCACCCCATTACCGCCTTGTTGAATCTGTATGTGCTGATTTATTTCATGCAGGCCGATACCATCGGATATTCACGGCTTGAGGACGAACTGCGTCTGGCACTGGAGCAGCGCGAATTCGAATTGCATTACCAACCCCAGATCAATGCCCAGGGCCGGGTTGTCGGCGCCGAGGCTTTGCTGCGCTGGCAGCATCCGCGCCGAGGTTTGGTTTCACCCGGAAATTTCATTGTGCTGGCGGAGCAGACCGGCCTGATTCTGCCGATCGGGCAATGGGCACTGGAGGTCGCCTGTGCCCAGTTGCAGGTCTGGGCTGGTTACCGCACGACGCGCCATCTGAGCCTGGCTGTCAATATCAGCCAGGCCCAGTTTCGGCAAAGCGATTTCGTGAACCAGATTTTCGCCCTGATCGAGCGTTACAACATCGACGCCAGCCGGCTCGAACTGGAACTGACGGAGTCGATGCTGGTCAACGATGTGCAGGACATCATCGACAAGATGTCAGCGTTGCGCGAGCGCGGCGTCAAGTTTTCGCTCGACGATTTCGGCACCGGTTTCTCGTCGCTGAGCTACCTCAAGCGCTTGCCCCTGAATAAACTCAAAATCGACCAGTCATTTGTGCGTGATGTTCTGATCGATTCCCACGATGCGGCCATTGTCCGCACGGTGGTCGCGCTGGGTCAGAGCCTGGGGCTGGCGGTGTTGGCTGAAGGGGTGGAGACCGAGGGCCAGCGCCAGTTCCTGCTTGAGCACGGCTGCGATCTGTACCAGGGCTACCTTTTCAGCCCGGCGCTACCGATCGCCGCTTTCAATTCTTTCGTGTTGCAGCGCAATCCGACCTGATCCGCGCAACTGCCATTGGCCGCATCAATCAGATCGGCGCTTGCGGCCATGCCCGTTGCGGGTCACGCAAGCATTCGAAAGCGCGCGCGACCTGCAGCACGCCCAGGTCATCGAAACGCCGGCCTGCAATCTGCAGTCCGATTGGCAAGCCCGCGGCGGTATAGCCGCAGTTGATCGAGGCGGCCGGCTGCTCTGACATGTTGTAGGGCACGGTGAAGGCGATGTGTTCGAGCGGGCGCAGAGGGTCGTCGGTGGGCGAGGGCAGTTCCGCCGCAAAAGCCGGCATTGGCGCGGTCGGGGACAGCACGTAGTCAAAAGGCTGGCACGCACGCACCGTGGCCACACGCGTGTTGTGGAACTGGCTGTAGGCGGCAAAAGCCTGCTGCCCGGTCATGCCCGCAGCGCTGTCGGCCCACTGCTGGATGTAGGGCAGCACACTGGCCTTTTTTTCGACCGGGAGCGCCGCCAGATCGATCTGCGAGCGTAATCGCCAGGTGTGGTCCATGCCGTCGAGCATGGCGCGCGTCAGGAAAGGCGCCATGGGTTCGACGATGGCGCCGGCCTGCTCAAAAATGCTGGCCGCGCGTTTGATGGCCGCGGTCACTTCGGGTTCGGCTGGCAGTGCGCAGCCGGCGTCGAGCAGGAGCCCGATGCGCAGTCCGCGCAGAATGCCCGGGCCCTGGTCAAACTGGCTCCAGGCGATCGTCTGATACGGCAGGCTCATGCTGTCACGCGCGTCGGGCAGCGACAGCACCTCCATCATCAGCGCGGCATCGGCCACGCTGCGCGTCATGGGGCCGGCAGCACGGCCGGTATAAGGTGGATCGATCGGAATTCGGCCCAGACTGGGCTTCAGGCTGAAGATGCCACACCAACCCGCTGGCAGACGCAGCGAGCCACCGATGTCGGTGCCGATGTGCAGCGGGCCGTAGCCAGCGGCTGCGGCTGCGGCGCCGCCGGAACTCGAGCCGCCCGGCGTCTTGCTCAGGTCCCAGGGGTTGCGTGCCAGGGCGTGAAAGCTCGACAAACCGCTCGAGAGCATGCCGTAGTCGGGCATGGTGGTCTTGCAGAGCATGACGGCACCGGCCTCAAACAATCGCGCTGCCGGGGGCGCACTGGCGACCGCAGGTGTCAAATCAGTGGCCCGGGTGCCCAGGGGTACCGGGTCGCCCTGGGTGGCAATATTGTCTTTGATGGTTACGGGCACGCCGTCGAGCGCGCCGCAGGGCTCGCCCTTTTGCCAGCGCGCTTCAGAGGCACGCGCCTGCTCCAGCGCCAGTTCCGGGCGCAACAGGTAACTGGCGTGCAGGTGCGGCTCCCAGCGTGCCACGTGGTCAAGCACCGCTTGCGCCACTTCGACCGGCGAGAAGGCGCGGCTGCGGTAGCCGGCGAGCAGTTCCCGGGCGCCGAGTTCGTGCAGCTTCACGACCAGGACAGCGCCGAGATGTCGTTGACAAAGACGGGCATGTCTTTCCACAATCCCTTGAGGTTCTTGTTGGCCAGCGAAATCCATTGCGGCTGGTACAGGAAGGCGTTGACCGACTCGTTGGCCAGCATGCGCTGGGCGTCGCCCAGCAGCTTGGCGCGGTCGGCGGCACGCGGCGAATTCTGAATTTTCTGGAACAAGGCGTTGAACTGGGCTGATTCGTAACCCCAGTAGTAGCCGGGTTTGGCGTAGTTACCCAGGTCAAAGGGTTCGACGTGCGAGATGATGGTCAGATCGTAGGCTTTGTTGGTGTAGGTGCCGCTGAGCCACTGCGCCCATTCCACGTTCTCGATCTTGGCAATGATGCCGATCTTGGCAAGCTGTGCTGCGATCACTTCGCCGCCTTGACGCGCATAGGGCGGCGGCGGCAACTTCAGGCTAAGCTCCAGCGGCGTCTTGATGCCGGCTTCGGCCAGCAGCGCCTTGGCTTTCTCGATGTTGAAAGGGTTGATGCCGGTGGTGTCAACATAGCCGAAGGCGCCGGGCACATAGTGGCTGCCGATGGGTGCGCCATAGCCGTCGCCGGCACCGTCAATGACGGCCTTACGGTCGATGGCGGCAGCGATGGCGCGGCGCACGCGCACATCATCCAGGGGCTTCTTCTTGTTGTTGATCGCCAGGATCGTCTTGGCGCGAGAGCCGCTGATGACGACCTGAAACTTCGGGTTGCTCTTGAACTGGGGCACGCTGCGCGGTGTCACGCGCGGGAAGGCGTCGATATCGCCTGCAAGCAAGGCGGCCACCTGTGCTGCCGGATCGCTGATGAAGCGGAAGGTCACCTTTTTGATCTTGACGCTGGCGGCGTTTCTGTAGTCAGCCCATTTGGCCAGCGTCACCATTGAGCCCTTGGCCCACGACTCGAATTTATAAGGACCGGTGCCAACCGGGTTGGTGGCATTGGTGTCGACGCTCTTGGGTTCGACCATGATGGCCGTGGCCTGGCCCATCAGGAACAGGAAATCGGGGTCGAGTTCCTTGTTGAGAATGACGACGGTCAGGTCATCGATTGCGGCAACGCTTTGCATGCCGGCAAAAGTTCGTTTGTCCTTGTTGGTGCTTTTTTCCGCCGCCGCGCGCTCGAATGAGAACTTGACGACCTTGGCGTTGAACGGCTCTCCGTTGTGGAACTTGACGCCCTTGCGCAGCTTGAAGGTGTAGGTCTTGAGGTCGGGTGAAACTTCCCAACTTTCCGCCAGCAGCGGCGAGACGCTGCCGTCACTGTTGATTTTGGTCAGGGTCTCGAACACGTTGTACTGCACGATTTCGGCGATCGAAGACGCTGCGCCACCGGTCGGATCAAGGCCTGGCGTTGGCTCCAGTGTCATGCCCAGAACGACCGTGTCTTTTTTCCCCTGTGCCATGGCGGCCAGCGGCAGGGTGGCAAGCGCGGCGCCGCCGGCAGCGGAGGTGATGAGGTGACGACGATTGAGCATGAAGTTTCTCCTGTCAGGAAAGGGTTTGAGCCGGGTTATTGCGCGACATGGTGAACGATACCATTTTGTATTCAGGCGGGAGACGCGGGCAAGTCATGAAAATGACAGGCGACCTGGTGTCCGGCGTCCAGCGCTTTCAATTCCGGGCGCTGCGCCTCGCACAAGGCTTGCGCATGCGGGCAGCGCGGCGCGTAGGGGCAGGCGAGTGCGCCGTGCGCTCGCGAATTGACCAGCGGGGCGCGACTGCGTAGCGCGTTCGTGGCTTGGGGCTGCAAGCGCGGTACGGCGGCAATCAGGGCGCGCGTGTAGGGGTGGACGGCTTGGCGGAACAGCGTTAGCGGCGAGCCCTGCTCAACGATTCGGCCCTGGTAGATGACCGCCACTTCCTCGCACAGGTGATCGACCACGGCCAGATCGTGGCTGATCAGCAGGTAGGTGACGCCGAATTGCTGCGACAGATCCTGCATCAGGTTGAGCACCTGGGCCTGCACCGAGACGTCCAGTGCGCTGACCGGCTCGTCGGCCACGATCAGGCGCGGGCGCGTGATCAGGGCGCGCGCAATCGCTACCCGCTGGCGCTGACCGCCGGAAAACTCATGCGGGTATTTTCCGAGGTCGCTGCTGCGCAGGCCAACCGAGTCCAGCACATCGCGCGCTTTTGCATGCAGGTCGGCCACCGCAGTGGTCCCTATGGCGGCCAAGGGCTCGGTGACGATGCGCTCGACGGTCTGGCGCGGATCGAGCGAGCCATAGGGGTCCTGAAACACCATCTGAAAATCGCGTCGCGCCGTGCGCAAGGCAGCGGGACTGAGTTCACCCAGCGCCTGTCCCAGCAAGTGCACCTGGCCGCTCGTAGGCTTTTCAAGCGCCATCACAAGGCGCGCCAGAGTCGATTTGCCTGAGCCGGACTCGCCGACTACGCCGAGATTTCTGCCCGCGCTCATGCGCAGGCTGATGCCGCGCACGGCGTGCACCATCGGCGGCGCTCCCCACAGGCGCTCACGCGGCAGTGTGTAGCTGCGGGTGACCTGGTCCAGCGTGAGCAGCGTTTCGCTCATGATGCGGCTCCGCCAGCAACGGCATCAAGCCGCAGGCAATTGGCCCGGTGTCCGGATCCGAGATCGGTGGCGGCGGGCAGCGCCTGCGCGCAAGCTGGCGCAGCCCAGGCGCAGCGCTCGCAGAAGGGGCAGCCGGCTGGCAGGTCGACCAGTTCAGGCACCGTGCCGGCGATGGTGCTCAGGCGCGCGCCGCGCTGCGCGCCCAACTGTGGGCGCGCGCCAAACAAGCCGCGCGTATAGGGGTGCGCCATGTGGGTAAAGACGGTTGAAGTGGGGCCGCTCTCGACTACCGTGCCGCCGTACATCACCATCATGTTGGCGACGTTCTGTGCGATCACGCCCAGGTCGTGCGAGATCAGCAGCAGGGCCATGCCACGCTCCTGCACCAGGTCGCTGATGAGGTCCAGGATCTGGCCCTGGATGGTCACGTCCAGCGCGGTGGTTGGCTCGTCAGCGATCAGCAGGTCCGGGCCGCAGGCCAGGGCCATGGCAATCGTGATGCGCTGGCGCTGACCGCCGGAGAACTGATGCGGATAGGCGTCGATGCGGCGGGCGGCGTCTGCAATGCCGACACGGTCCAGCAGCGCGATGGCCTGTGTGCGCGCCGCCGCGCGGTCGGTGCCGCGGTGCAGGCGCAGGGGCTCTGCCACCTGGTGCCCAATGCTGTGGACCGGGTTGAGGGCCGTCATGGGTTCCTGAAAAATCATGCCGATGCGGTTGCCGCGCAGGTGGCGCAGTGCCGCATCGGTCATGCCGACCATTTCCTGCTGGTCAAAGCGGATGCTGCCGGTCACGACTGAACTCTCGGGGAGCAGGCCCATCAGCGACATGGCGGTGATGGATTTGCCGCAACCGGACTCACCGATCAGGCCCAGCGTCTGGCCGCGCTCCAGGCTGAAACTCAGGCCGCGAACGGCGTCAGCCGCTCCGCGCTGGGTTTGCAGCCGGATTCCCAAATTTTGAACTTCGAGCAAGGACATTGATGGTTTACCGCTTTCGGGTCAGTCGGGGGTCCATCAGATCGCGCAGGCCGTCACCCAGCAGGTTCAGTCCCAGTACGGCCAGGGCAATCGCCACGCCCGGAAACACCGCCAGCATGGGCGCCTGAAACATCAGGGTCTGCGCTTCGGCCAGCATGCGGCCCCAGGAGGGCTGCGGTGGCTGCGTGCCAAGGCCAAGGTAGGACAGCGCTGCTTCGGCCAGGATGGCCAGCGCGAACTGTATCGTGGCCTGCACGATCAGGGCCGACAGGATGTTGGGCAGGATGTGGTCGAAGGTGATGCGCCACGGCCCTTTGCCGCAGGACCGTGCCGCCAGTACGAACTCGCGCGACCAGACCGCATTGGCGCTGGCGCGTGTGACGCGGGCAAAGGTGGGAATATTGAAGACGCCGATGGCGATGATCGAGTTGACGATGCCGGCCCCGAACACGGCCGTCAGCATGATGGCCGACAGGATGGCGGGAAAGGCGAAGGTGAAGTCCGCCAGCCGCATGATGGCTTCTTCGACCCAGCCACGGCGCGCGGCGGCAAGCAGTCCGAGCAGGGTGCCGAAACCCAGACCGATACTGACGGCGATGACGCCGACCAGAATCGAGTTGCGCGCGCCCACCAGCAGCAGGGAGGTGACATCACGACCGAATGGATCGGTGCCAAGCCAGTGGCCGGCGCTGGGCGGCTGCAGTTTGGCGCTCATGTCGATCTCATAGGGCGACCAGGGCGTCCAGACCAGGGACAGGGTGGCAGCCAGCAGCAGCATCAGCGTCAGGATGGCGCCGATGGCAAAACTGCGATGGCGAAGTGCACGGCCCAGCGCGGCGCTCATATGTCGCTCGCCTTGACGCGCGGATCGATCACGGCGTACAGCACATCGACCACGAAGTTGACAAAAATCACCATGGCCGCGAGCAAGAGAACGCAGTTGCGCACCACGATCAGGTCCCGGTTCGAGATCGCCTGGAAGATCAGACGCCCCAAACCTGGCAGGTAAAAGACGTTTTCGACCACGATGGTGCCGGCCAGCAGGTTGGCAAACTGCAGTCCCATGACGGTAAGGACTGGAATCATGGCGTTGCGCAACACATGACCCCAGAGCGTGGCGCGCTGCGACAAGCCCTTGGCGCGTGCCGTGCGCACAAAGTCCTCGCGCAGAACTTCGAGCACAGCCGAGCGCGTGATGCGCGCCAGGATTGCCGCCTGCACCACGGCCAGTGACAGTGCGGGCAGCAGCAATGATTTGAGGGCCGACGCGAAGCCTTCGTCCCAGCCTGGAAAGCCGCCGGCCGAAAACCATTGCAGTTGCACCGAGAACAGCAGGATCAGCATGATGGCAAACCAGAAATTGGGCACGGCGATGCCGATTTGCGTGAGCCCCATCAGGCCGGTATCACCGATATGGTTGTGGCGCGATGCGGCGTAGATGCCGGTGCTCAGCGCCAGCGCGGTGGTCAGCAGCATGGCGATAACGGCCAGCGGCACGGTCACGGCCAGGCGTTCGAGCACCAGATCGAGCACCGGGCTGCTGTAAGCGTTGCTGATGCCCATGTCCCCGACCAGCAGGCCGCTGATCCATTGCCAGTAGCGTGTCATGGGCGGCAGGTTCAGCCCGAGTTTGACGGCCAGCGCCTGCACCGCCTCGGGTGAGGCGTCGGGGCCCATCAGCATCTGGGCCGCATCACCGGGCAGGACTTCAAGAACCAGAAACACCACGACTGAGGCGCCGGCCAGTGTGGCCAGCAAGGTGATCAGGCGTTTGAACAGGAATAGACCCATGGTGTTAATGGTTTGCGCAGTGGCCGATAATTTGGCTTATGGTGAACAAGCCCGAAACTTTAGACGATGCTATGGATGGTAAGCGATGGCATTGATCATTACCGACGAGTGCATCAACTGCGATGTCTGCGAACCGGAATGTCCGAACCAGGCGATTTTTCTGGGTCCTGAAATCTACGAAATCGATCCGCAAAAATGCACTGAATGCGTCGGTCATTTTGACGAAGCCCAGTGCGTGCAGGTGTGTCCTGTCGCCTGTATTCCGGTCAACCCGCAATGGGTCGAAAGCCACGAGACATTGTGGCAAAAATACCGGCAACTGCAGGCGCAAGCGAAGCCGTCGCTGGATCTCAAGTAGGTCTCCAACAGGCGCTTCGCTGCGTTCAGGATGGGCTCGATGCCTTGGCGCCAGGCTTGACCGCGGTTTGCTTCTTCACTGGCGGCGTGTGTCGCTTCAAGTGGTCGGCGTCCTTCTTTTTCTTCTTTTTCAATTCACTCTTGCGTGGCTTGCTGGCGCTGCTCGCCTTGGCCGGTGTTGGTGGGGCGTTGGCGGCGAGGTCGGCTTTCTCCTGCAGCAGGCGGGATTTTTCCATGGCGGCTGCCGTGCGGGCGTCGCGTGCGGTGGCCAGATCGGCTTGCGCCTTCTGGGCGGCGGTGCGTGCGTCCGGGTTGATCGCTACGGCGGCCCCTGGGCATGGCAACTGGCTATAGGTATTGCCGCACTTGTAGACGGTCTGCGCGACACCCCCCGTCGAGCCCAGCGCAGCGGCGATCAGGACCAGTGTTTCAAGGCGAGCGACTCTCATGTTGATTCTCCCTGTTGACGGTTTGGGGCTCCGCCTTATCCGCTAGGGGCGGCTTTTCTGGGCGGGGTGGTTTAGCGCGCGGCGGTTTGCTGGTGTGCACCAGCATGGTGGCCTTGTCCATTTCACCGGCCAGCAGGTGCGGCAGGGCTTTGAGCGCGCGGTCTATGCTTTGGTCGATGGCAATGCGGTGGTCGAGTGAGGGTTTCTTCAGCACCCAGTTGACGACGTCCGACTTGACGCCGGGATGACCGACCCCCAGTCGCAGGCGCCAGTAGTTGTCGGTACCCAACTGGGCATGGATGTCGCGCAGGCCGTTGTGTCCGGCGTGGCTGCCGCCGAGCTTGAGCTTGGCTTCGCCCGGAACGATATCGAGTTCGTCGTGCGCGACCAGAATCTCCTGCGGCTCGATCTTGAAGAAGCGGGCCAGGGCGGCGACGGATTTGCCGCACAGGTTCATGAAGGTCTGGGGCTTGAGCAGCCATACGGTCTGCCCGTTGACCGATGTTCTTGCCACCAGGCCGTGGTAGGACTTGTCCATTACCAGTGGCGTCTTGAGCGCGCGCGCTACTTCGTCGAGCCACCAGAAACCGGCGTTGTGGCGGGTCAGTTCATAGTCAGGGCCGGGATTGCCCAAGCCTACCAATAGCTTGATCATGTCGGGTCGATCCGGGAAGCAATTTTAGGGCGCTGCATAGCGTCGCAGTGTAACCCTGCAGGCAAAAAAATGGCCCACCGAGGTGGGCCATCCGTCTGTCGCTGGCAATGGGTCTGCTGCGCAGTCCCATTGCAGGCCAGGATTACTTCTTCTTGGCAGCCGGTGCTTTGGCGGCGGCCGGGGCCTTGGCTGCTGCTGCGGCCTTGCCGGCTGCTGCCGCTGCTGCTGCAGCAGTGGGTGCGGCAGCAGGTGCGGCGCCTTCTGCGGCTGGCGTTTCTTCGGCTGTTGCAGCCGCGATGACCACGACCGAGACCAGAACCGGGTTGTTCTTGCCGTGGGTGACAGCGGTCACACCCTTTGGCAGGACCACGTCGGCCAGGTGCAGGGAGGCGCCCTTCTTGAGGCCGCTCAAATCCACCGCGATGAATTCAGGCAGGTCGGCTGGCAGACACAGCACTTCGATTTCAGTCACCACGTGGTTGGCGATGCAACCTTCGGACTTGACCGCTGGCGAGTTCTCGTCACCGCTGTAGTGCAGTGGCACCTTCATGTGCAGTTTGGTGTTGGCATCGACGCGCTGGAAGTCGATGTGCAAAATGAGTTGCTTGAACGGGTGCATTTGCACGTCGCGCAGCAGAACCGGGCTGACCTTGCCGTCGATTTCCATGTCCAGAACGGTGGAATGGAAGGCTTCCTTCTTCAAGGCGTGCCAGAGGGCGTTGTGATCGATCTCGATCTGCTGGGCCTCTGTAGCGCCCCCGTAAACGATACCGGGCGTGCGGCCGGCGATGCGGAGACGGCGGCTCGCACCCGTACCCTGCTTTGCGCGCTCAATAGCGACGACTTTCATAGTTTTCACTCCAGAAGGAGTCCACCGCGACCAGTGTGACCCCGATTAAAAAAAGCTTCCGGCGCTGAACCAACAGCGCCTGAAGCCCACTTTTGCACGAACCGGAAAACCCTAGAACAGGTTCTCCTGGTCCGAGAACAAACTCATGACGGACTCGCCCTTGGCAATGCGCTGGATCGTTTCAGCGATCAGCGGTGCCACGGTCAACTGCCGGATCTTTTTGCAGGCCGCTGCCGCTTGGCTGAGCGGAATGGTGTTGGTCACCACTACTTCATCGAGGGCCGTACCGTTGGTAATGCGCTCAATCGCTGGACCCGAAAAAATTGGGTGCGTGCAATAGGCGTAAACCTTGTTGGCACCGCGTGCCTTCAAAACCTCGGCGGCCTTCACCAGGGTGCCGGCGGTGTCGATCATGTCGTCCATGATGACGCAGTTGCGCCCGTCGATTTCGCCGATCACGTGCATCACTTCGCTGACGTTGGCCTTGGGGCGACGCTTGTCGATGATGGCAAGGTCGCAACCCAGCTGCTTGGCCAGGGCGCGTGCGCG
This sequence comes from uncultured beta proteobacterium, assembly GCA_903876735.1. Classification (GTDB taxonomy): domain Bacteria; phylum Pseudomonadota; class Gammaproteobacteria; order Burkholderiales; family Burkholderiaceae_C; genus Rhodoferax. The sequence goes on along the minus strand of CAIRAW010000036.1, from coordinate 17,887 downwards.
CACAACGCCGCCAACGTCGGGCGAGACCACGATCAGGTTTTCGTAATTCTTCTGGCGCAAGTCGCCCAGCAACACGGGCGAGGCGTAAATATTGTCGACCGGGATGTCAAAAAATCCCTGGATCTGGTCTGCGTGCAAATCCATGGTCAGGACGCGCGCCACGCCGACGGCCTGCAGCATGTTGGCGACCACCTTGGCGGAGATCGGAACCCGACTCGAGCGCGGGCGCCGGTCTTGCCGTGCGTAACCAAAATAGGGAATGACCGCGCTGATGCGTTCAGCCGAGGCGCGCTTGAGGGCGTCGACCATGATCAGCAGTTCCATCAGGTTGTCGTTGGTCGGTGCGCAGGTTGATTGCACCACAAAGACGTCCCTGGCCCGCACGTTCTGGTTGATTTCCACCGTCACTTCGCCGTCGGAGAAGCGCCCCACCGCTGCCGCGCCCAGAGAAATGTTCAGGTGCTGTGCAATCTGCGCGGCCATGCCGGGATTGGCGTTGCCGGTAAAAACCATGAAATCAGGGGGTTCGGGAGCCTGCATGTGTAATTCCAGCGGTTGAGTGACCTTGTGCGCCTATGCGCTTTCAGTATGCGGTACGTGCTCCACTTGCGCGAAGCACGCATGACTAATGGTTTGGCAGGGGAAGAAGGATTCGAACCTTCGCATGCTGGAATCAAAATCCAGTGCCTTAACCAACTTGGCGACTCCCCTACACGGGTGGACGGCTAAACACCGTCAACCGATAAACTTTTGCTGCTTGCCCAACCCACCAGAGGGTGAACATCCAGACTGTTGCATAACCTGACCTGAAACGCGCCCGGCGCGCTGCTTATGTCAATTTCCTGCAACACTCGTGCAAATACCGCACTTCCAGAGCCTGTCATCCGGCCTTCAAGCCCACGCATTGCCAGCCACTCAAGGGCATGGGTTACGCCGGGGCAAAGTCTTTGCGCCACGCTCTGCAAATCGTTACGGCCGAAACCGAAAGCATCTGCAATGAAGCCTGAAATTATAGCAGTCTCGCTGTCCCTTTTCAGGGTCGGGTCCGAGAAAATCAGCTTTGTCTCCAGTCCTTCGTTTGGTTTTACCACCAAAAACCGGCCCTTCGGCAGGGTGACAGGTGTCAGTTTTTCGCCAATACCTTCGACCCAGGCGTTGTGCCCACCCAGAAAAAACGGCACGTCGGCGCCCAGGCGCAGCCCGATGGCAGCCAGTTGCTCCAGGGAAAATTCGAGCTTCCACAACTGGTTGAGGGCGAGCAGGGTGGACGCCGCGTCGGACGACCCGCCGCCCATGCCGGCCTGTGCCGGAATGCGTTTCTCAATCCCGACGTGAACGCCCAGCGGCGTGCCACTGGCGGCTTGCAGGGCGCGGGCGGCGCGCACGATGAGATCGTCGGCCGGCAGCGCCGCACCGAGATCTTCCCGGCTGATGGCGCCATCGGCGCGAAGCTCGAAATGCAGGGTGTCACACCAGTCGATCAGCATGAAGGCGGACTGCATCAGGTGGTAGCCGTCGCTCCTCCTGCCGGTGATGTGCAGGAACAGGTTGAGTTTGGCCGGGGCGGCGATGTCGTATAGCGCCTTCATTTTTCAAGCAGCAGTGTGAGTTCAGCGACAGGCGCAGGTTGCAGCCGCCGGGCCGTGATGCGGCCGCTGGCGTATTGAGTCAGGTCGGCGTTCCAGCCTGCCGCCGTCATGTTCTCGCCATGGAACCAGGCGAAAAGCGCAGCGACCGGCACCTCGGTGCCAACCGCGCTGCGGATCAGGGCAGTCAGCGAATCGAAATGGCGGACATCGCCATTGCTGCGCATGATCGCCGCGTTGCTCGTCCAGGAAAGGGCGGCCGCCGTGGTGCCAAGCGGTGTGAACAGCGTCAATTCACCTGCTTGGGCGTTGCCGCTGAGTTCGAACCCGGCTGCTAGCGCCTGCGACTGCATTTTCGGCGGGTCCGCTTCCACCCGCACGGCCAGTCGACCACGCCAGACCGAGGCCTCAGCCTGGCTGGTGATGGGTGCCGGCGGCGCCACGGCGCAAGCGGCGACCAGAAGCGCCGCACAAAGTGCCGAGCAAGCGGCGACGTCGAGCCCTGTTCTCACAATTTGACACGCAGACGTTTGAGCGTTTCCAGCAGGGTTTCATTTTCGGCGTCGATTTTGACGCCTTGCTTCCAGATGTTCAGGGCTTGCTCACGCTGCCCCAGAAGCCACAAGACCTCACCCAGATGGCCTGCAATTTCGGCATCCGGCCTGACTTTGAAGGCCCCTTCCAGAATAAGCTGGGCCTGCGCCAGATTGCCACTGCGAAATTCAAGCCAACCCAGGCTGTCGGTGATGAAAGGGTCATTTGGCGCAAATGCGAGTGCCTTCAGGATCAATTGCCTGGCCTCGGGCAGGCGCATATTGCGCTCTGCCAGCGAGAACCCCAGTGCGTTGTAGGCATGGGGGGAGTCCGGTCTGCCGGCGATGACCCGGCGCAGCAGACGTTCCATCTCGTCGAGTTTGTCCAATTTTTCGGCCACCATGGCCATGTCGTAAAGCAGGTCGAAATCGTCGGGCGCGCGCGCGCTGGCGTCGGAGAGCAGATTGAAGGCGCCAAGGTATTGTTTGGCTTCGCGCAGCAACTGGGCTTCGGCGACGATTTTCAGGCGCGCATCTTCGGGCGTCTTTTCTGGCTGGCTGCGAATCAGTTTGCGCGCCTCTTCCAGTTTGCCTTGTCGGGCCAGCAGGCTGGCCCGGCGCATTTGCGCGGTGAACCGGTCTTCCGGGCTGTCAATGCGTTTGAGCCAGGCCTCGGCCTGTGAAAAATCCTTTTTTTGCTCCGCAATCTGGGCCAGGGAGAGCAAAGCCTGAACCAGTCCCCGGTTCGATTCCGAATGCGCTGCGCCAGCGTCTTTTTTTGGCGCCAATTCAACATAGCGGCGGAATGCACTTTCGGCGGCGACCGTTTGACCCTTCTGTAATTCCAGGGCGCCCTTGATCAGCCAGGCCTGTGGATGGTCTGGCTTTTCAGTCGTCACAATTTGAATCTGGGCGGCGGCTTCAGCATAGCGCTGGGCGTCGAGCAAGGCACGCGCATATTCCATTCGGATCTCGGTCTGTGCCTGGCCTTCAAGGTACTTTTTCACGATCACCTCGGCCTGTGGCGACTCGCGGTTCATCATGCTCAGTGCCAACAGTACCGGACCATCGTCCTTTGGGTCCATGGCCTGCGCCTTGCGCGCCGCGTCCAGGGCGGCCGTGCTGTCGCCCGCCTCCAGTCGCATGCGGCCTATGGTGGTCCAGGCTGAGGCGCCCAGCGCGGGTGAGCTCAGGTAGTCCGTCAGTGCGTGTTCAACCGTGCGCGCGGCAAGCTTTTTGTCGGCGGCTCGAGCAAAGTAGCGCGCAATACTCGCGATGGTGCCGGCCTGTTCCTTTGGATTTGCAGTCGCCACTTCGCGCTTGAGGGGCTCGAGTGTTTCGCCAATCCGGTTCAGCCCAATCAATATCTGCAGGACGTAGCGATTGGCTTCCCTGGAGGCGGGCAAGGCCTGGCGCCAGGCACGGGCTGCCGCCAGCGCGGATTCGCCCGAGCGCGCCTGCAGAGCCACATCAACCGCCCGCTGGAAAAGCCGGCTGTCATTCGACTTGCGGGCCGCATCGAGCAGCAGCGCGTAGGCGGCTCCGGTCTCGCCATCACGGGCATTGAGTTCTCCCAGCAGGATCTCGTAAAAAAGCTCCCCGTCGAGCGCAGAACTGACCGGGCTGCTCGATTTGATGTCGGGTGTCTGTGCGTTGGCGCCCAGCCCGCACGCCAGCAGGGCAATAAGGAGCAGGGTAGGGGTAAAACGTGGCATCAGACCATAATAATCCATGTCCGCTCAATTTCTCCGCAATGCCTGAATTACCCGAAGTCGAAGTCACCCGCCTGAGTTTTGCCGGGCGGATTGCCGGCTCGACCGTGCTGTCGCTGCGCATGGGCAAACCGCTGCGCTGGCCACTCGGGTGTGAGCCGGCCCAATTGGCAGGACGAACCGTGCGCGGAGTGCGCCGGCGCGGCAAGTACCTGCTGATCGATCTGGACCGGGGCTTGCTGCTGCTGCACCTGGGCATGTCGGGCAGCCTGAGCTTTGCCAAACAGTTGCCAGAGCCGGGCAAGCACGACCATTTCGAGATGGTGACGACACAGGGCAGCTTGCGCCTGAACGATCCGCGCCGATTCGGTGCCGTGGTTTACGCCGATTCAGAGGACGCGAGCGTCGCGTGCAAGTTGCTGGGTCGGCTCGGTGTGGAGCCCCTGTCCGACGATTTTGATGCCGGCCAGTTTCACGCGGGATTGAAGCTTCGCAGGGCGGCGATCAAGCAGGTGCTGCTGGCCGGCGATGTGGTGGTTGGGGTCGGCAACATCTACGCATCCGAGGCCTTGTTTCTGGCTGGCATACGCCCGACCGTGAGCGCGGCGCGCCTGAGCCGGCCCCGTGCTGCGCGCTTGCATGCGGCGATCCGCGACATTCTGGGGCGCGCGCTCACGAGTGGCGGCAGTACCCTGCGCAACTTTTCCAGTGCCAGCGGCGAGAAGGGGCATTTTCAGTTTGAAACCATGGTCTATGCGCGCGAAGCTCAGCCCTGCCGCGTTTGCGGCAAAGCGATCAAGTCCTTGCGCCAGGGTCAACGCTCGACCTTTTACTGTCCAGCGTGCCAGAAAGTCTGACCATGCACCAGGACATCGCCACCCGCGTGGTGCGCTGGCAGAAGGCCAGCGGGCGCCATGATTTGCCTTGGCAGAACACGCGTGACCCGTATCGCGTCTGGCTCTCTGAAATCATGCTGCAGCAGACCCAGGTGGTGACGGTGCGCGACTATTTTTCACGTTTCCTGCAACGCTTTCCCGACGTCGCCGCGCTCGCCGCAGCGCCGCTCGATGATGTGCTGGCCCTGTGGAGCGGGTTGGGCTACTACAGCCGTGCCCGCAACCTGCATCGCTGCGCCACGCTGGTGATGGACTTGCACGGCGGGGCCTTTCCGAACAGCGCCGCCGTGCTGCAGACCTTGCCCGGCATCGGGCGCTCCACGGCCGGCGCCATTGCAGCCCTGTGCTTTGCCGAGCGGGTGGCGATTCTCGACGGCAATGTCAGGCGTGTGCTGACCCGCGTGTTGGGCTTCGATGCCGACCTCTCGATCGCCGCGCACCAGCGCCAGCTCTGGGATCAGGCGACGCTGCTGCTGCCCAAGCGCGATCTGCACACGACCATGCCGCGCTACACACAGGGCCTGATGGACCTCGGTGCCAGCGTTTGCAGCACGCGCAAGCCGGGCTGCACCGACTGTCCGCTGGCAGCGCTGTGTGCCGCCAGCAAGTTGGGCCAGCCCGAGCGTTTTCCGGTTAAAACACGCAAGCTCAAGCGCAGCGCGCAGTCGCTGTGGCTGTTGTGGGCGCAGAAACAGGACGGCAGCGTCTGGCTGAGCAAACGGCCAAGCCCCGGGGTCTGGGCCGGGCTCTATTGCTTTGCGCTGTTTGACAGCCGCGACGCGCTTGATGCGGCCATCGCCGGCAATGGACACAGCGCATCGCATGATTTGCCGCCATTTGTTCATGTGCTTACGCACAAGGATTTGCATCTGCATCCGGTTCAGGTGGCGCTGAATGCGGACCCTGCTCTGGAGCAGGGCGCCTGGATGGCTGCGGACGCCTGGCCCGGTCTGGGCCTGCCGGCGCCGGTCAGAAAGTTGCTGGCCCGACACGGGCTGGCTGAACGTCCAACTCCCGGTGCCGTTTCAGGGTGATCCATTTTTCACCGAATAACTGCGCCAGTTGTTCCACCAGATAGACCGAGCGGTGCTGCCCGCCGGTGCAGCCAATCGCTACCGTGACATAGCTGCGGTGGTCGCGGGCCAGGGCCTCGATCCAATGCGTGAGAAACGTGTGGATGTGATCAATCATCTGTGTGACGTCGGCCTGCTGTTGCAGAAAACTTGCCACCGCCGCGTCCTGGCCGGTCAGATGCCGAAGTTCGGGCTCGTAGTGCGGATTGGGCAGCATGCGCACGTCGAAGACATAGTCGGCGTCGCTGGGGACCCCGCGTTTGAACGCAAAAGATTCGAACACCAGCGTCAGTTGTTCGCCCGCGACGGAAATCAGTGACTTGACGTAAGCCTGCAGTTGCGAGGGCCGGATGATGCTGGTGTCGATGACGTGGGCCTGCTCGCGCAGGGTGCTCAGGAGTTCGCGCTCGAGTTCAATGGCGTCGACCAGCGCGCGCCGCTGCTCAACGGCCGACTGTTTGGACTCTGATTGCGAGAGTGGGTGTCGGCGCCGCGTCTCGGAGTAGCGCCGCACCAGGGTCTCGGTAGTGGCGTCCAGAAACAGTGACTGTACTGTGATGCCCTGCTCCTTGAGCAGCATCAGCTGTGATGGCAACAAGGGCAGGGCGCTGGCGTTGCGCGCATCCATTGCAATGGCGACCCGGCTGGCATTGTTCTGGCGTTCCAGCGTCACAAAAGGCAGGAGCAACTCCGGCGGCAGATTGTCGACACAGAAAAACCCCGTGTCCTCCAGCGCATGCAAGGCAACTGACTTGCCAGAGCCGGACATGCCTGTGATCAAGACAACCTGCAGGTTGGCGGCTTCGATGTGCATGGTCTCAATCCTGTAATTGCAGCATTTCCCGCGCGTGCGCCAGGGTAGCGTCCGACAGGCGTTCGCCGCCCAGCATGCGTGCCACTTCCGTCACCCGCTGCGGACCTCTGACCTCGGCGACCGAGCTCAAAGTGGTTTGGCCCTGCAACTGTTTGACCACTACCAAGTGCTGGTCGGCGCTCGCCGCCACCTGTGGCAGATGGGTCACGGCCAGCACCTGGCGGTCGGATCCGAGTTGCTTCATCAGGCGACCCACGGTCTGCGCCACGGCGCCGCCGACGCCGGCGTCGATTTCGTCAAAGATCAGCGTCTGCGCCGTGCCGAGTTGACTGGTGGTGACCGCGATGGCCAAGGCCAGGCGCGAGAGTTCGCCGCCGGACGCCACCTTGCTGACCGGGCGCGGCGTGCTGCCGGCGTGCCCCGCGACCAGAAAGCTGACCTCTTCGAGGCCGCTTTGCATTGGTTGCGCCACCTTGTCCAATGCCACCTGGAACTGGCCGCCCTGCATGCCGAGTCCCTGCATGGCCAGCGTGATGGCTGCGGCCAGTTGCGGCGCGTTTTTTGCGCGGACTTTCGAGAGCAGCCTGGCCTCTTCCATGAAGGCTTGCTGCGCGGCGTTCTGCGCCGCCTCAAGCGCTGCCAGGTCGGCGGCGGCATCAAGCCGTGCGAGTTCCTCTTGCCAGGACGCCAACAGTTGCTCCAGTTCTGCCGGACTGCGCTTGTAGCGTCTGGCCAGCGACAGCCACTGGGCCAGCCGTTCATCGAGCTGACCCAGGCGCTGCGGGTCGGGCTCGGTGCGGTGCAGGTAGCTGCGCAAAGCGTGCACCGTGTCTTCGACCTGCGCCAGACTGGACGCCAGAACTTCTGCCAACTCCCGGAAATGGGGTTCGTGCTGCTCCTGCTGCTGCAGGCGCTGGCAAGCGCTGTTCAGGGCCGTCAGGGCGCTGTGCTCATCGTCGTCCAGGCTTTGCAGTGCGCCTTGCGCGGCGTCGAGCAGGGCCTGGGCGTTGGACAGTCGGGCGTGTTCGGTGTTGAGCGAGTTCCATTCGTCGGGCAGTGGCGCAAGTTTGGCGATCTCGCCAATTTGCCAGGCCAGGCGTTCGCGCTCGTGTTGCAGTGACTCCTGCGCTGACTGTGCTTGTGCCAGCTCATTTTGCGTCTGACGCCAGTGCTGCCACAGGCTTGCCAGGGGAGTGGCTGAGACCTGGGCGTAGGCGTCAAGCAGACCGCGCACGGCGTCGGGCCGGGTCAGGCTTTGCCAGGCGTGCTGGCCGTGAATGTCGAGCAGCTGTTCACCAAGCTCTCGCAACTGGGTGGCAGTGGCCGTGCTGCCGTTGATCCAGGCGCGGCTCTTGCCCTGCAGGTCCACCGTGCGGCGCAGCAGCAGGCTGTCGCCGCCTTCGAAACCGGCGCCGTCGAGCCATTGCGCCAGCGCGTCGGTCGTGTCGAACTCGGCACTGACCTCGGTGCGCTCGGCGCCCTCGCGTATCACGCCGACATCCGCGCGGCCACCGGTCACCAGTTGCAGCGCGCCTATCAGGATCGACTTGCCGGCGCCGGTCTCGCCGGTCAGGACGGTGAAGCCTTGCGCCAGGTCGAGTTCGAGCTCGCGCACGATCACGAAATCGCGCAGAACAATGCGACGCAGGCTCACGGCAAAGTTACTCCCTCGTTCCAGTGCAGTTTCTGGCGCAGGGTGTCGAAATAGGACCAGCCCTTGGGATGCAGAAAACGCACGTTGTGCTGCGAGCGCGTCACCACGATGCGGTCACCATGCAGCAGCGAGGCCAGCGACTGGGTGTCAAAACTGGCGCTGGCATCGCGCCCGGCCACCACCTCGATGACGATCTCGGTCGCGTTGGGCAGCACGATGGGCCGGTTTGACAGCATGTGCGGCGCAATGGGCACCAGCACCCAGCCTGGCACCGAAGGGTGTAGCAGCGGCCCGCCAGCCGAGAGTGAATAGGCGGTGGATCCGGTTGGCGTGGCGATGATCAGGCCATCGGCGCGCTGGCTGGCCACAAAACGGCCGTCAACCTCAACCTTGAGTTCGACCATGCCCGAACTGGCACCCCGGTTTACCACCACATCGTTCATGGCCAGTGCGTCGTAGACACAGAGTCCGTCACGCATGACCCTGGCCTGCATCATGCTGCGGTGGTCTTCCTCGTAGGCGCCGCGCAGCATGGGGCCAAGAGACTGCTTGAAATTGTTGAATGGAATATCGGTGATGAAACCCAGGCGGCCCTGATTGATGCCGATCAGCGGCACACCGTAGCTCGCAAGCTGGCGCCCAATGCCGAGCATGGTGCCGTCGCCGCCCACCACCAGACCCAGGTCGCACTGCTCACCGATGCCGGGCACCGTCAACACCGGATAGCCGGAAATCCCCATGTTGCGCGCCGTGTCGTGCTCCAGATGCACCTCGCAACCCTGGCCATGCAGGTAGTCGGCAATCTCTTCAAGTACGCTGCGCGAGGAGGCGCCCGACGCGCCGGATGCCAGCGTCTGGTATTTGCCGATCAGCGCAACATGCGGGAATTTTGATTTCATCGGCAAATTACATCACTAAAACAGATGCCTTGTAACATGTTGATTTATAATGGTTTTTTAAAACGAAATCGCCTTGTTTCAAATTTGTCACAAACAAAGCATCTTTTACTCACGCACTTTAGACGATAGTACCCACTAACTTGCCAAGTCGTCTGTCACACTTTACAGCAAAAGTGTGACAAAGTGCCAAATTAGGCAGCTGCGCTGCATGACGAGTGCTTTTTCGTCGTAAAACGACCTAGGTTTACTTGACCTAAGTCAATTGTCGGAATTCCACCAACTTCATCCAATAACATGTCTGAGCAACCCATTGTCGAGGCTCTGTCTGTAGCAACGACGATCAGCTAACTATGAAAGTATGTTTACGCCCCCACAGAAGTCGTCGTGGGAGCATTTGCCTTCTGTAGTGCTTGCTGCGCCTTCGCCATTTGCTGTCTTGCTTTCGTTGCCTTCGCTTGCTGTGCGAACTGCTTTGACTTGTCAGCAAGACTCTTGACTTGAAGTTCTTGGGGGCTGAGCGTCTTCGTGCCCTCAGTCATGCCTTGCGTGATGCTCTGAACACTGCCCTCGCCATAGATCGCTGTCAGCAACTGCCTTGCCTGTGTTGGACCTTCAGCGTAGATTGCTGTCTTCAGCGTCATCGTGGTTGACGAGGTTTTCGCTCTGACTGTGGCGTGGAAGAGGGGAAGCGATGTGGTGATTTCAGTGATTTTCATCAGCTATTTATCGTCTTCTACATATTGTACGCAGCACTGCTGACACTGATCAGCATCAAGGAAATACAAAGAAGCGCGAGAAAACCACAAAACTCAACAAAAACACTCTTGACGATTGCTAAACTTTATCGCAGAATCTAATTGTTCTAATTTCGCCAATTATTAGCAAACAGAATATCAAGATTTATCCTGTCACATAAAATTGATAAAAAACCACCCATGAAGATCAAACTATTGCTTGCCGTCCCACTTTCGCTTGTGTTCAGCGTTGCATTGGTAGCGTGTTCAAAGGTTGACACGAATACAAAATCAGAGGCGAGCGGTAGCCGAGGTGCTGCAAATTTCACTCAAACAGCACCCGAGACCAAGAAAGCAGAAGACACACAACCAAAGCGTGAAGTTGTGACAGAAAAATTTCCGTACTACGCAGTCCTCTTTTGCGGGATAAACGGAAACAACATCAATATTCAGGCTTGTTTTAGTGGGGATGTTGGCACCGAGATTGAATTAAGGAATGGTGAGGCATACGGGTTATATAAATCTTATCAAATTCCTAACATTGGCAAAGAAACACGAGACGGTCTACTAATAGATCTTGAAAACAATTTCGAATTGACAGCACAAAATTCCAGTGAGAATCTAATTCTTGGGATTAAAGTATTTCAAAAATCAACAAATGAAATCGTGTTTCAAAAACAAGTATCACAGTTTGGCGCAATAAAAATATCAAATTGAACGATGAAAATGGAGATAAAATGAATAAGTTACCTATAGCATTGGCATTATTAATTGCTTCAAATACAGCATTTAGCGCAACATGGCAACTGGCGGGAAAAAACTCTGAACACGAGTATTACATTGACAAAGATAGTATAACTGGGGATGCGAGTTCGAGGAACTTAGTTCTCCTCGATAATTTGCTGCAAGGTCGTGGTGGAGTAAAATCGTTAAGACATACTTTGGTTATTAACTGTGTTAAAAATGAATACATGTTTTCATCAGGAGAGGCTTATACGGATCTGAACCTTCAGGGATCAAAATTAACAAATGCCAATTTTGGTGATCTCAATACACCACTTATTCCTAAGCCAAATACATTTGGAATGACCTATGTGACAACTGCTTGCGCCGATATAAAGCCGCTCAATAGACAACCACAAACTTCCGCTTCTGATGTTAATGATCTTAAACTAATTGAGTCACGTAATAATAAATTTAATTGGCAAAAAATAGATAAAAATTTTGAAATCTATCTTGATTCAAATTCAAAGTATGGGTCTGTGGTTGGCGAAAAAAATAAAAATATACCCGCCATGGCGAATTTTCAGTCACCAGTAGATCAACTAGGTGCATCAGGCGTTAGATCTGCATTTCTGCGTTATGACATAAACTGTGATCGCCCCGAATATATATCATTATATAGTGAAGCTTGGAGTGAAGAAAACATTGCTGGTCAGTTGCTGAAATATAATAGGAATACGGATGATGGAAGAATGACTGCTATAAATTTGTCGGATGTGAGTGGCAATATAAATGCAATAATTGTGGATGCTGTTTGTAAAAAAGTGAAGAATAACGCTCTCATTTTGAAGCGAGAAAAAGAAAATGAAGAGAGGCAGAGATGGCTGGCAACTCCTGAGGGTAAAAAATATCTAGCGGATGAAGCAGCAAGATCAAAGAAAGCTCAGGAAGATCAGGCAAGAAAAGATGCGCAGGATCGAGTAAATCATGCAAAGGAATTTCCACTCTATGCATTGATATCTTGTACTATAAATGGGCATCATACTAGCATCCATGCGTGTTTCAGTGGTGATGTAGGGACTGAAATTGAATTGAGGAATGGCTCGCAGTATGGTTTATATAAATCGTATCAGTTTCAAAGCATAGGCAGAGACACCACGGATGGATTTGTGATCGATTTGCGCTCACCCTTTCAATTGAAGGCCCAAAACGCGAGTGAAAGCTTAATACTCGGTGTGAAAATTATCGATCGCGTATCAAATAAGGTTAGATTTGAAAAGCAAGTGTCACGCTTTGGTGTTATAAAGATTGGAAGTTAACTTGAGTTGGTGGACCTTACTATAAAAATATAGTAAGCCCATTATCTGTTGCTATTTGTTTACATAAAGAGGCATTTTGAAAAGGATCAAAAAGCACCCTTGACCGTGTCTCATTTTATGTGTCATAATTCAGTCTCAGAAAGTAAAGAATGTTATGAGACGGAGTAAAGCAAAATGGCACGCATCGGTTACGCAAGAGTTAGCAGCTACGGTCAGTCGCTTCAAGTTCAGCAAGAGAAGCTGAATGGCTGTGATCGCGTCTTTCAAGAAAAGCAATCTGGACGCACCACAGACAAGCGTGAGCAGCTTGCGCTGTGCCTGGACTACGTCAGGGATGGTGACACGCTTGTAATCACGAAGCTGGATCGCTTGGCGCGTTCAACACGCGATCTGCTGAACATTCTGAACTCGCTGGAGAAGAAGCAAGTCAGGCTTCATGTTCTGGATCAGCAGATTGACACATCAACGCCAGCAGGCATGCTGCTGGTGACGATGCTTGGCGCAATCGCTGCGTTTGAGAATGATCTACGCAAGGAGCGTCAGACTGATGGCATCGCTTTGGCGAAGCGCAAAGGCGTTCAGTTCGGTCGCAGAAAGGCACTGACTGACGCGCAGATTCTGGAAGTGCGTCAGAAGCGCAATGAGGGCACAAAGATTGTGGATCTCATGGCTCACTACGATCTGAGCAAGGCGTCAATCTATCGTGCGCTTGGTTCTGACGCTTTGGCAATTCACTGACGATCCGCACTGACTCGCGCCGAGTCAGTGCCTTCTCAGATCATTTCTGCCAAACAGACAGATCCGCGTTAGTCGCCAGCAAAGTAGCTGCTTTTCCACCATTCACTGCTTGTCTACATGGCTTTGCCACAAGCGTCCAGTTGCCCTCAAGGCCAAATTCATCATCACCAATGAGAACCACGACATTGTTGTCATTGCAATCCATGATGCAGCAGCCATAAACCAGCGTCTTCGTCTGCGCTTCCTTGCTGTATCTGTAAATCCAGCTGAAGAGCAAATCCTTGTCTTTTTGTATTTTTCTGATTATTTTCATCTGATCGTCTGTTTTTGCTTGATTGGCCCAATCATCATAGATAAATAAGTCTATGACATATTTGACCAATGGCGTCTGTAGATCAATAGAGCCGTTGTAAAGCGCTCTGCGATAAAGCCCTTTGCCGTATGTCGTTCCGTAGAATTTGTTGTCGTAAAGACGCACAGCGATTTCAGTTTCAGTTTTTGTTTTCAGCATATATTTCCTTTTTTTGTAATGCTGAGTTACGAAGTCTGTTGCTTCAGTCGCTTGGCAGTTCTTTTCAGAAAAAGCGTCGCTCGTTACTTGTTGCATGTCTCGTGTTTCAAGTAGCGAGTCGCTTGTTTCGGTCCATAGTTACTCATTTGTCTCAAATCAGTAACAAGCAACTCGTAACAAGCAACTTTCTTTTTCTTCATTCAAGCGACTCATAGCAACTTCATCGCAACTCGTATTTATTTATCATTTGAAACAGGAAAGCTACAAAAATAAGCTCAAAAACGACGCTTTTTAGAGACCAATTTACCCTTTTCTGAGAATTTCAATTATTTGATTTCTAAATCTGTTCCATATAGAACTTTTTTACGCAGTTGATTCCTGATAAATAAGTTCACTTAAGGGGAAATCATGTCAGCAAAAGTTTTATCTGAACGGGAATTCAAAAGGGTTTTGGCGTATATCGCGTCGCACAGTCACGCATCAAGAAATAGGGCAATGCTGCTGATGACGCATCTGGCTGGCATGCGCGTAGGGGAAGTCGCCGTGGTCACCATTGCTGATGTGCTCAATTCAGATGGCAGCATCAAAGATGAAATCTTTCTTGTGCCTCAAAACAGCAATAAACGGGGGCGAACTGTGCTGCTGCCAGCGCAGCTACAGCAGGAGATTCAGCACTATCTGAGTGTTCGGTTTCGCGTGAAGGACCTGGCAACGATCAACTTCATCGACACAAATCGTGCGCTGTTCAACACGCAAAAAGAGCCTGTCCGTGGATTCACATCTGGCTCTCTCTCGCAGCACTTTCACTATCTGTATCGCGCCGTTGGAATCAAGGCGTCATCGCACAGTGGACGGCGTGGGTTCATCACATCACTGGCGAAGAAAGGCGTGAATGTGCGAGTTCTGAGGGCATTGGTTGGTCACACCAGAACAGCAACAACTGGACGGTATTTTGAAACGCATCCAGCGATGATGCGATCTGCTGTGGAGATGATGACCTAATCAACGCACATGAAAAAGCCCCCAATTGGGGGCTTTTCAATTTGACTGCAAACGAGATCAAGCAATCAGATATTTTGTCTTGTCTTTACCAGCAAGCCACTTAGGCGCAATGCCACGACCACTCCACTCTTTGCCCGTTTCAGGATCACGATATTTCGCAGCGACCTTGGACTTGACTTTCTTGACCCCACTGGCTTTGCGACCACGCGAAGTGCCAAACACATCTTGCTGCGTCAGCATATGTTCAGCGATAAGAGCCTGAACTTTGGCAATGGCTTCTGCGTGTTCTTTAGAACGCAGATCTTCAATTTGTTTCGCCAACGCAATTTGTTGCGCCATTAGTTCTTTGAGTGATGCCATTTGAACCTCGTGAAAATGAAAGCTAGATTATATTGTAATTTTAATCTTCGCCAGGAAATTCGCCATTTGCCACATTAGTCAGAATATTCTTAGCTTTTCTCAAATACTCATTCACTGCCTTCAGTGCTTCGTGGGAATCGTCTGGATCAATCAATGAGACATCAGTGATATTGCCACCATTGGTCAAACGAACAGGCATTGAGTCAACAGGAATGAGATTGTTTTTGTATCGCTCTTTCTTCTTGTTGTAATAACTTCGGACCTCGCACAGCACATGCATTGCCTTCACATCTGACGCCTTGCCCCCATTAGCCAATGCCTGCTTGATCAGCTTAGCCTGTGCTTCGTAGGTGTGAAGGTAAGCGCGAACTGATTCAACTTTGAGTTGTTTCCCCTCTGTCAGCTTCCACTTGAGAGAGCCACCACCTTCAGTCTTGACCAACTCCTTCATCAGCTTCAGCACTTGATCTCGCGCTGTGGTTGGTGAGATGGTGCGTGGGATGGCGACAAGGTGGTAGATGTCTGTGTCGCATGTCGCTGCTGTCGTGACATGTACGCCAACGCTGCCAAGAGTTATGAGCTTGCTGCCAATATCACTCCACCACTTCCTAAAGCTCACATTCTGAATGTCGCCCCATTCAGTGTATTTCGTCTTCTTGACTCTGAAATCGGAATTCTGCTGCGCCAGTTTCAAAAATTGAAACCAGAGTCTGTATGGCTCTTTGCCTTGATTCACCGCATAAGTCATGATTCGTTCCATTTAGAACAAGTTGAGCATTATACCAATAACTTTGGTCCGATGTTCTTGGCTTATCAAAAAATCGGTTTTTTGAGATAATAGAGTCTGATTATAAGGAACGGTTCTTTATATCAATAAACTAAATGAAAGAAGGTAAATAATGGGTCAAGCAAAAGCACGGAAATCAGAAATCGCTGTTCTGAAAGCACAAACTCCAAGTTTGAATATTTTGGCAATTCGTCATTTGAAAAATGGGCAATCTGAATTTTGTAGCTTCACGGTACAAAATCCGTCAACATCTTTAACAAGAGATCAGTTGCTTAATCAGATTTGTGTTAACGAATGGCTTCATAACCCTCCAGTTAACGAAATAGCTGCATATTTGATGAAGACAGATGCATATCAGTCAATCAAGCGCATGATTAACGCCTTTGGCTACGTCATCAACTTCTATGAGCTAGATACTGCGAATAGCCCAGCATATAGCTGTCGTGAAATCATGGCTGCACGCAACAAAGAGGACTGGAATATTCTGCTTAATCTCAATTATCAGATGCTGACAGCAGCTAATGATATTGATGTCAGGAGGTACGCATAAACAATTCAGCTAAGCACAGAAGAAATCAGACAATTCTTCTGTGCTTAGATGGACTAAAGATTATTGGTGATCGCAGGAATTTGCTCCACTTAGAACAGTGTTGAGCACTATACCAATAACTTCGGACCGATGTTCTTGGCTTATCAAAAAATCGGTATTTTGAGATAATAGAGTCTGAATCAATAGTGATTCAATTATTAAACTTTAAAAGGAAAAGGTGATTATGGAAACATTATCAAGAGAAGCAAAAAAAGAGAAGGCAAGAGTGAAATTGCAGGAGAAGATGCGAAAAGATAAACTTATTGAAATTCGCAAAGAGAAAGCACTAGAGGCGTTTCATAGAATTTTTGAATATGTTGAAGTGACGAAATCAGATTATTTGATAAAGGA
The DNA here is from genome assembly GCA_903876735.1 of uncultured beta proteobacterium. Taxonomy (GTDB): domain Bacteria; phylum Pseudomonadota; class Gammaproteobacteria; order Burkholderiales; family Burkholderiaceae_C; genus Rhodoferax. The sequence goes on along the minus strand of CAIRAW010000036.1, from coordinate 1,606 downwards.
GTAAATCATGGCTATTAGGAAAACATCTGTTCTAAATGGAACATACAAAAAACTGACACATACTGTGGGTCTTGTTAAAGCAGTGAATAGTAATAATAATGTCACTGTTTACTTGTCTGAGCGTGATCGCTTTTTGACTGAATACACAGCATACGCTGTAAAGACAGCAAAAATGACAGTTGAAATGTGTCGCGTCGTGCACGAAGCAAAGACCAAGCTTTCCAAAGATGACTTTGCGAAGTTCTGTGGCGAGATCGGTCACGACCAGAATGGCGCGACGATTCGCAAGTTTCTTGCGATTGGCGAACGCTATGACAAGTTGATTCAGCATACGAATCTGCTGCCCAATTCCTGGACCAGCATCTACGAAATCACTCAGATTCCCTCTGATGTTTTTGACGCGCTTGTCAGCACTGGCAATAGCATGGCGAATCTGACTGGTGCGAAGATCAAACTACTGAAAGACGCAAACAAGAAGTCTGCTGATCCAGTCAAGCCTGACGAGACTACTGATTCAGTTGATGCCATCGCCAGTACGACTCAGACCACGACAGACTCTGCTGCTGATCCAGTCGTTCCAGATGTCGCTGTTACACCAGAAGCGCCAGCAGTCACTATTGCTGTTGAGCCAACTGCAACTGCCTCCATTGACGATTCGTGTGACACCAGTGCTGCTGAATTCGCACAGGCACAGCAAGCGACAGCTTCCTTGCTTGACCGTGTTTCACAAAAATCTGTCGCTGATGTAGCAGTTGACGAGCCCTACGAGATCGTCATTCGCTTCAATAAAAAGCCAACTGATGACGCGTGGTGGGATCTACTGGAAGAAATTGACAACATTGTTGACAAGCACAGCTTTCAAGTTCAAGTCATTGAGAAATGCCCTGCATTGGCTGTGCGAGACACGCTTGAAAGTACAAAATGATCATCACAACGACTATGAAATATTCACCGAAAACCTTGCAAGAGTTCGTTTTCCCTAACGCTGAAGTGTGTGAACTTGCCATGGCGTATGCCAGTGGCGAGCTTCAAGCGCCGTTGCTGCTGTACGGACCGAGTGGCACAGGCAAGACAGCACTTCAACAGCTGCTGCCAGATGCCATTGAAAAGACGAAGGCGCTTGTCAACAATGTCAAATGCGCTGATCTAAAAACAGCGTCAGACATTCACGATCTGTATGGGCGTAACAAGCAATTCAGTCGCATCTATACAGTCAATGGGCAGCGATACAACTATCAAATCATTGAAGAGTTCTTGGTGACGAAGAGTTCTTTAGTTGACGCGCTGAAAGTTGAACTTGACGCAACGCTCGGGACTGATATGACGATTCTCAGCACGAATCGCTTTGATCAAGTGGACAAGGGCATCATCAGTCGTTGCGAAGTGCTCTATGTGCCACCATGCACGCCCACGCTGTTTCTGCCTCATGCCAAGAAAATTCTTGATGATGTTGGCGTTGACGTGGATGGTTGACGACAATTACCTTGGCCGGTTGACGACAACTATGTTGGCCGGTTAGAGGCCTGTACCGGGCGGGTCCGGGAGGCGGGGCTACCGTTGGACCTTCGAACACCAATCGAAGGTAGGCGGCATGCCCGGCAAGAGA
>CAIRAW010000035.1 GCA_903876735.1 uncultured beta proteobacterium | reverse complement strand
CGCGCTTCCTTGGCCTGCAGATTCCACTGACCCTGATCGGCGCGGCCGTCCGCACCCCAGCGAAAACCGATGGCACCCATCGGCAGCACAACCTTGCCGCTCTCGTCGAGCGCAACCGTTTTCCATTCCGGGTTGTTGGCTGCGCCGAGCTTGCCATTGAAGTCGGAAGCGCGCAGGTAGCGGTCCGGCACCAGCACCGTTTCGCCGCTGGGCAAAACATGTTCCTTCAGCATCACCAGCATCGGCATGTCGGTGTAGCGGCGCACGTAGTTGTCGAAGTAGGCGCTGCGCGTGGTGCGAGCCCCCACGCCGCCTGCTGGCGGCTGCCCCCCGAGGGGGCTGGACGAACTTGGGGCGGCCCGGCGTTCGTCCGCGCCATCGGGGAAATAAAACTCCTTCAGGATGACGTGGCCCATGGCCATTGCGACGGCAGCGTCGGTGCCTTGCTTGGGCTTCATCCAGATGTCGGAGAGCTTGGCCACTTCCGAATAGTCGGGCGTCACTGCCACCGTCTTCGTGCCCTTGTAACGCACCTCGGTGAAGAAGTGGGCATCCGGCGTGCGCGTCTGCGGCACGTTGGAACCCCAGGCGATGATGTAGCTGGAGTTGTACCAGTCGGCCGATTCGGGCACGTCGGTTTGCTCGCCCCAGATCTGCGGGCTGGCCGGCGGAAGGTCGCAGTACCAGTCGTAAAAACTCATGCTGACGCCGCCGATCAGGCTCAGGTAACGGCTGCCCGCCGCGTACGAAACCATCGACATGGCGGGAATCGGCGAGAAGCCGATGATGCGGTCCGGTCCGTGCTTCTTGATGGTGTAAACATTGGCTGCTGCCACCATCTCGTTGACCTCGTCCCAGCTCGAGCGCACAAAGCCACCCAGGCCGCGCACGCTCTGGTACTCCTTGCGCTTTTCATCCGACTGCGCAATCGAGGCCCAGGCGTCAACCGGGTCGTTCGAGAGGCGCGCCTCGCGCCAGAGTTTGAGCAGGCGACCGCGCACCATCGGGTACTTGACGCGGTTCGCGCTGTACAGGTACCAGCTATAGCTGGCGCCACGGGCGCAGCCGCGCGGCTCGTGGTTGGGCATGTCCCAGCGCGTGCGCGGGTAATCGGTCTGCTGCGTTTCCCAGGTGACGATGCCACCCTTGACGTAGATCTTCCAGGAGCAGGAACCCGTGCAGTTGACGCCGTGCGTGGAGCGCACGATTTTGTCGTGCGCCCAGCGGTCGCGGTAAGCGTCCTCCCAGGTTCGGTCCTCGCCGGTGGCAATACCATGCTCGCCGGAGAACGGCTCGCGGGCGTTTGAAAAATAACTGAGTCGATCGAGAAAGTGGCTCATTGAATGCCTCCGAAAGATGTTTGAAGTCGTATTGGTTTGTCATTGCGGACTTGATCCGCAATCCATGGATCCCGGATCAGGTCCGGGATGACAGCCTTCATGTCATGGGTTCTTGATTTCTGAGCCGGCGCGCAGGTAGAACCACCAGTTCAATACCAGGCACACGGCGTAGAAGATGGCAAAGCCGTACATCGCGTACTGCGGCGTGCCGGCCTTGATCTGGTCGCCGATCACCACCGGGGCGATGAAAGCGCCGTAGGCCGCGATGGCCGAGGTCCAGCCGAGCACGGGACCGGCCTGCTGGCGGTCGAAGATGACGCCGATGGTGCGAAAGGTCGAACCGTTGCCGATGCCGCTGGCAAAGAACAGCACGATGAAGAGACCGAGGAAGGCCGGGAAATACTGCTCGGGTGTGGCAGAGCCGTAGGCCTGCATCATGACGTAGCCGACCGCCGTCGAGGCCAGCACCATCACGACCGAAATTACCTGCGTCACGATCGAGCCGCCGATCTTGTCCGAGATCCAACCGCCCACCGGGCGTACCGCGGCGCCGACGAACGGGCCGATCCAGGCGTAGGTCAGGGCTGAGGGCGCATTCGGATTTTTCAGCACGTGCTGCAGCACGCCGTTGGCGTCGCTCACGTGGCTGATGCCGAAGATCACCGTGATGGAAAGCGGCAGCGCCATCGAGAAGCCGATGAAGGAGCCGAAGGTGACGATGTAGAGCGCGGTGAGCGACCAGGTGTGCTTGTTGCCGAAGATCAGGAACTGCTTGGCCACGTTTTCCTTCATGGTGCCAAAGGCCGCAAGCTTCATCACCAGCAAGGCGCTGACGATGTCCAGCGGAATCGCCAGCCACATGCTGATCAGTCCCAGGCCGGTCGGCGCCGGCAGGTACAGGTAGAGCCCGAGGATGGAGGGCACGAAGGCCAGCGTGTAGAGGTAGGTGATCTTGGCGAAGGCCACCAGCGGATGACCGGTGTCGGGGGAAATCGTCTTCAGGTTGTTCATGCCGAACCAGCACAGCACGGCCAGCGGCACCAGCGTGAGCATCCAGGTG
>CAIRAW010000034.1 GCA_903876735.1 uncultured beta proteobacterium | reverse complement strand
TGTGCACCCGTGCTCGTCACTACCACCCCCGCACCCGTGTCCGCTCCCACCGTGTCGTTGCTCAGCAAACCGTGCGTCGCATCTGCAACTACGGTGGTCGTCTGGCCTTCGCTGGCAGCACCCGCATCGGCCACTGCTGTGGGCACATCATCAACGATCGTGATGTTCAAGGTGTTGTTTACAGTATTACCCTGCGTGTCCTTAACCGTATAGCTGAAGCTGTCGCTGCCCGCACCTGGTGTGCCGTCACTGGTCGGACCCGACAGTGTGTAGCTGTAGGTGCCATCGGTGCCCACACTCCAGCTGCCATGCGCGGACGTGCCGCTCTGTGCGGTCTGAACCGTCCAACCAGGCTGCAAGACGAGATCACCACCGGTAGTCTCACGAGCACTGGCCGCAGCCGTTCCACCGGGCAAGCCGGCTTCTTCCACAGTCCCACTCGTCGCCACCGGATCGGGAACAAAGTCGTTGTCCACAATCGTCGTACTCACGCTGCTGGCGGACCCATTGACCTGCAGCGACTCAAAGTTGCCACCGCTCGCGCCGGCAATCTGTATGTTGAAGCTTTCGTTGCCCTCAATCAGCGCATCGTTGAGAGTCGTAATATTGAAACTGGCGCTGGATGATCCAGCCGGAATGGTGACTGACGCGATGCCGCCGAAGTCACTACCGTCGGTGGCCGTGCCGGAGTAGCTCAGGTTGACCACAACGTCGGTCTGGCCAGGAGCGGTCAAGGTCAGCGTGTAGGAAGCGGCGGCACCTTCGGCCACGCTGGCGTCACCCGCTATGCCAACCGTCACCACGTTGATGGTGTCATTGATGCTGGCAGTCGCGCTAGCGTTGCCGATATTGATCTGCTCGAAGTTGCCACCACTGGCCGAGGTGATGCTGGCCTGCAGGCTGCTGGCGTCCTTGTAGACGTCTTCGCCATTGGAGCTTGCCACAACCAGGGTGCCGGTGGTCTGACCGTCCGCGATGGTGATCGTGCCTTTGTCCGTCACCACCGTGGTGTCGCCATGCGAAACAGCAGACAGGGTGGCGGTGAAGGTGTAGGCGGCCGTGCCGCTTTCCAGCACCCCAGTGCTGGCGCTCAGGTCCACCGTGACTGGCGTGGTGGTATCCACAATCGTTGCGGTAGCACTGGCGGCGCCCACCACAAGGTTCTCAAAGTTGCCGCCACTGGCCGAGGTGATGGTGGCTTGCAGGGCGCTGGCGTCCTTGTAGACGTCTTCGCCATTTGCGCCTGCCACAACCAGGGTGCCGGTGGTCTGACCGTCCGCGATGGTGATCGTGCCTTTGTCCGTCACGACCGTGGTGTCGCCATGCGAAACAGCAGACAGGGTGGCGGTGAAGGTGTAGGCGGCCGTGCCGCTTTCCAGCACACTGGTGCTGGCGCTCAAATTGACTGTGACCGCGTCGACCGTGTCAACAATGGTGGCGGTTGCGCTGCCATTGCCAATGTTGATTTGCTCAAAGTTGCCGCCGCTGGCCGAGGTAATGGTGGCATGCAGAGCGCTGGCGTCCTTGTAGACGTCTTCGCCGTTGGCGCCTGCGACCACCAGGGTGCCGCTGGTCTGGCCGTCATGGATCACGATCGTGCCCTTGTCCGTCACCACCGTGGTGTCGCCGTGTGAAACGGCCGACAGCGTAGCGGTGAAGGTGTAGGCGGCTGCGCTGCCCTCGGCTACGCCGGTGCTGGCGCTCAGATCCACCGTGATTGGGGTGATGGTGTCGTTGACGACCGTGATGACGTTGCTGTCATTGACAACAATATCGCTAAAACCGCCGCCGCTTACTGAGACGACGGTAGCGGTCACAGGCCCAGCGTTCACGTAGACGTCTTCACCATGCACCGGCACCAGCACCGAGCCCACGCTGGAGCCGGCAGCAATGGTGATGACGGCCCCGTTGTTCAGGGTGATCGTCATGGGGGTCAGGGCCGGGTTGCCCAGGGTGGCGGTGTAGGTGATGCCCGCGCTGCCCTCGGACACGGCTGCGTCGGCCGTCAAATGCAGCGTGGTGTCGGTTGGCAGCAAGACTTGCTGCGTGGTGCCGGTCGCGCCAGTGGCAGAGAAACTGTAGTTGTAGGTCAGCGGCTCCACACCCTCGGTGATGCGCAGCAGTTGCACAAAGGTGCTGCCGCCATCAGTACCGCCACCAGTGCCCGGGCCCGCCGCCGTGGCGTCCAGGGTCTGATTCAGGTCGGTGCCGCGTTCCAGCGCCTGGATGATGGTGTCAGCGGTGGCCGGGGTGGCCACGGCGCTGTCCTGCGTTGTCGGACGGCTGTCTGAATCGACCACGTTGTCGTCCAGGCGCACGCTTTGTGCCGGTGCCACGGCCAGCAGGCGACCGTCTTCCATCATGAGTTCGACCCGGATATCGCCCACGGTGCGGATGGTTTCGCCTTTTTGCAGTTCGTCGCCAACTTTCAGGGCGCGGCTGACGCCTGCGGCGTTGACGGCGAATACGGTGCCATTGCCATTGATGGCGGCGACTGTTGCGAATTGGGCCATGAAATTCTCCAGTTAAAAAAGCGGGCTGAGCCACAAAGGCTCAGAACAACAACTTGTGACTGGAGAGTAGTCGGCGGATCGGCGCTTTCTTATTGAACTTTGGTACAGGTCTGTACCGCCAGCGTAAAGTGTTTTACGCTTTGGCCTGACTGGACCGAGGTGTTTTGTGGGCGCTTGGCGCAGCCTGGCTCATGCGGCTCATGACCTGGCTCACCGCCACGCGGGTGGCGCCCACCATCCGGGCGATCTCGGCTTTTGTCAGCCAGCGATCGACATCGAGACCGATGCTCCTGCATTGCCGAACAATGGCGTGGATGCGCCCCTCCAGATCACCCCGCATCAGTTCGATCTGGTGATCGGCATCCGACAGGCGCAGGGCCATCTTGCGCGCAACCGCCAGGGCAAACAAGGGGTATTGCTGCACACAGGCGACAAGATCGACGCTGGCAAAACGGATCACCTGGCAGGGCGTCAACGCAACAATCGACGGCGAGCCGCTGCTGTTGAGCCACAGCGCCACCTCACCCGCAACATCACCCGGCCCGAGCAGGGCCAGCATCACAGGGGGGCGCAGGCGCAGGCGCCGGTCAACAGCACTTTGCGCCTTGGTCTGATTCGGCTGTAAATTGCCCCGCATCACCTTGACGTAGCCGGAAATAACAAAGTAGACCGCACTCGGCTGCTCGTCTTGCTGCACCAGGGTTTCAGTTGCGTTATAGCCTTCCCAGTGCGCAACCGTGGCCAGCCGTTCCAGCACGGCATCGGGCAATTCAGCCAGCAGCGGCGAGGTTCGCAGGGTTGTTGCCGTCGGCCTGGGCAGGGCGTGGCGCTTGGGCGCCACGGCGCCGCCGACACTGGCAACGGCCTCGCCGAGCAGCGCAAGAAGCTCCGGCCGGCTCCAGGGCTTGGGAATGAAGCGGTGGATGGCCGCCTCGTCGACCATGCGCAAAACCGCCTCGGTATCGCTAAACCCGCTGAGCATCAGGCGCGCGCACCGGGGCTGCAGCACCGCGAAGGCCTGCAAGAACGCAACGCCGTCCATGACCGGCATGCGGTAGTCTGAAATGACAGCATCAAAACCTTGCGTCCCGGCGCAGGCCAGCGCAGCCTGGGGGTCGGTAAAGGCCTGCACCTCATGCAGAACAAGGTCGCCGTCAACGGCCTGCAACTGCATCTGGAGCAGCCGCACGATGTTGGCATCGTTGTCGACGATCAGAACACTGCGATGCTTCAGTTTTGGCAACACGGCAAGCTCCCTGAATTTCACCAATGCGCCAATACTACCCGGCAGGCACTACTCGCAGGCGCCCATGTTGCAGTGAGGGTGATTTATTTCAACACCAATGCATAAGGGCAGTCAGTGCGCGCACTGACTGCCCTTTATCATCGATTGACTCGTGTCATCCCCACGATCACCAACCACCGAAACATATCCAAAAGCATTGATACACGCGCATGCGACATCCTATGCCGATAGATCAATCCTCATTGCCCTTAATCAACAAGGATGCGAACATCTTGGCAACAAACTTATCTGAGTCGTCGTGATAGTTCAGCAAGGTGATCTCCTGCACTTCTTTTCCATTTTCCTGAATGTGGATATGCAGGCCATCCTCTTTACCGTTATCGATCACTGCAGTTATCTTGTGGTCATCCCGGTGATCGAGAAGATCATTAATATCCAATTTGTCTTTGTCACCCTTTGAGAAATCGGTGATGACATCATTCGTCTTATGCCCCTCGGTACCAAGGTCAGCCAATTTCCAGACGAAAGTGTCAGCACCACCGCCACCAGTCAACCTGTCATCACCCTCACCGCCTTGCAGATGATCATTGTGTGAACCCCCAGCCATCTGATCATCCTTGTGTCCGCCGTGCAAGTCATTCGAATACTTTTCGTTCCCTTTTAGATCCTGGGAATTTTCCGCGTTGTTATTGCCAAGTGAATTCCCCGGCGCATCCTGGTCACCGTTGCCCCATCCGTTGTTATCGTGCTTGGTGTTGTGGTAGTTTTCGTCATGCACAATCGTCGCCGTAGCGCTGGCAGTACCAACCACCAGTTTCTCAAAGTTCCCGCCGCTGGTTGAGGTGATCGTGGCTTGCATGCTGCTGGCACCCGTGTCAACGTGTTCGCCTGCCAGCACCAGCGTGCCCGTGGTCTGACCGTTGAGGATGGTGATATCACCCTGATCGGTGTGCACCGTGGTCGGGCCCTGCGAAGCGCTGCTCAAAGTGGCAGTGAAGGTGTAGGCGACGCCGTCGCAATCCTTCACGGCGGTGCTAGCGCTCAGGTTCACCGTGGTCGGATCCTTGTCATCACCAACTGTGAAACTGTCTTTCGCCGTGCTGTAGTCCAGATTTTCATAATTGCCGCCTGTTGCACTCTTTACCGCAACGCTGTAGGTTTCTGCACCCTGCACATAGACGTCGTCCGCGCGGGTTGCTACGGTAAACGTTGCGCTCGTTTGGCCATCGAGAATCGTGACCGTGCGATCAACACCATTGACGCTCACCGTCAGAGCCAGCGCTCCAACCGGAGCGTTATCGACCGACACCGTGTACATCACCCCCAGCCCATCTTCGGTCTTGTCCGTCGGCGTGCTCAAACTCACTGTAGTGACGTCGTGGTCGTCGCTAACCTTGAAGCTATCGACCGCTGCGCTGTAGTCCAGCTTCTCGTAGCCGCCGCCCGTGGCGCCGGTCACCGCAACCTCGTAGGTCTGCGGCCCTTGCGTGTTCCAGTCGTCCGTGCGAGTTTCCACGTCAAACGTTGCGCTCGTTTGGCCAGCCTGAATCGTGACCATGCGATCAATACCATTGACGCTCACAGTCAGATCCAGCGTTCCAACCGCTGCCTGTTCCACCGATACCGTGTAGGTCACCGTCGCACCATTCTCAATCTGGTCATCAGGGTGACTCAACGTCACGATGGTGGTGTCCAGTGAAACCACTGTGATGGTAGCCGTAGCCGCGGTTGGGTCGGACAAGTCCTTGTTGTCCACCGATGCGTACGTGAAGGTTGCCGTGTCACTGTGCACCCCTTCGTTCGGCTTGAAAGTGACGGTCGCGGCACCATCGGTCGCGGGGACAGGGTCACCCACTTTCAATGCCACGTCCTTCAAATACAGCGTGCCGTTTCCCGGCAGCGTGCTGATCACAAAATGATCTACTGTGCCGTCGCCATCGCTGCCCAAGAGTACTACGTCGATCGGACTACCTTCTTTACCGGTAGCTCTGACGTCGTCCGTTGCTGGCGGATCATTGACCGGGGTCACGTTAACCGCTACGGCGGCCGTATCGACCCCGCCATGGCCGTCGCTAACGGTGTAAGTGAAGCTCGCGTCGCTACCGTTGTAATTTGCCTCAGGCGTGAAGGTAATCGTACCGTCCGAGTTAAGCACAACCGTTCCGTGCGCTGCATCCTGTACGCTGGTGATGCTGATGGTGTCGCTGTCCGGGTCGGTGTCATTGGCCGTCAGCGTCGCAGCGGCGATCGTCAGCGCCGTATCTTCCGGTGTCGTCAAAGCCTCACCTTCTGCATTGGTCGCGTTGTCATTCACAGCGTGTGGCGGGGTATTCTCAGCCGGTGGCAGCGGAGGTGCATCCGGCGGCGGAACACTGGGCGGCGGCGCCACATAGGTATCCACAATTGTCGTACTCACGCTGCCTGCGCCACCGCTGACCTGCAGCGACTCAAAGTTGCCGCCGCTCGCGCTGGCGATCTGCACGGTAAAGCTTTCATTGCCTTGGTTGGCGCTTTGGTAGACCGTGCCAACATCAAAACTGGCGCTCGATGCACCAGCCGGGATAGTGACCGTGGCCACGCCGCTGTAGTCGCTGCCGTCGGTGGCCGTGCCGGAATAGCTCAGGTTGACCACAACGTCGGTCTGGCCGGGGGCGCTTAAGCTCACGGTGTACGACGCCGTACCGCCTTCGTTGACGCTGGCACTGCCGCTGATGCCGACCGTCACCACGTCGATGGTGTCATTGATGCTGGCAGTGGCGCTAGCCGCGCCGATATTGATCTGTTCGAAATTGCCGCCGCTGGCTGCGGTGATGGTTGCCTGCTGGGTAGTGGCGTCTTTGTAAACGTCTTCGCTGTTGCCGCCCACCACCAGGGTACCGGTGGTCTGGCCGTCGGCAATGGTGATCGTTCCCTTGTCAGTCACGACTGTGGTCACGCCATGAGAAATGGCCGACAACGTGGCCGTGAAGGTGTAGGCAGCCGTGCCGCTTTCCAGCACGCCGGTGCTGGCGGACAGGTCGACCGTAACCGGTGTCGTGCTGTCCACAATGGTGGCGGTGGCGCTGGCCGCGCCAACCACCAGGCTCTCGAAGTTGCCGCCGCTGGCGGAGGTGATTGTGGCTTGAAGGCTGCTGGCGTCCTTGTAGACGTCTTCGCCGTTCGCGCCTGCGACAACCAGGGTACCGGTGGTCTGGCCGTCGGCAATGGTGATCGTGCCCTTGTCGGTCACGATGGTGGTCACGCCTTGCGAGGCAGCAGACAGGGTGGCGGTGAAGGTGTAGGCAGCGGTGCCGCTTTCCAGCACGCCGGTGCTGGCACTCAGATTAACCGTGGCCGCATTGACAGTGTCGACAATGGTGGCGGTTGCGCTGCCGGTGCCGACATTGATTTGCTCAAAGTTTCCACCGCTGGCCGAAGTGATGGTGGCTTGCAGAGCGCTGGCGTCCTTGTAAACGTCTTCGCCGTTGGCGCCTGCGACCACCAGGGTGCCTGTAGTCTGGCCATCATGGATCACGATCGTGCCCTTGTCCGTCACCACCGTGGTATCGCCGTGCGAAGCGGCCGACAGCGTAGCGGTAAAGGTGTAGGCAGCGGTGCCGCTTTCCAGCACGCCGGTGCTGGCGCTGAGGTCCACCGTAACTGCGGTGATGGTGTCATTGACAACCGTGATGACGCCGCTGTCATTGACAACAATGTCGGTAAAACCGCCGCCGTTCACTGAGACGACGGTAGCGGTCACGGGTGCAGCGTTCAGGTAAACGTCTTCGCCGTGCACCGGCACCAGCACCGAGCCCACGCTGGAGCCGGTCGCAATGGTGATGACGGCCCCGTTGTTCAGGGTGATGGTCATGGGGGTCAGGGCCGGACTGCCCAGGGTGGCGGTGTAGGTGATGCCCGCGCTGCCTTCGGCCACGGCCGCATCGGCTGTCAATTGCAGGGTGGTGTCGGTTGCCAGCAAGCCTTGCTGCGTGGTGCCGGTTGCGCCAGTGGCGCTGAAACTGTAGTTGTAGGTCAGCGGGTCCACGCCCTCGGCGATGCGCAGCAACTGCACAAAGGTGCTGCCACCGTCAGTGCCGCCAGCCGTGCCCGGGCCCGCCGCCGTGGCTTCCAGGGTCTGGTTCAGGTCAGTGCCGCGCTCCAGTGCCTGGATGATGGTATCGGCGGTAGCCTGGTTTGAAACGGCGCTGTCCTGCGCTGTGGGGCGGCTCACTGAATCGACCACGTTATCGTCCAGGCGCACGCTTTGTGCCGGTGCCACGGCCAGCAGGCGACCGTCTTCCATCATGAGTTCGACCCGGGCATCGCCGACGGTGCGGATGATTTCGCCTTTTTGCAGCGAGTCGCCAACCTTCAGGGCGCGGCTGATGCCTGCGGCGTTGACGGCGACTACGGTGCCGTTTCCGTTGATGGCGGCGAGGGTTGCGAATTGGGCCATGAAAATCTCCGGTGAATTAAGCGCTTGAGTCTGCGGACTCGGTGACTGTTTGTTGATAGTTATCAACAAACCTTGTTGATGGCTGTGATCGTACGACCACGGCTACGCCCCGGCTATTGGACTATGGTCCAGTTTTTGGGGAGTTTGGGAGGGAACAGCGTGGATTGCGGGTCGGCGCCCGCAATGACAACCGGGCACTAACCGCGCACTTAAAGCAGGCCGCGGTCGCTTTCGTCGGGCAGCAGGTCGAGCCGGTGCGTCAGGTTGGCGCGGGTCTGGCGGCGCTCGAGCAGTTTGGCCTGCGCGGCCTCGGGAAGGTCGGTGAACTGGATGTGGCCACGGGTGATAAGCACGTCGATCAGGTCTTCGAGCACACGGGCCAGACCGATATCGGTCTGGCTCAGCGAATTGACGGCTGGGGAAACGGGTTCGGTCATGGTGTTGGCTCGGTGGCTGATGCGGGCACAGGATCCGGGAAACCGGACAGGCGCAGCACCAATTGCAGGCGATCGCGCACACCGAGCTTCTCGAACACGGCGCCCAGATGCGCCTTGACGGTGCGCTCGGAGATGAACATCAGGCCGGCCACCTCCTTGTTGGAGCGGCCCGCCGAGACCGCGCGCGCCACCTGGGCTTCGCGCGCTGACAGTAGGGTCCACGGGTTGGCGGAGGCTGGCGTGGCGGCGCTGGCCGGTTCGGCCGGGCGCTTGGCCAGCGCCGCCTGGGTCGAGCCAACCAGACGGTCGAGCAGTTCCGGCCCAACCCACAGGCCGCCGTGCTCGAGCACGGTGGCGACTTCCTGCAGCAGCGCCGGCACCGCATAAGCGTGGGTATAAGCGCGCGCACCAAAATTGAGGGCGCGCAGGCCTTCCATCGGGTCCGGCGCTGAGGAGAGCACCACGATGCGGGCGCCGGGCTGCATTTGCAGCACCTGTTGCAGCGCATCAGCCCACTGCGGCTCGTCGGCGCTGAGCCAGACCATGCTTTGCGCTGGCGTCTGACCGCGCAGACGTGCCAGCAGATTCAGGGCGCTGAGCGCCTGTCCCTCGGCGAAGGCCTCGCGCCAACGCTGCGGCACCGGGGCAGAGGCCGTGCTGAAAAAGAAATGCTGCGTGCTCATCGTTCGGTCATGGCGTTGGCTTTGGCCCGCAACACCGGTTTGAGCAGGTAGGACAGGATGGTCTTCTTGCCGGTCAGGATGTCAACCTGCGCCACCATGCCCGGGATGACGGGCAACCCCGTACCCAGGCTGGATTTGCGCGTGCGCACCCGTATGTGATAGAAGGCGTTGCCCTTTTCGTCGAGCACCGAGTCAGCGCCGATCTGGATCACGTCGGCGCTCAGGCCGCCGTAAATGGAGAAGTCATAGGCCGTGAATTTGACCGTGGCTTCCTGGCCCGGGCGCAGAAAGCCGATGTCCTTGGGCGTGATCTGCACTTCCAGAATCAAGGCATCGTCCAGCGGCACGACTTCAACCACTTCCTTGCCCGGCTGCACCACGGCACCCACGGTATTGACCAGCAGGCGCTTGACGATGCCGCGCATCGGCGACTTGATGTCGGCGTGCTTGACCTTGTCTTCCAGCGCCAGGCCGCCCTGCGACAGGCTGGCGAGTTTGCTCATGGTCTCGGAGAGCTCGCCGCTCATCTGGTTGCGGCTGGTGAGCTGCACCTCTTCAATCTTGCGCGTGGCCTCCAGGATGGCCGACTGCACGCGCGCGATCTGCGCCGTGGCCTGCTCGCGGTCGCCGCGCAGGCGCGCCACTTCACGCTCAAGCCGGAACACTTCAACTTCGGAGACGGCGCCGCTGGCGATCATGGGCCGCGTGGCGTTGAGTTCCTTGGTCATCAGTTCGAGCCCGCGCTCGGCCTGGTCACGCCGGGCCCGCACTTCGTTGAGCTCCTGCTGGCGCTGGCCCAGTTGGTTTTGCGCGATCGAGATCTGCGCGCCAATCTCGGCGCGGCGTGACTCGTACAAACGCGTTTCCTGCGCCACCACATCGGGCACTTCGCGCGTGAGTTCGGCCGGCGGGTTGAAGGACGTGCCGCGCGTGAGCGCCTGCAGCCGCAAGACCTTGGCCTGCATGGCAAGCTGAGCGCTGCGGCTTTCCAGCATGCTGGAGACAAAGCGCGTCGGGTCGATCTTGAGCAACATCTGCCCGGCTTCAACCGTCTGGCCTTCCTTGACCAGCAGTTCGGTGACAACGCCACCGTCCACGCTCTGCACAATCTGCAGTTGGCTGGTCGGCACGACGCGGGCCTCGCCGCGCGTGACTTCGTCGATGGACGCGAAGGCGGCCCAGAGCAGCAGCAGCAGCAGCGCGCCAGCGGCCAGGCGCAGCAATTGCCGGGCCCGCAAGGGCTCTTGCTGCAGGCGCGCCCAGTCGGCGTCGCCAGCCCAGTCCAGGTGTTCTTTCTCGTCGGTCGGGGTCAGACGCGCCACCAGCGGACCGAACGTGGCTTGGGTTGCGCTGGCACTGCGGTTGACCAGCTCGCCGACACGTTGAAAAGCTTTTTGATTGAACCAGGCCATCATGCAGCCTTTCCGATGCGCCCTTGGCGCAGTGCAGTGACGACCTGCTCCTTGGGGCCGTCGGCCATGATGCGCCCACCGTCCATGACGATGATGCGGTCGGCCAGGTCCAGCAGCGAGGTACGGTGGCTGATCAGGATCACGGTTTTGCCCTGTGCGTATTCGCCCAGGCGGCGCTTGATGTCGTCTTCGCTGGAGAAGTCCATCGACGAGGTGGGCTCGTCGAGCAGCAGAATCGGCGGGTCGTTGATGACAGCGCGCGCGATCGCCACGCCCTGGCGCTGGCCGCCCGAGAGCGACTCGCCGCGCTCACCGACGAGCATGTCAAAGCCCTTGGGGTGCTGGTTGACCAGGCTCAGAATGCCGCCAATCTCCGCCGCCTTGACGATGGCCACATCGTCGGCCAGCGGTGCGCCCAGGATGATGTTGTCGCGCAGGCTGCCGTAGAACAGCATCACATCCTGCTGCACATAGCCGATCTGACGCCGCAGTTCGGCCGGGTCGAGCTGGCGCAGGTCGATGCCGTCCACCAACACCGCGCCCTGCGTTGGCAGGTAGAGGCCAAGAATGAGTTTTTCGAGCGTGGTCTTGCCCGAGCCAATGCGCCCCAGGATGGCGACTTTCTCGCCCGGTTTGATGGAAAACGTCAGGTTGCGCAGCGAGGGCTCGGTCTGTCCCGGGTAGGAGAACGACACATCACGAAAGTCGATCGCGCCCTTGAGTGCGCCGCGGCTGATGAAGTGGGTGTTTTCCGGACGCTCGACGTCGCGCGCCATCATTTCATTGAGCGAGGTCAGCGCCGTGGCGGCGGTGTGGTACTGCACCAGCAGACCCGCCACCTGGCCGACTGGCGCCATGGCGCGCGAGGCCAGCATGGTGCAGGCAATCAACCCGCCCATGGTGAGCTGACGCTCCGAAATCAGGTAAACGCCAATGATGACAATCGTCAGGTTGATGAGTTGCTGGACAAAGCCCGAGGTGTTGCTGGCCGTGCTGGAGAGCAGGCGCAACTGGGCGCCGACACGCGCCAGCAGGGCCGCGCTTTTTTCCCACTTGCGCTGGATCGGCGCTTCGGCGGCCAGCGCCTTGATGGTTTCGAAACCGACCAGCCCCTCGATCAGGGTGGCGTTGCGCTGGGCGCCGGCGCGGTAGGTGGTTTCAGCCAGCTCATGCATGCGCCCCTGAACGGCCAGCGCGTAGAACACCATGATGGCGGCACCGACGGTGAGCGGAATCAGCATGAGCCAGGAGATCCAGCCGATCACGATCATGAAGATCAGCGCAAACGGCAGGTCGATGAAGGCGACTACGGTGGCCGAGCCGATGAAGTCGCGCACCGACTCGAAAGCACGCAGGTTGGAGGCAAAGGAACCCGCCGACGCCGGGCGCTGCTCCATGCGCGTGCCCAGCACGCGCTCCATGATGAAAGCCGAGAGCTTGACGTCGGCGCGGCTGCTGGCGAGGTCAACGAAGCGGCCACGCATCGTGCGCAAAACCAGGTCGCTGACCAGCATCAGGGTCAGGCCCAGCGCCAGCACCCACAGGGTCTCGAACGCATGATTTGGCACGACACGGTCGTACACGTTCATGGTGAACAGCGGCATGCCCAGGGCAAACAGGTTGGCCAGCAGGGCCGCCAACAGCACGTCCTGGTACAGCGGCCGGCTCTCGGCGATCACGCCCCAGAACCAGTGGTTGTGGCGGCCGGCGCGGACCTCGGGCGTGCGCGCGTCGTAGCGCTGCGTCGGCCGCGCGTAGATCGTGCTGCCCAGGTAGTTGGCCTCAAGCTCGGTCAGCGCCACGGTAACTGGCGCATCGCCGAGTTCGGGATAAGCGACCCGGACCTGGCTGCGGTCTTCGTTAAAACCCAGCAGCACGCAGGCGCGCTCGTCGCGCAGCAGAACGATGGCGGGCAGCAAGGCGTCCTTGAGCTGCGCCAAGGGACCGTTGACCATGTGGCTGCTGAGGTGGGCGCGCCGCGCGGCACGCGCAAAGAGACCGGGTGTCAGCCGACCGTTTTCGGCCGGCAGACCGGCCATGAGGGCGTCACGGGTTGGCAGTTCGCCATGGGCGCGGGCGACGATCTGCAGACACTGCAGCAACTCGTCGGGTCCGGTATTCTTGTTTTCGGCCGCAATCACTTGCGGCGCTTCGCTGTTAGCCATGCACGACCTGACTTGATGGGATTGTTCGTTGATTCAGTGTAACAAACACTAACCAAATTTGCACAATCCGAGTGCACCGGGTGACGCTCAAGCCAGCCGCAGCGGGCTATTTCTTCTGACGATAGCGACGCAGTGCCGCGATCTGCGCAGCCATGACCGCGAGTTCGGACGTGGCCTTGGCCAGATCGATGTCGGTCTTGGCGTTTTTGATGGCTTCTTCAGCCG
Organism: uncultured beta proteobacterium; assembly: GCA_903876735.1. Lineage (GTDB taxonomy): Bacteria > Pseudomonadota > Gammaproteobacteria > Burkholderiales > Burkholderiaceae_C > Rhodoferax. The sequence goes on along the minus strand of CAIRAW010000034.1, from coordinate 2,749 downwards.
CGGCCTTGGCGGCGTTGGCTTTTTCATCGTCCAGATCCTTGCCGCGGATGGCGGTGTCGGACAAGACGGTGACGCAGTTCGGTTGCACTTCAAGAATGCCGCCGGCGACGAAGATGAATTCTTCGCTGCCGTCGGCCTGCTCGATGCGCACCGAGCCAGCCTTGATGCGGGTGATCAGCGGCGTGTGACGCGGAAAGATGCCGAGCTCGCCGGCTTCACCGGGCAGAGCGACAAAGCGCGCTTCACCCGAGAAGATGGACTCTTCGGCGCTGACCACATCGACGTGGATGGTGTTCATGTTGAACCCTGCCTTAGATTTTCTTGGCTTTTTCGAACGCTTCGTCGATCGTGCCAACCATGTAGAAGGCCTGCTCCGGCAGGTGATCGCACTCGCCGGCCACAATCATCTTGAAGCCGCGAATGGTTTCGGCCAGGCTGACGTACTTGCCGGGCGAGCCGGTGAACACTTCAGCAACGTGGAAGGGCTGCGACAGGAAACGCTGGATCTTGCGCGCGCGGGCCACGGCCTGCTTGTCTTCCGGGGCCAGTTCGTCCATGCCCAGAATGGCGATGATGTCGCGCAGTTCCTTGTAGCGCTGCAGCGTGCCCTGCACGGCGCGCGCCGTGTTGTAGTGGTCTTCGCCGACCACCAACGGATCAAGCTGGCGGCTGGTGGAGTCCAGCGGGTCAACCGCCGGGTAAATACCCAACGAGGCGATGTCACGACTCAGCACCACGGTGGAATCCAGGTGGGCAAAGGTGGTGGCGGGCGACGGATCGGTCAAGTCATCGGCCGGCACGTAAACGGCCTGGATCGAGGTGATGGAGCCGACCTTGGTCGAGGTAATGCGCTCTTGCAGGCGGCCCATTTCTTCGGCCAGCGTTGGCTGGTAGCCCACGGCGGACGGCATACGACCCAGCAGAGCCGACACTTCGGTTCCGGCCAGTGTGAATCGGTAGATGTTGTCCACGAAGAACAGCACGTCCTTGCCTTCGTCGCGGAAGGATTCGGCAATGGTCAGGCCGGTCAGCGCCACGCGCAGACGGTTGCCCGGGGGTTCGTTCATCTGGCCGTAGACCATGGACACCTTGGACTCGCCCAGGTTCTCCAGGTTCACGACGCCGGAATCGGCCATCTCGTGGTAGAAGTCATTGCCTTCGCGGGTACGCTCGCCGACACCGGCAAACACCGACAGACCGGAGTGGGCCTTGGCGATGTTGTTGATCAGCTCCATCATGTTCACGGTCTTGCCGACGCCGGCGCCGCCGAACAGGCCGACCTTGCCGCCCTTGGCGAACGGGCAAACCAGGTCAATCACCTTGATGCCGGTTTCCAGCAGTTCCTGCGACGGGCTCAGCTCGTCATAGGTCGGGGCCTTGCGGTGGATCGATGCGTGCAGCTCGGAATTGACCGGGCCGCGCTCGTCAATGGGCGTGCCCAGCACGTCCATGATGCGACCCAGCGTGGCCTTGCCCACCGGCACCATGATCGGGTGACCGGTGTTGTCGACCATCAGGCCGCGGCGCAGACCGTCGCTGGAACCCAGCGCGATGGTGCGCACGATGCCGTCACCGAGTTGCTGCTGAACTTCGAGCGTCAGGGCCGTACCGGCGAGCTTGAGGGCGTCATAGATCTTGGGCATGCGGTCGCGTGGAAACTCCACGTCCACCACGGCACCGATGCATTGAACGATTTTTCCCTGAACGCTGGTGTTCGCTTGTGTAGTGTCTTGGGCCATTTGGCTTTGCTCCAATAAATTTGAATCTTGCTTGCTGCAGGTGCGCTCGGGCCTAGGCCCCGATCGCTGCGGCGCCCGAGACAATCTCGGACAGTTCTTTGGTGATCGCTGCCTGACGCGTCTTGTTGTAGACGAGCTTGAGTTCGCCGATCACGTTACCCGCGTTGTCGGTGGCAGCCTTCATGGCGACCATGCGCGCCGCATGTTCGGAGGCCATGTTCTCGGCCACCGACTGGTAAACCAGCGCTTCGACGTAACGCACCAGCAGGTCATCAATGACCGACTGCGCATCGGGTTCGTAAATGTAGTCCCAGCCATGCTTGGTACCCGCGGCCGCCTCGGCCTCATGGGTCTCGGCTTGCATGCGCGCAGCCGACAGGGGCAGCAGTTGTTGCAGAACCACTTCCTGTTTCATGGTGTTGACGAAGCGGGTGTAAGACAAGTAAACCGCGCTGATTTCGCCCTTGGCATAGGCATCAAGCAACACCTTGACCGGCCCAATCAGGCGCTCCAGATGCGGTTTGTCGCCGAGTTGCGTCACGTGTGACACGACCTTGGCACCGATGCGGTTGAGGAAACCAAAACCCTTGTTGCCAATGGCGACGGCTTGCACCGCGACACCGGCTTGCTGCAGGTCACGCAACTTGTTGGTCACGCTGCGCAGCACATTGGTATTGAGGCCGCCGCACAAACCCTTGTCGGTGGTGACCACGATCATGCCGGCGACCTTGACGTCGTTGCTCTTCATGAAGGCGTGCACGTACTCGGGGTTGGCTTCACCCATATTGGCAGCAATATTGCGCACCCGTTCCGCGTAAGGCCGGGCCGCACGCATGCGTTCCTGCGCCTTGCGCATCTTGGACACGGAGATCATCTCCATGGCCTTGGTGATCTTCTTCGTGCTCTCGAAGTTTTTGATCTTGCCGCGTATTTCCTTGCCAGTTGCCATCTAGGACTCCTTCGCTGTTACTGCAGGTGGCCTTAAGCGAAGGTCTTCTTGAAGGCAGCGA
>CAIRAW010000033.1 GCA_903876735.1 uncultured beta proteobacterium | reverse complement strand
GCAACGATCCATACCGCGTAGTGAGCGCCAACAATGTACTTGCCATCGAGGAACTCTTCACCGATCTGCACCGGCATCGCTTTGGGCGTGACGTTGAACCAGTTGGTCGCGTTGTGGACGGCAAAAGCCAGGATGAGGGCAAAGCCGAGGAAACTCATGGGGCCTTTGAGCGCTGCCAGGAAAGCATCGAAAGCGCCCTGTCCGTTGGACAGGCGCTCAACAGCGCAGACCATCACCAGCGCCAAGGCGCCGATGAAAACGCAGGTCACTTCACGCGACATGTAGCGCATGTAGCGAGGTTGCTTCAGAAACCAGCCGGTCTTGGAGACCGGGCGGACGTAGGGTTTACGGCTCATTTTGCGCCTCCTGGTAACAGATGTTCCTTGAACCAGTCAATGGTGCTGGCGACCTTGACCTGCTGCAGCGCGCCAGCCGGATCAACGGCTTTCGGACACACTTCGGAGCAGGCGCCGACAAAGGAGCATTCCCACACGCCTTCGTTGGTGGCAATGACTTCCTGTCGCTCATCTCGACCACCGTCGCGCGAATCCTGGTTGTAACGATGTGCCAGCGCGATGGCGGCCGGTCCGATGAACTTGGGCTGCAGTGCGTATTCAGGGCACGCGGCGTAGCACAACATGCAGTTGATGCACATCGAGAACTGCCGGTACTTCATCAGTTGCGCCGGGGTTTGCTTGTACTCGCCCTGTTCAATGCTCTTCTTTTCCTTGGGGATCAGATAGGGTTTGACGCGTTTGAGTTTGTCAATGAAGTCGTCTGCCACCGTCACCAGATCGCGTTCGATCGGGAAGTTGGCCAGGGGTTCGACCCGGATCACGCCTTCATACGAACGCAGGAAGGCGTGGCAGGACAGCTTGGGCTCGCCGTTGACCATCATGCCGCAGCTACCGCAGACCGCCATGTGGCAGGACCAGCGGAAGTTGAGCGTGGGGGCGATTGTTTCCTTGACTGCGGTGAGCGCATCCAGCACCACCCACTCTTCATTGCACTCAACCGTGTACTTTTGAAAGTGCGGCTCGGTGTCTTTTTCAGGGTCATAGCGCAGCACTTCGAGCTGAACCATGCGTTTCTTTAACTGTGTCATTTGTGGTCTCCCGAGTAGTCACGCACGCCGGGTGGCGACTTCGTGATAACGACGTCCAGATAGTCAAGACGCGGCGCGCTCTGGCCCTGGTAATAAGCCATGCTGTGGCGCAGGAAGGTCTGGTCGTCGCGCTCCACGTAGTCGAGCCGCTGGTGCGCGCCACGGGACTCCTTGCGGGCCAGGGCGCTGACGGTCAGTGCTTCGGCGCAGTCGAGCATCGAGCCGAGTTCGAGCACCTGGAACAGGTCGGTGTTGAAGACGTTGCTCTTGTCGTGCAGCACGATCTTGTGGTAGCGCTGTCGCAGTTCGGCGATCTTGGCAACCGCTTCCTTGAGGCCGATCTCTTCGCGATAGAGGCCGGCATTCTTCTCCATCGTCTCCATCATTTCCTTGCGCAGCCCCGACATCGACTCGTTGCCATCGGTACGCTGGAACAGGGCACGCACGCGGGCTTGCGATTCCTCAGCCCGGGCTTCGATTGCTGCCTTGTTCGGTGCTGGCAGACCCTTCATGTGCTCGATCGCCGACATGGCGGCGCTCTTGCCGAACACCAACAACTCGACCAGTGAGTTGGAGCCGAGGCGGTTCGCGCCGTTCAGGCTGACGCAGGCGCATTCGCCGGCGGCAAACAGGCCTGGCAACTCGGTGGCCGCCTTGGTATTGGTGGAGATACCACCCATCATGTAATGCACCACCGGGCGGATCGGGATCGCATCCTTGACGATGTCCACGCCCAGGTAAGCAATACCGAGTTCGCGCACCAGCGGCAGGCGCTCGTCGATGTATTTCTCGCCAAGATGGCGCATATCGAGCATCACGCACTCGCCCCAGGGCGTGGTGACGGTGTTGCCCTTTTGCAGTTCGTGCCAGTAGGCCTGGCTGACGCGGTCACGCGGGCCGAGTTCCATGGTCTTGAGTTGTGGCTTGCCCAGTGGCGTCTCCGGGCCCATGCCGTAATCCTGCAGGTAGCGCCGGCCGTTCTTGTTGAGCAGCACGCCGCCTTCGCCGCGGCAGGCTTCGGTCAACAGGCTGCCGGTGTTGGGCAATCCGGTCGGGTGGTATTGCACAAACTCCATGTCCTTGAGTGGCACGCCTGCACGGTAGGCCATGGCCATGCCGTCGCCGGTCTTGATCGCGCCATTGGTGCTGAACGGGAACATGCGTCCGGCGCCGCCGCCGGCGATGATGACCGACTTGGCGTGGAACTGCTTGATCATGCCGCTGCGCATTTCCATGGCGGTGACGCCCTGGCAACGGCCGTCGTCGACCAGCAGGTCGAGCGCGTAGTACTCGTCAAAGCGCTGGATAGAGGGGAACTGCAGCGTGGTCTGGAACAGCGTGTGCAGGATGTGGAAGCCCGACTTGTCAGCTGCGAACCAGGTGCGCTGCTTCTTCATGCCGCCAAAGGGACGCACCGCCACCGAACCATCGGCTTCGCGGTTCCAGGGACAGCCCCAGTGCTCCAGTTGGGTCAGTTCCTTGGGTGCTTCTTTGACGAAGTACTCAACGCAGTCCTGGTCGGACAGCCAGTCGCCGCCGCCGACGGTGTCGTCAAAGTGCAGGTCAAAACTGTCGTCCTTCTTGATGACGCCAGCGGCACCGCCTTCAGCGGCACAGGTGTGGCTGCGCATCGGGTAGACCTTGGAGATTAGCGCGATTCGCAAGGAGGGGTCGGCCTCGGCTAGCGCGATGGCTGCGCGTAAACCCGCGCCTCCTGCGCCAATGATGGCGACATCGGTTGTGACTATTTCCATTTTTTCCTTTCCATCACCGCAGTGATTTCAACCCAAACAACAGACAAGCCGGCAAAAGCCGGCTTCATTCCTAATGACTCGTGAAGAACCCGATGGCGACCAGTGTCAGCAGGGTCAGACCAATCGTGATCAGCGTGAAGCCGAGCACTTTGGACGCGGCCAGCTTGGCGGGCGACGGGGCATCAACCAGGTACTTCTCCAGCTCACCGCTGTCCACCAGGCGCTGGTATTCAACACCGTGGTCATGCTTGAACTCTTCGAGCGAGAAGGTGCCCGTGAACATCACCACCTCAAGCGGGAATTTGTCCGGACGGAAGTGGTTGTTGAAGAAGTGCACTGTGAACAGGAACACCACCGCCAGGAACGCCTCTTCGCCGTGGAAGATTGCTGCCACGTTGAAGATCCAACCCGGCAGGAAGGCGCCGAAGAAGCCCGGCAGCCACATGATCAGGCCACTGCCGCCAATGATGGTGACACCCCAGAACGGAGCCCAGTAGTCAAACTTCTCCCAATAGGTCCAGCGGTCGAACTTCGGACGCGGGCCCTGGCCGAAGAACCACTGGAACATCGCCAGCATGTCTTTGCCGTCCTGCAGATTGGGCACCATCGAATTCGGGCCCAGGATCTTGAAGGTCTTGCGATTGCGCACAATGCCCATCACCATGTAAATGATGTGCCAGAAGAACACGCCGGCAAATACGACGGCTGCCACACGGTGGATGACGCCCGCGCTGTGCGGCCCGCCAAGCGCGCGCATGATGGCCGGCGCCCAGGCTACGTCGGAGTAGAACAGCGGCATGCCGGTCAGTGTCAACACCATCAGACTCAGGGCGAAGGTGATGTGGGCAATGCGCCAGATCGGGGTAAAGCGCTGGATGTGCTTGCCCTTGAATTGCGCAGGCACGGAGTCAGGCTTGATGTGCGGTTGGCCGGCGCGCTCCTTGCGCTCCTTGTATTCACGGTAGAACCACAGCGCGGTGTGCAACCAGAAGAAGCCGAAGGTACCCACCAGCAACTGCACCATGATCTGCCAGGCGACCCAGATTTGCGGGTACTTGTTGAAGTCATGCGCATTGCCGTGCGGCTGGTAGCTGGCAAAACCGGCTGGCACGTCGGGCAGGCCCTTCTTCGCGTTGTGGCAGGTCTGGCAGGTCTTGAGCCGGTTGTCCGGGTGGACCATGGATTTCGGGTCGCTGACCTTCAGGATCTGATGGCTGCCGTGGCAGTTGTAGCACTTGGCGGTGTAAGCGTAGCCCAGCGTGCTGACCTGGCCGTGGAAAGTGTCCTTGTAGGACTCCAGCTTGTCCACGTGGCAGTTGCCGCAATTGCTCGAAACGGTCAGCTTGAAGGCGTCACCCGAGGTGCTGCTGATCGAATGGGCCGTGTGGCAATCTGAACAGACCGCGCCTTGCGCGAGCATCTTCTTGCTGTTTTCCTGGCCGTGCACCGAGGTCAGATAGGACTCAAGCTGCTCGGTATGGCAGGATGTGCCGCAGACATTAGGGATGCTCAGGCGCCACTGCGTATGCTGCGGCGTATTCTTGGGCGGAACGTTGAAGGTGTGCGTGTCGTGACACTGGTCACACTTGGCGTTGGGCTGCGTCTTGTCGTCGGCATTGGGGCGCGCATGGAAAGACTTGCGATAGGCCTCAATGTTCTTGGCCACCACGCCCAGGCGGGGCCGCTCAGTAACCTTGCCGCGCTTGACGGTCTGGTCCCACAGTTCTTCGTGGCAGCCTGCGCAATCAACCTTCTTGAGTGCGACGGCCGGGTTCTTGACGTGGGCATTGCCCTTGTCAGCAAGGTCGATGATGTCGCTGTGGCAGGCCACGCATTGCATATTGGCATGCACGCTTTGCGCGTACTTGTCAGGGGCAACGCCGCGCAGCAGACGCGGTTTGTTTTCCGCACCCGGAACTTCGAGCTTGCTTTTCTTGCCGTCATGGCAATTCAGGCAAGTGACATTGTCAAGGGATGGGGGAGCTGTCGGAGCTGGGGTCGGCGCGGCGCTGGCTGGCAAGGCCAGCACAACACTCGTCAGACAAACAAAGATGGCCCTCAGGACCGAGCGCGCAAGTCGCATGTAAAGAACCTCCGGAGAAAAGTGTAGCGAGTGTAAACCGAGCCATTCGCGTGCTGACGGAGAGTGACTGAGCTATGACATAGATCAAATGACTGACCGGATGAAGGTAAAGCCGGAACTTCCCTGCGCAGAACGCAACAACGCGGCAGTCCATAGCATGGATTGCCAGCGTTACGCTGGTGATGACGGGATGACGCCTTAGCGGCTGAGCAGTGGTGTGACGATGCCGCCGATGACGGTCGAGGCGGTGTAGAGCACGACCACAGCAGGAACTGCCGCCACCGACGCCTTGATCAGAAACCAGAAGATCGTCATGAAGCGCATGTCCAGATCGGTGACAGAAACCGACAGCGAGCGCTCGGAGTCGGCCGGCAGGGCGCCGCAGTGCGGGCAACTGGCCGCCGTGTCACTGACCTTGGCTTTGCATTCGTAGCAGTCTATTAGCATGACAATTCCTTTCGATTCGAACAGTTCGCCGTGGGCTTATTTCTTGACCGCAGTTGCGGAAAACAGCTCTTTGGGTCCCGGGCCGCTCGGTTCCGCGTGTGCGATACCAAAGTGGCAGTCGATGCAGGTCAGACCTTCGGTGCGAAGTTTTTCGTGCCGGGCCTTGGCTTTTTCGGTCTGCTTTTCGGGGTCCATCTTGGCGGTCGTGTGGCAATGGCGGCACTCACGCGAGTCATTGTCTTTCATGTAGACCCAGACTTTTTTAGCCAACTCAGGGCGCTTGGCCTCAAACTTTTCTTTGGTGTCGATTGAATGGGTGACGAAGTGGCCCCAGTAATCGTTGAACAGGTTGAGCTTGGCCAGGTAGTTGGTGATGTAGCCGTGCGGCACGTGGCAGTCATTGCATGTGGCACGCACGCCGGTGCGGTTCTTGTCATGAATGGTGTCTTTGTGCTCTACCGCCAGGAAACTCATTTCATGGCAGGAGGTGGCGCAAAACTTCTCGGAATTGGCGTACACCATGAAGGAGCCGGCCGAACCGAAGAACGCCACACCCAAAATCAAACCCAGAATCAGCACGATCAAGGACCCGGGACGTGAGCCCCATGCGCGAATTTTTTCAACAATGAACATCTGAACCTACTCCTCTGGTGCGCGCAGCGCGACGGCTACGCGGGAAAACTGTCGCTACAACGCGTGTCTTAGAAAATGGCGCTTCTCGGAATGAAGCTCTTGTCGACTTCAATTTCCTGTGGCCCCGGGCCATCAGGCACCTTGTGCGCAATGCCGTAATGGCAGTCGACACAGGTCAATTTCTCTTTCTTCGCCTTGGAGTGGCGGGCCTTGGCCATTTCAGACTGCTTTTCGGGGTCCATCTTCGCCTCGTTGTGGCAGAAGCGGCATTCGCGCGAGTCATTGCCCTTCATGTAAGTCCAGACCCGGGTCGCCATCATGGGGCGCTGGGCGTCAAACTTTTCTGGCGTATCGACCGAGTGCGTGACGTGGTGGCTCCACAAGTCGTTCAGGGCGCCCATCTTGGCAATGTAGAGCGGAACCGGTGCGTGCGGAACGTGGCAGTCGGCACAGGTGGCGCGCACGCCGGTGCGGTTCTTGTCGTGAATCGTGTCGCGGTATTCACGCGTGTTGTTGTTCGCCATCTCATGGCAGTTGTTGGCGCAGAACTGCTCTGTGCCGGTGTAGATCATGCTTGTGCCGAACAGGCTCAGTCCGACCACGGCTGCG
>CAIRAW010000032.1 GCA_903876735.1 uncultured beta proteobacterium | reverse complement strand
CGCGTTGCGGCGGCGGCGATCGACAAGCAACTCGGTGGCGACGGTGACATCGAGGAAACGCTGCTGACCGACGGTTGGGAGAGTCAGCCTTTCCTCGGTAAAGACCTGGCCTTCAACCAGCAACGCAAGTTCCATCCGATCATGCTCAAGCCCGCGCAGCGAAGTGGCTGGGACGAAGTGGAAAAGGGTTTTGACGACGCCAGTGCGCGTCTTGAGGCGGCGCGCTGCTTCAAGTGCAATCTGGCACCACGCATTACCGACGCTTTGCTGCCACCCGAATCCTGGCTCGAATTCAGCGCGGCGGTAGTGGCCGGCATAAGCACCGAGGCCGGCGTATTCCAGTTGCTCGACGCTGACAAGAATGTGCTCATGATCAAGGGCGTTGAGAACCTGCGCCAGGGTCTGACCGAGCAAATCGAGCGCGGTGGCAACGCGGTCTCGTTCACCTTCGAAGAAGCTGCCATGTACACCTCGCGCGAGTCGCAAATGATGCAGGCCTATCTGCAAGAACATGGCAAGATGCCGGGCGGCGGCAGCGACGAACTCGACGATTTGTTCTAAAAAAGGGACCCCATGCCAACATTTGAATTCATCCGCTACGGCATCAGCGACGGTCTGGCCACGCTCACCGTGAATCGCGCGCCTTTCAACGTGCTCGACATCCCCACGATGGCCGAGATCAACCAGGCGCTCGACATCTGCCGCACCGATGTATCGGTCAAGCTGCTGGTCATCACCGGCAGCGGCGAGAAGGCGTTCTCGGCCGGGGTTGAAGTGGCCGACCACACGCCCGATAAGGTGGACCGGATGATCGAAGTCTTCCACGGAATTTTCCGCCGCCTGCAACTGATGCCCATGCCCACCGTGGCCGCCGTCAACGGCGTGGCGCTCGGCGGTGGCATGGAGTTGGCCATCGGCTGCGACATGATTGTGGCCGCAGCCGGCGCCAAATTTGGTCAACCTGAAATCAAGCTCGCTGTTTTTCCACCGATTGCCGCCGTGCTGCTGCCGCGTCTGATGCCGCCAGCGCGTGCCATGGAAGTGCTGCTCGGAGGCGAGAACTTCACGGCCGAAGAAGGTCTGGCGCTGGGCCTCATCAACCGCGTCTTTGCGCGCGAGACCTTCGCCGCCGATGTGCAGGCGTTTCTGGCACCATTCCTCAAGCTCTCCCGCGTGGCGCTGCTGAGCACACGGCGCGCCATGCGGGAAGCCGATGGCAAACCGTTTGCCGCCGCACTCGACACGGTCGAGCACATCTACCTGAAAGAACTGATGCAGACCGACGACGCCAAGGAGGGCCTGGCGGCTTTCCTCGAAAGACGCAAGCCAGTCTGGCGCAACAGCTAATCCGGACACCACCATAAGCAAGCAAAGGAAGCAAGATGATTCCAGAATTTATTGACACCTGGCAGATGTCCGAACCGGGCAAGCTCGTCAAGACACGCATCCCGATGCCAGCACTGCAAGCCGGCGACGTGGTGGTCGAGATCAAGGGTTGTGGCGTGTGCCACACCGATCTGTCTTACTTCTACATGGGCGTGCCAACGGTGCAAAAGCCGCCGCTCTCGCTCGGGCACGAGATCAGCGGCGTGGCGATCGGCGGCGAGGCCAGCATGCTCGGCAAGGAAGTGATCATCCCGGCTGTCATCCCCTGCGGCGACTGTGATCTGTGCCGATCAGGTCGCGGCAACCGCTGTCTGGCGCAGAAGATGCCCGGCAATTCGATGGGAATTTACGGCGGCTTTTCGAGCCACATCGTGGTGCAGGCCAAGTTTTTGTGCGTCGTCGGTGACCGCAAAGGCATCCCGCTGGAACACATGGCGGTGGTTGCCGATGCCGTGACCACACCGTACCAAGCGGCGGTGCGCGGACGCTTGGGGCAGGGCGATCTGGTGGTGGTGGTCGGTGCCGCTGGCGGCGTTGGCAGCTTCATGGTGCAAGTGGCCAAAGGCATGGGCGCCAAGGTGGTGGTCGGCATCGACGTCAACGTCGAGAAACTGGAGAAGATGAAGGGCTTTGGTGCCGACGCCACCATCAACCCGCGCGGTCTCTCCACCAAGGAACTCAAAGAACAATTCAAGGCGATCGCGAAAGCGGCCGGTGTGCCGTCCAACACCGGCTGGAAGATTTTCGAATGCACCGGCACCAAGGCGGGCCAGGAAACGGCGCTCTCGCTGCTGTCCTTTGTCGGCATGCTGGTGGTTGTCGGTTTCGGCACCGACGAGACCAGCTACATGCTGTCCAAACTGATGGCCTTTGACGCCGAGATCATCGGCACCTGGGGTTGCACGCCCGACAAATACCCCGAGGTGCTGGCGATGTGCGTGGACGGGCGCATCCAGCTCGATCCCTTTGTCGAAACCCGACCCATGAGCCAGATCGAAACCGTATTCGACGAGGCGCACCACGGCAAACTCAACCGCCGTGTCATCCTGACCCCCGATTTCAATTTACCAACTTAAAGAGAGAAACACCATGGCACTCGAATGGCTGCGTCGCGACAACGAACTCAAAGACCACGCTCTGATGGGCGAAGAACATTTCGGCACCGAGGCCCCCTCGGTCCTCTATGAAAAGCGTCCGATCACCGACCCGCAGGGCAAGGTCATAGCCGGGCTGTTCTCGTCCTGGATCATCCTGAACAACCCGAGCCAGTACAACTCCTACACCACCGAAATGGTGAAAGCCGTGATCGCCGGCTTCCAGCGCGCATCGAGCGACCGCTCGATCGTGGCCGTGGTCTTCACCGCGGTTGGCGACAAGGCCTTCTGCACCGGCGGCAACACCGCCGAGTATTCAGCCTACTACTCGAAGCGCCCGAACGAATACGGCGAGTACATGGACTTGTTCAACGCCATGGTCGACGGCATTCTGAACTGCAAGAAGCCGGTGATCTGCCGCGTCAACGGCATGCGCGTCGCGGGCGGCCAGGAAATCGGCATGGCCACCGACATCACCGTGACCTCCGACATGGCGATCTTCGGCCAGGCCGGCCCGAAACACGGCAGCGCGCCTGATGGCGGCTCGACCGACTTCCTGCCCTGGATGCTCAACATGGAAGACGCGATGTACAACTGCGTCTCCTGCGAGACCTGGAGCGCCTACAAGATGAAGACCAAGAACCTGGTGACCAAGGTGGTGCCGGTGCTGAAAAAAGACGGCGCATGGGTGCGCAACCCGATGGTGCGCACCGACGCCTATGTGGACGATGGCGAACTGGTCTATGGCGAAGCGATTGCCGCCGACCAGGTCAAGGCCGCCAAGGAACTGATGGCGCAGTGCACGACCGACTTCAGCCGGCTCGACGCTGCCGTCAATGAGTTGTTGTGGAAGTTCACCAACCTGTTCCCGCATTGCCTGATCAAGTCGATCGACGGCATTCGCGGCAAGAAGAAGTTCTTCTGGGACCAGTTCAAGCTGGCCAACCGCCACTGGCTGGCCGCCAACATGAACCACGAAGCCTATCTGGGATTCAATGCGTTCGACGCCAAGAAAGCCACCGGCAAGGACGTGATCGACTTCGTCAAGTACCGCCAACTGGTGGCCGAAGGCGCGCTGTTCGACGACAAGTTCGCTGAGCAGGTTCTGGCCAAGCCCAAAGCCTGATGGCCCATATCTATTCCTACGACGGGGTGGTTCCCGTCATCGACCCGAGCGCCTTTGTGCACCCGGCTGCGGTGGTGATCGGCGATGTCATCATCGGCGCCGGTGTCTATGTGGCGCCCTGCGCCTCGCTGCGCGGCGACCTCGGGCGCATCATCATCGGTGCCGGCTCCAACATCCAGGATTCGGCGGTGGTGCACGGTTTTCCGGGTACCGACACCGTGATCGAAGAGAACGGCCATGTCGGGCACGGCGCCATCATCCACGCCTGCACGCTGCGGCGCAATGTGCTGGTGGGCATGAATGCGGTGGTGATGGACTTCGCTGAAATCGGCGAGTCTTCCATCATCTCGGCCTCGGCTTTTGTGGCGGCCAAGAGCGTGATCCCGCCGCGCAGCCTGGCAGTCGGCGTGCCGGCCAAGGTGGTGCGACCCCTGACCGAGGACGAGATGGCCTGGAAACTCAAGGCCACTGCCACCTACCAGCAACTCTGCGTTGAATCGCGCCGCTCCATGGTGCCGTGCACGCCGCTCACAGCGGTCGAACCTGATCGGCGTCGCTGCACGGCGCCCGACGTGCAGCCCTTGTCCGAATACAAACGCCAGGCCGAGGCCAGCGCACCGAAAGCCAGCACCTGATCTTCGTCATTGCGAGGAGCGCCAGCGACGTGGCAATCCATGCAGTTTGAATTCATGGATTGCTTCGCTACGCTCGCAATGACAAAAGATAGAAAGACTTTCCCATGACCACCATCAAAACTTCCCTGCTCGACGACCACCGCCATTGCGATGACCTGTTTGCTGCCGTTGAGCAGGCGGTCTCAAAGTCGGACTGGGGGCGTGCAGCAAGCGCCTTCGCTGAACTGCACAGCGCCATGGAACAGCACTTCGTCGCCGAAGAAGCGATCCTGTTCCCGGCGTTTGAAGCGAAAACCGGCATGACACGCGGACCGACCGAGGTCATGCGCGTCGAGCACGCACAGATGCGCGAGTTGCTGAGCGCGGCGCTGCAATCGCTGCACGACAAGGATTCCGACGACTATGCCGGCAATGCGGAAACCCTGTTGATCATGGTGCAGCAGCACAACATGAAGGAAGAGCATGTGCTCTACCCCATGTGTGATGAGCATTTGAAAGATCAGGCGGATGCGTTGTTGCGGAGCATCGGACAAACGCTTCAGCAAGCGCACGGCTATCACGCATGAACCAGACGCCGGCCTGCACGGTCATTGACGGGCGCGGGTTGGAGCCGCCCGAGCCGTTCGTGCGAACCATGGCCGCGCTCGACGCCATGGGCGCTGGCGAGTCGGTCCTGTTGCTCTTGCCGCGTGAGCCGCACCCGCTTTACCAGGCTCTGGAGCGGCAGGCGTTTCTGCATCAGACGCAGCGCACAGTCGACGGTGTTTTTGAAATTCGCATCTGGCGCAAGACTGACTGATGCAGGCACTTCTGTCCTTTGAGCAGGCACCGCCGATCAGTGCGCCGCTGCGCTATTTTCTGACGGCGCCGCTGTTTGCCATGCTGGCCGGTGCGCTGCTGCTGTACGCGGGGCCCGAAATTCTGGCATCACGCTGGACGCCGGCGACGCTGGCCTTCACCCATCTGATCACGGCCGGCTTCATGCTGCAGGTGATGCTGGGCGCGCTGCAGCAGTTGTTGCCAGTGGTGGTCGGCGCCAATCTGGCGCGGCCGCTGCAAGTCGCCACCCTGGTGCACGCCGCCATCACGCCGGGTGTCCTGTTTCTGGCGGCCGCCTTTCTGAGCTATGCGCCCCCGCTGTTTGGTGCAGCGGGCATTTTCCTGGGCGCAGGTCTTGTATTGTTCGTCTGGGCCGCAGCGCGCGCACTGTACGGCATTGGCGCGTCGAACCCGACGCTGCTGGGCTTGAAAGCGGCGATCCTGGGTTTGAGCGGGACGCTGGTTTCGGGTCTGCTGCTCATCCTTGCGCTGGGCTTGTCACTCAATTGGCCGATGCTGCAACTGACCGATTTGCACCTGGGCTGGGGTTTCATGGCCTGGAGTTGCATTGTGCTGGCGGCGGTGGCCTTTGTGGTGGTTCCGATGTTCCAGCTGACGCCCGAGTACCCGGCCTGGTTTGGGCGCAACTTTGTGCGCGTCGCCTTTGCTTGCGTGCTGTTGTGGACTTGCACGGAACTGGCCGGCTGGGGCCATGCAACGGCGCTGTTTGGCGCTGCCACGCTGGCTTGCGGCGCGGTCTTTTGCGGCGTGACCCTCAATATCCTGCGCCTGAGCAAACGCCCCAAACGCGACGCCAGCCATCATTTCTGGAACGCGGCCATGGTCTCGGGCCTGCTCGCCTGTGCCGTGTGGCTGGTGGCCCACCTGAACGCCGAAGTGGATGCCTGGCAGGGCTGGCCGCTGTTGTTTGGCGTGTTGCTGCTGTTCGGTGGCTTCGCCTCGGTGGTGACCGGCATGCTCTACAAGATTGTGCCGTTTCTGGTCTGGCTGCATCTGCAAAACCGGGGCGCTGGCCGCGTGCTGGCACCGAACATGAAGAAGGTTCTGCCGCAAAAACGCATAGACCGGCAACTGCTGTCACACCTTGCGTCCTGCCTGCTCTTGCTGCTGGCTGTCTTCTGGCCGGACTGGTTTTCTTATCCGGCTGGTCTGGGTCTGATCATCGCCAACGGCTGGCTGCTGAGCAACCTGCTTTATGCGACCGCCATCTACCGAAACCACCCGGTCCCGGCTCCCTTGCCTTAGCCTGGCCCCTCGATCAGGATGGCGCGAAAGTCGTTGACGTTGGTCAGGGTGGGCCCGGTCACGACCGAATCGCCCAGCGCCTGAAAGAAGCCGTGACCGTCGTTGTTGTCGAGGCTGGCGCGCGGGTTGATGCCTTGCGCCCAGGCCCGTGCCAGCGTGTCGGGGCTCAGGCTGGCGCCGGCAATTTCTTCAATGCCGTCAACACCGTCGGTGTCCCCGGCGATCGCGTGCACGCCCGCCAGGCCGTCGAGCGCCAGACCGAGCGCCAGCAGAAACTCGACGTTGCGTCCACCGCGCCCGGTGCCGCGCAAGGTCACCGTGGTTTCGCCTCCGGAGAGTAGCACGCAGGGCGGCTTGAACGGCTGGCCATGCAGCACGACCTGGCGTGCAAGGCCAGCGTGTGCCTTGCCGATGTCGCGCGCCTCGCCTTCGAGGCTGTCGCTCAGGATGTAGGGCGTGAAGCCGGCCGCGCGCGCGCGCTGCGCCGCCGCTTCGAGCGCGATCTGCGGCGCCGTGATGACCCGCGTTTCGATTCCCGCCAGTTTGGGGTTGCCCGGTTTGACCGATTCGCCCGCGCCGCTTTCGAGCAGAGCGCGCACCGCCGGCGGCAAGGAGATCGAGTAGCGCGCGACGATCGCCAGCGCATCGGCACAGGTGCTGGGGTCGGCCACCGTCGGGCCCGAAGCAATGTCAACCGGCGCATCACCGGGCACATCGGAGATCAACAGGGTCACCAAGCGGGCCGGATGGCAGGCGGCCCCAAGACGCCCGCCCTTGATGGCGGAGAGATGGCGGCGCACGCAGTTCATTTCTGAAATCGTGGCGCCGCTTCTGAGCAGCGCTGTGTTGACCGCCTGCTTGTCGGCGAGTGTCAGGCCAGGCGTGGGCGCCACGAGCAGCGAGGAGCCGCCGCCGGAGATCAGGGCGATGACCAGGTCGTCGGCGCTGAGACCGCGCACCAGTTCCAGGATGCGCTCGGTTGCGTGCTGCCCGGCGGCGTCGGGCACCGGATGCGCGGCCTGCACGATTTCGATGCGCTGACACGGCACCTGGTAGCCGTAGCGGGTGACGACAAGGCCTTCCAGCGGGCCAGGCCAGTGATCTTCCAGCACGCGGGCCATGGCGGCCGAGGCTTTGCCGGCGCCGATGACGATGGTTCGCCCTTTGGGCGGCAAGGGCAGGCAGGGCGGCAGGCACAGGGCGGGCTGGGCGGCTGCCACGGCCGCGTCAAACAGGGCGCGCAGCAGGCGCTTGGGGTCGAGATCAGGCGAGGCAGTCATGGCGGCTACTTTAATGCAAGAGGCGACCGTCGGCGCCTGCGTGCGCGCCCTGGCCGCTCAGGCCTTGGCGACCTCGTGGTTGGCCATCAACTCCAGCGCCTTGACCAGCGCCGAGTGGTCAAGCTCGGCCATGCCGTTGGCAGCGCAGGCTTGCATCAGCTGCGCCGCACCGGCGGTCTGCGGCAGGCACACACCCAACTCGCGAGCGCCTTGCAGGGCCAGGTTCAAATCCTTCTGGTGCAGCCGGATGCGAAAGCCCGGGTTGAAGGTGCGCTTGATCATGCGTTCGCCATGCACTTCGAGGATGCGGCTTGATGCAAAACCGCCCATCAGGGCCTGGCGCACCTTGGCCGGATCGGCGCCGGCCTTGCTGGCGAACAACAGCGCTTCACCGACGGCGGCGATGTTGAGCGCAACGATGATCTGGTTCGCCACCTTGGTGGTCTGGCCGTCGCCGTTGCCGCCGACCAGCGTGATGTTCTTGCCCATTTTTTCGAACAGCGGGCGCACCGTCTCGAACGCTTGCTCGGTGCCGCCGCACATGATGGTCAGCGACGCCGCCTTGGCGCCGACTTCGCCACCGGAGACCGGCGCGTCGATGTAGTCGGCACCCAGCGCGTTGATTTTCTGCGCAAAGGCCTTGGTCGCGATCGGCGAAATCGAGCTCATGTCGACGATGATCTTGCGCGCCGCGCCCAGCAGCCCCGCGGCGACGCCGCCGGCACCGAACAGCACGGCCTCAACGTCGGGCGTATCGGGCACCATGATGAAAACGATGTCGGCATGACGCGTCACCTCTTCGGCGCTGGCGCAAACCGTCGCCGCTGTCGCTGCAATGCTCTCAGGCAGCTTGCCCACAGTGTTCACGAACAGTTGATGGCCGTCGTTGACAAGGTGCAGCGCCATCGGGGCGCCCATGATGCCCAGGCCGATAAATCCGATCTTCATAGTGCGTTTTTCCCTTGATGCATTGTTCTATTCTTGGCAGCGTCCGTCGCTTAATACGCGCCGCCGGCCTTGGGCGCCGGGCCCGCGCGCATTTTGGCGACCACCGCTTGCGCGCCGGCTGCCATCAGCCGTGCGTCAGAACTGATGGTGACAAACTGAAAACCCTTCGCGATGCGCTTGAGCGCTGCCTCAGGTGTTCCGTTATGGATGCCGGCCACTACGCCGTGCGCCTTGGCGCGCGCCAGGATGTGGTCAACCGCCTCGGCGGCCTTGGGGTCCAGATCGTCAAAAGTAGGCGTGCAGCCCAGGGCCAGCGACAGGTCGGACGGGCCGATGTAGATCGCGTCCAGCCCTTCCACGGACAGGATGTCGTCAAGATTGTCGAGTGCGGCGGCGGTCTCGATCATCGCGAAGGTGACGATGGTGTCGTTGGCGTGCTGGGGATAGTCGGCGCCGCTGTACAGCAGTGCGCGCACCGGGCCAAAGCTGCGCGTGCCGCGCGGTGCGTAGTGGGTGTAGGCCACGAGCTTTTGCGCTTCTTCGCGGTTGTTGACCATCGGGCAGATGACGCCGTAGGCACCGGCGTCCAGCGTCTTCATCAGGATGCCGGGTTCCAGCCAGGGCACACGCACCACCGGAACGGTGGCGGTCGTCGAGATCGCTTGCAGCATGGTGAGCATGGCCTGGTAATCGACCACGCCGTGCTGCAGGTCGATGGTGAGTGAATCCCAGCCCTGGTGCGCCATGGTTTCGGCAGAAAAGCTATTCGGGATGGCCAGCCAGCCATTGACAACGGCGCCGCCGGCTTGCCAGATGCTGCGTAAACGGTTGGGTCTCATGGTCTCTTTCTAGCGGTCAAGGGCCGGGCGTTTCGGGTTGAAGGCCCAACCGGGAATCAGGTATTGCATGGCCATGGCGTCGTCGCGTGCGCCCAGACCATGCTGCTTGTAGAGTTGGTGCGCTTTCTCGACCTCGACCATGTCGAGTACTACGCCCAGACCCGGCTTTTTCGGCACCTGTACCAGGCCGCCGACAATCTGCAGCGGCTCCTGCGTCAGGCGCTGGCCGTCCTGCCAGATCCAGTGCGTGTCGATGGCTGTCACCTTGCCCGGTGCAGCAGCTGCCACTTGCGTGAACATGGCGAGCGACACATCGAAATGGTTGTTTGAGTGCGAGCCCCAGGTCAGGCCCCAGTCGCGACAGGTCTGCGCTACGCGCACCGATCCCGCCATGGTCCAGAAATGCGGATCGGCCAGCGGGATGTCGACGCTTTGCAGCGACAGCGAATGCGTCAACTGGCGCCAGTCGGTTGCCACCATATTGGTCGCCGTGGGCAGACCGGTGGCGCGGCGGAACTCGGCCATCACCTCGCGCCCGGAAAATCCGTCCTCGGCACCACACGGGTCTTCGGCATAGGCGACGACGCCGCGCATGTCGCGCATCAGGCGTACGGCGTCCTTGAGCAGCCAACCGCCATTCGGGTCGAGCGTGACGCGCGCTTGCGGGAAACGCTCGTGCAGGGCCGTCATGGCTGCGATTTCTTCTTCACCACGCAGCACGCCGCCCTTGAGCTTGAAGTCGTTGAAGCCATAGCGCGCGTGCGCTGCCTCGGCCTGACGCACGATCGACTCGGGCGTCAGTGCCTGCTCATTGCGCAGGCGAAACCAGGCGTTCTCGGCTGTGCTTTCATCGCGATAGGGGAGGTCGGTCTTGCCGCGCTCGCCAATGAAGAACAGGTAGCCGAGCATCTCGACCGCACTGCGCTGCTGGCCTTCGCCGAGCAGGGCAGCCACCGGCACATTGAGGTGCTGGCCCAGCAGGTCGAGCAGGGCTGATTCCACCGCTGTCACGGCGTGGATCGTGGTGCGCAAATCGAAGGTCTGCAAGCCGCGACCACCGGTGTCGCGATCGGCAAAGCGCGTGCGCATGGTGGCCAGCACGGCCTGCACGTTGCCTATCGATTGCCCGACGACGATTTCGGCAGCATCCTCCAGCGTGATGCGGATTTTTTCACCTCCGGGAACTTCGCCGATCCCGGTGCGGCCCGCGCTGTCGGTCAGCACCAGGAGATTGCGGGTGAAAAAGGGGCCGTGCGCGCCAGACAGGTTCAGCAGCATGCTGTCATGCCCCGCTACCGGAATGGCCCGCAGTGCGGTAATGACCGGTGCGTCTGATCTGCTCATAAGTGCGGGTCAGTCGATTCAGTCTGCGGAAATCTTGCGCGTTTCGATGAGCTTTTTCCAGCGCGCGAATTCGGCTGCCTGGAAAGCGGTGAACTGCTCGGGCGTGTTGGCAACGATCTCGAAGCCGAGGTCCAGCAGTTTTGCCTTGACCTGAGGGTCGTTCAGACCCGCCACGATGGCGGCGTGCAACTTGGTTTTGATCTCAAGCGGCAAACCGCGCGGCGCGGCAATCGCCTGCCAGGACTGGACGTTGGCCTCCTTGATGCCGGCTTCTTCCATCGTCTGCACGTTCGGCAACAGGGGCGAGCGTTTGGCGCTTGTGATGGCTAGTGCCCGCAGTTTGCCAGCCAGGATTTGCGGCATCGCCGTGTTGATGTTCATGAACGAGGAGTCGACCTGGCTGCCGAGCAAATCGGTCATGACCGGGCCGCCGCCTTTGTAGGGCACATGGATGCCGCTGGTTCCGGTTTGCAGCCAGAACAGTTCGGCCGTCAGATGGTCGCTGCTGCCGTTGCCGGAGGATGCAAAACTCATCTTGCCCGGGTTTGCCTTCTCATAGGCAATGACATCGGCCATCGATTTGTGGGGCGACTTGGCCGGCACCACCAGCACATTGGGCGCCTGAACCGCGACGGTAATGTAATCAAAGTCCTTCAGCGCGTCGTAGGGCACCTTGGCCAGCAGGTGCGGCGCGATGACGAACGGACCCAGCGACGAAACAAAAAGCGTGTGGCCGTCGGGCGCGGCGTGGGTCGCGATACCGGCGCCAATGGTGCCGGTTGCCCCGGCTTTGTTGTCAACAATGAAAGTGCCGCCCAGCTTTTCCTGCAACTTGGGCAGCAGCGTGCGGGCAATCAGGTCGGTCGAGCCGCCCGGCGGAAAGGGCACGATGAGCGTGACGGGCTTGTCGGGCCAGGCCATGGCGGACGTCATGGCCAGTGATGCAAAAAGGGTGCAAAGCAGTTTTTTCATATCCATCCTTTGGTAGCGGTACCATTTGATGCCCCAGATGGTAGCGCTACCAAATTTTGGCGTCAACGGGTTTGACCCTAGGGTTTACCCTGATTAGCTGGTGTCGCGTTCGACGATGGCGAAGCCGACGTCAACAACGCAGGGCGTAACCGCTCGCCCCTCGGCCCGCTCGATCAGAAAGCGTGCGGCCTGTTTGCCAATGTCGGCGCCGTTGATGCGCACCGTGCTCAGGGCCGGCACCATGTCGGCCAGAAACGGCACATCGCCAAAACCGATAATCGCCATTCGATCGGGCACCGCCACACCCTGCGCCCGGGCTTCGGTCATGACGCCCAGGGCCAGCAGGTCTGAACTGCAGAAGATGGCGTCCACATCGGGCGCCTCGTTCAAAATCCGCACCATCGCTTCACGTCCGCTGGCGAGCGAGCGCGAATCCCCGACGTTGACGACAAAGACCGGCGTTTGCCCGCGCTGCAGGGCGGTGTCGGCAAAGGCCGTGGCACGCCGTGCCGCCCGTTCGTCATCGGCCCTGACCACAGCCAGGCGTCTGCGCCCCTTGTCCAGCAGGAAGTTGGCGACGGCGCGCCCAATGTCCGAGTGGGAAAACCCGATCAGCATGTCAATCGGCGTTGGCGTCAGGTCCCAGGTCTCGACCACCGGGATGCCCGAGGCCAGCAGGCGCGTGCGGCTCTTGCCCGGCGGCAGGATGCCGGTCAGGAAAATGCCGTCCGGTCGCCGGCCAATCACGGCTTCGAGCAGCGAGTCTTCGCGCGCGGCGGAGTAGCCTGACTGCCCCAGCATCAGTTGGTAGCCGGCGTCGAACAGGGCGCCATTGAGGGACTCGATGGTTTCCATGAAGACCGACATGACCGTGCTGGGCACAACGGCAGCGATCAGACGGCTGCGCGAGGATGCAAGCCCGCCGGCCATGCGATTGGGAACATAGCCGGTGCGCTGCACCGCATCGAGCACTTTCTTGAGCGCATCCGGTGACACCTGCTCGGGCGTGTTGACCGCGCGCGACGCCGTGATGGGCGCCACGCCCGCCAGTTTGGCCACGTCACGCAAGGTGATGGCGCCACTGCCACGGCGGGCGCGTTTGCTGTTGTTCGATTTGCTCATGAATGCTGGATAATGGTACCGCTACCAAACAGTTTACAATTTTTTGGCGGTTCGCCCAAGTAGCGTACCCGCATGATAGGAGATACCGATGCCAGAAGCCTCGGAAAAATTGAGCAGCGTGCCCATCGTCATCCGTATCGATGAGCGCGACAACGTGGCCATTGTGGCCAACAACGGTGGCTTGCCAGCGGGCGCCGTGCTGGCATCGGGTCTGGTGTTGCGCGAGCCCGTGCCGCAAGGCCACAAGGTGGCATTGGTGGACCTGGCGATGGACGCACCCGTGCTGCGTTACGCGGTTCCGATCGGCTTTGCGCTCCAGGCCATTCCCGCTGGAAGCTGGGTCAACGAGCGGCTGCTTCGAATGCCC
The DNA here is from genome assembly GCA_903876735.1 of uncultured beta proteobacterium. Taxonomy (GTDB): domain Bacteria; phylum Pseudomonadota; class Gammaproteobacteria; order Burkholderiales; family Burkholderiaceae_C; genus Rhodoferax. The sequence continues at coordinate 12,006 of CAIRAW010000032.1, read as the reverse complement.
GACGCGCGCGGCCTTGACGACCTGCCGCTGGCCACCGTCAAGTCGGATCCCCTGGCGCCTCTGGAAGGATTCACATTCGAGGGTTATCGCAACGCCGATGGCTCGGTCGGCACGCGCAACATCCTGGCCATCACGCAGACCGTGCAGTGTGTGGCCGGCGTTACCGAGTTTGCTGTCAAGCGCATCCGGGCCGAGTTGTTGCCGCTGTTTCCCCATGTCGATGATGTGGTGGCGCTGGCGCACAGCTACGGTTGTGGCGTGGCGATTGACGCGCCCGACGCCGTCGTGCCGATTCGCACCCTGCGCAACATCAGCCTGAACCCGAACTTTGGCGGCGAAGTGATGGTGGTGAGCCTCGGTTGTGAAAAGCTGCAGCCGCAGCGCCTGCTGCCACCGGGTTCCATCCCACTGCTTGATGAGCGCAAGGAGCAACTCGACGTGGTGTGCCTGCAGGACGATGCGCACATCGGCTTCATGTCCATGGTCGATTCGATCATGCACCACGCCAAAGACCACTTGTACCGGCTCAACGCGCGTCGACGCGAAACTGTGCCGGCCAGCGAACTGGTGGTTGGTGTGCAGTGTGGCGGCAGCGATGCGTTCTCGGGTATCACGGCCAATCCGGCAGTGGGTTTTTGCACCGACCTGTTGGTGCGCGCCGGCGCCAGCGTGATGTTCTCCGAGACCACCGAGGTGCGCGACGGCATCGCCCAACTCACCGCGCGTGCCGCCACGCCCGAGGTGGCGCAGGCCATGATCCGTGAGATGGCGTGGTACGACGCCTACCTGCAGCGCGGCAGCGTGGACCGCAGCGCCAACACCACCCCCGGCAACAAACTGGGCGGCTTGTCCAACATCGTGGAGAAGGCGATGGGTTCCATCGTGAAATCCGGCACGGCGCCGATTTCAAACGTGATCGCACCGGGCGAAAAACTCAAGGCCAAAGGCCTGACTTACGCCGCTACCCCGGCCAGCGATTTCATCTGCGGCACCTTGCAACTCGCCGCCGGCATGAACCTGCACGTGTTCACCACTGGTCGTGGCACACCGTATGGCCTGGCCGAAGTGCCCGTCATCAAGGTCGCTACGCGCAGCGACCTGGCACGGCGCTGGCATGACCTGATGGACGTCAATGCCGGAACGATCGCCGACGGTACGGGCAGCATCGAAGGTGTGGGTTGGGAACTGTTTCACCTGATGCTAGAGGTGGCCAGTGGCCGCAAGAAGACCTGGGCCGAGCACTGGAAACTGCACAACGCGCTGGTGTTGTTCAACCCCGCGCCGGTGACTTGAGGCCGGTCATACGTTCTTGCCGTTGTTGGCCGAAAGCGTAATTGCACTGTCACGCCCAATGCCGATCGATGCGGAGGTTTGTGTTGCCAGTTTCTTAGTCGGGGAAGCGCGTACGTCAAAAAAACACAAACCGCGGGTGCAACTTTTCGATCTGCCCGCACCAATCCACTGAGTCAGAGCGGTGATTCAGGTGAAAGATTGGCAGACGTTTTGCCGTTTGGTATATTGGCTAGACTCAGGCTCGTAATCGCGCCAAAAGAGCCTCGAATTCGTGCGCCGGTAGCGCTGGGCTTAACAGGTGGCCCTGGTACTTATGGCAACCAAGCTCGGCAAGGAAGTCGCGCTGTGCCTGAGTCTCCACGCCCTCAGCGATCACAGCCACTTCCATACTGTCCGCTAACGCCACCACCATTTTGGCAATCGCGGCATCGTCGGGGTCGATCAAGATGTCTCGTACAAAATCCTGATCGATTTTGATTTGGTCCAGCGGCAGACGGTTAAGGCTAGACAGGGATGAGTAGCCCTTGCCAAAGTCGTCCAGCGATATGCCAATGCCCTCGGCTTTGAGCGCACTTATCTTGGTGATGACGCTTTCAACGTCAGCGATCAACACGCTTTCTTTCATCTCCAGCTTGAGCCGCTGTGGTTTGGCACCCGTTCGCGCCAGTATTGCCATGACCTGATCGACAAAGTCTCGTTGAACCAATTGACGCCCACTGACATTCACAGTCACCGTCAGATCGGCCGTCTCGACCCGCTTGTCCCACAGCGCCAATTGGACGCAGGCCGACTCCAGAACCCACAGACCCATCGGCAAGATCAAGCCGGTTCTCTCTGCCTTTGGAATGAACTCGCGTGGTGATACCCAGCCGCGGCTCGGATGCTGCCATCGCAGCAGCGCATCAGCACCGATGACCTGGTTCCGGCGATCAAACTGGGCTTGAAAATAAACACAGAACTGCTTCTTCAGAACAGCGTCGTGCAGGTCTTCCTCAAGAATCTGGCGGGTTGTATTCTCGTTCCACATCTGAGCATCGCAAAAGCATACCGTGTTGCGTCCGGCATCCTTGGCGTTGTACATCGCCAGATCGGCCCACTTGAGAACCTCTTCGCCAGTGCTGTCCTGACCCAGAAACAAGGCCACACCGATGCTGGCTGTGCACTTGTGCTCGATGGTTTGTGGCACGCCGAACTCCCCAGTCACGGTTTGCAGCACATAGGAATCAGCCAGCAGGCTGAGAATTTTGCCGGCTACCATATCCGCCTGACTGTGTGCCTGCGCCTTGTCCGAAGTCAGGTCCTCCAGCAGTACGACAAACTCGTCACCGCCAAAACGGGCGACCGTGTCAATCTGACGTACACAACTCTTGAGCCGTCTTGCCACCTCCGCCAACAGCAGATCACCGGCGCCGTGGCCGTGCCGGTCATTGAGGGGTTTGAAATTATCCATGTCGAGAAATATCAGGGCGCCATAGGTGCCACTGCGCTGGCCCGCCAGCATGGACTGGGTCAGTCGATCTTTCAGGAGCATCCGGTTGGCCAAGCCGGTTAGCGGGTCGTAGTAAGCCAGTTCGCGCACCAGTTCTTCGGCCCGCTTGCGTTCGCTGATGTCGCTCAGCACCATGCGCATCACTGGGACGCCATCGCTGTGCGCCGCAGTGGCCATCAAGTTGGCCCAGAATGGTGTGCCGTGCCCAGGCACGATCTGAAGTTCGAAGGTCTGGGCTTGGCCGGTTTCAAGAAGTTGCTTGCAGCGCAGGTAGTAAGTATCCTGATCCGATCGATTGATGAAGCGACTCAAAGGCTGCTTGACCAGCGCATTGCGAGGCGCGCCCATCATATTGGCGGCAGTCAGATTGGCCTCCAGAATCAGGCCCTTGGCACTAACCGTGCAATAACCGACCGGCGCCAAGTCGTAGAGGTCAAAATAGCGCTCTCGCTGGATGTCAAGCGCCTGTTGTGTCTGGCGCAGTTCTTCGTTCTGCATCTCCAGTTCGATCTGGTGAACGCGCAGTTCGTAAAGCGCTTGCTGGGCCGCAGCAGGCCACAAGCGTTCGTTTTGATCACGCAAACCGACATACTCTTGTTGTGCGATGGTTTCAGCACGCCTGCGCAATGCCTCCTTGTCAATTGCCAAGGGTGTGTTCAAGCCCCCCCCTTCGGACGCGGTGGCGTTGGTTTTTGGGGCTGCGTTTGACGCCTTCTGGTCGGCCATATTGTGGAACCCGAACACTATGCTAGAGCTCAAAGGTTACGCCCAATTCAACCGAATAGCAAAGCCTTTCCTAATGAATGGATGCCTGTGACATTTCTCAAGAGTCATTTCATGTGCAATTTCGCCAACGCAAGCGACATCTCGAAATTAAACATTCAGCAGGCTGCCAGCGATGACCGTCTCCTAAAGCGGCCCTGCGGAGCTACTGGCTGCTGCAGGCCAACCGTTCATTCTTGCTTGCCAACTGCTGCCCAGCGCGCGATGGCGGTCAAGAAGGGGCGTCTGCCGCTACCATGGGTGTCGTGCCGATTCTTGTGAAAGTGCCACCATGACCGATAACCCGCTGCAAAGAGAGAAACTTGAGAAGCCGACGCTGATTTACCCTTTCGAGACGGCGCCCCTGCCGGGCAAGGTGATCGAGATTGCGCCCGGCGTGGTCTGGATGCGCATGCCGCTGCCCTTTGTTCTCAACCACATCAACGTCTGGGGACTGGAGGATGAGGTGGGTTGGGCCGTGGTCGATACCGGCATGCGCACCGATGAAACCCTGGCGGCATGGCGCGAAATATTCGCCAATACCACCGAGCAGCGCCCCTTGACCCGGATTTTTGCCACCCACATGCACCCCGACCATATTGGCATGGCCGGCTGGTTGACGCGCAAATTCAATTGCCGTTTGTGGATGACCCAGCTTGAATACCTGAACTGCCGCGTGCTGACGGCCGACACCGGCCGCGAAGCGCCCGAGGACGGCGTCAAGTTCTACCGCCGGGCCGGCTGGCACGACGAGGCGATTGAAAAATACCAGGCCCGTTTTGGCAACTTTGGCAAGCACATCCATGCCCTGCCCGAAAGCTACCGGCGCATCAAGGATGGCGAAGAAATCAGGATTGGCGCGCACACCTGGCGCGTCATCGTCGGCACGGGTCATTCGCCCGAGCACGCTTGTCTCTACTGCGCCGATCTGAAACTGCTGATCTCGGGCGACCAGGTCCTGCCGCGCATCTCGTCCAACGTCTCGGTGCACCCGACCGAACCGGACGCTGACCCGATGCACGACTGGCTCGCTTCCCTGGCCAAACTCAGGCGCGAGGTGCCCGACGATGTACTGGTATTGCCCTCGCACAATGACTGCTTCCGTGGTCTGCACGCCCGGATCGACTATCTGGCAGCGTCGCAGGAGCGCACGCTGGACCGGCTGCGCCGCACGCTCAAGGAGCCACGTCGCACGATTGATGTCTTTGCCGCCCTGTTCGGACGCAGCATCGACGCCGCCGACACCAGCCTGTTGAACCTGGCCACGGGAGAGAGCCAGGCTTGTCTGAATTACCTGCTGCACCGTGGCGAACTGCGCTGCGAACTCGACGCCGCCGGCGTGGCGCAGTACCAGATGCGCGCTTAAGCTGCGGTTTGCCCTCAGGCAAATGCGTGGCGCTGCGCCATAGCACCGAGCCGAGCCGTGATATCGAAAAATTCAGCGACGGTGTCGTCAATGATTTGCTGCGCCGACTTGATTGAATCGATCAGGCCGACGCTTTGGCCGGCCAGCGCGGGTGCGGCTTCCATGTCGCCGTCGAAGTAGACGCCGAGGATGCCCTTGAGCGCGTCGGGGGGCATCAGTCCCTGCTCAAAAATCGCCTGTGTGCGTTCTGACTTGAGCGCGCGGATGCAGGGTGTTGATTTCTTGTTCAGCATCCAGGTTCCGGTCTCCTTGGCGTTGACGATGGCATTCTTGTAATTGGCGTGCACCGGGCTCTCGGTGCAGCAGACAAAGCGGGTTCCCATCTGGATGCCCTCGGCGCCGAGCGCAAAAGCCGCCGCCATGCCACGGCCGTCGCAAATACCGCCGGCCGCAATCAGGGGCACGTCGGTGCGTGCGCGAATTGCCTGCAGCAGGACCAGCGTCGAGACCTCTTCCGGGTTCTTGAAGCCGCCGCCTTCCGCGCCTTCCACCACCAGGCCGTCAATGCCGGCATCGACGCACTTGAGCGCTGCGTCCACGGTCGGCACCGCATGGTAGACGGTGATGCCCGCGTCCTTCAGCGGTGCGATGAATTTTGCCGGGCTGCCGGCCGAGGTGGTGACGAACTTGACGCCCGATGTGCAGACAAAGCGCAGCATCTGGTCGTCGCTCAGGAATCGGATCGGCAGGTTCACGCCAAAAGGCAGGTTCAGCGCACGCATCTTGGCAATCTCGGCCTGGCAGATGGCGGCCTCGCCGGATGAGGTCTCGATGATGCCAAGCCCGCCGGCGCGTGACACGGCAGATGCCAATGGGGTGCGGGCAATCCAGCCCATCGGGGCTTGAAGAATGGGGTACTTGGCCCCGGTGTGGGCGAGAACGCGGTTCATGCGGATCCAGTACAAAAAGTGGAATTCCGGATTGTTCCGAGCAAGCGGCCGCGCCGCTGTCTCTTGCGTTACTTGGCCACTTCCTGGTTTCGCAGAATGAAGCGCTGCACCTTGCCGCTGGGGGTTTTGGGCAGGGTCTCGATGAACTCGATCTCGCGCGGGTAGGCGTGGGCCGACAGGCGCGTGCGCACGTGCAAGCGCAATTCCTCGGACAACTGCGCGCTCGGCTGGACATTGGCTTTGAGCACGACAAAGGCCTTGATGATCTCGGTGCGTTCCGGGTCGGGCTTGCCGATCACCGCCGCTTCGACGACGGCCGGATGCTCAAGCAGCGCGCTTTCGACATCAAAGGGACCGATGCGGTAGCCCGACGATGTGATGACATCGTCGGCACGCCCGACAAAGCTGATGCTTCCGTCCGGGTTCAATTCGGCGGTGTCGCCGGTCAGGTAATAGGTCGGACCCAGCGAAGCGGTCGCCATGCCCTCGTAGCCGGTGAACCAGAACAGCGGTGAGCGGGTGCGGTCCACCGCCAGCGCGCCGGCCTGGCCGGGTGCCAGTTCGACACCTTGCTCATTGATCACGACGACCCGGTAGCCGGGTGAGGAAAAGCCCGCAGCTCCGATGTGCACCGGGTGGCTCAGGCCATGGTGGTTGCACAGCACCATGCCGGTTTCGGTCTGGCCGTAGTGGTCGTTGATCGGCACCTCAAGGTTCTTCGCGAACCAGCGGATCACTTCAGGATTGAGCGGCTCACCCGCACTGCTGACGACGCGAAGCCGTCCCTTGAGCCCCTGCACGGCCTCGGCGCCGGCTGCAATGACCAGACGGTAGGCGGTGGGCGAGCCGGCCAGGTTGCTGATCTTGTATTTGTCGATCACATGCAGCAGGCTGGCAACCGTGAACGGACCGTCATAAAACACGGTGGCGTGGCCCATGGCCAGCGGCCCGGTGACGGCGTAATAGAGGCCGTAGGCCCAGCCCGGGTCGGCAATATTCCAGAAGCTGTCTTCGGGTTTGAGGTCAACGGCGTCGCGCATGTAGCCGACAAACGAGGCGATCGCTTTGAGCGGCACGAACAGCGGCTTGGCCGGTCCCGTGGTGCCGGATGTGAACATCATCATGAACGGGTCATCGGCCTTGCGTATGACCGGGTCGAACTGCGTTGGGCAGCGCTTGAGCTCGCTCCAGAAATTGATGTCGCCCGCGACCGCATCGGCGCTCTCGCTGACGGTCACGATCGACGGCAGATTGGCGATGTCGGCGAGTTTGGACCGGTTGGCCGTGTCCGTCACGATGAGCCTGGCCTGCGAACTGCCGACCCGGTGCTCGATGGCCTTGGCGCCGAAGGCGGTAAACAGGGGCTGGTAAACAGCGCCGGCGCGCCAGGTCCCCAGAATGGCAATCAGCAAGGCTGGCACACGTGGCAGCAGACCGGCGACTCGGTCACCCGGTTTGACGCCGGCGGCGACCAGCAGGTTGGCAAATTGTGCTGACAGCGTCTTGAGCTGGTCAAAGGTATAGCTTTCGCTCTGCCCGTTCTGGCTCTCCCACAGCAGGGCCACGCGGCCGGACCCGGCGTAGCGGTCGCAGCATTCGATACAGGCGTTCAGGCCTTGCTCAGGTTTTCTGGACAAAACCGCATCGGCGCCAATCAGGTCAAAGGCGGCGTAGGCTTGGGCGTAAGAGGGGGGAAGTGGGTGGGCGGTGGCGGCGGACATAAGGGGCTCCCGTTGCGTGTTGATTTTGGACAATGTGCAGGGTTTTCATGATATTCCGTCGCCATTCTGGATCGTGAGAGTGACCGATTTGCGCATTGACAAGTCAGGGTATTGAGAACGTGCCATCATTCACCATCGGAGGCAAAATTTGCAGATGATGACGATTCGGTGGAAGCGCTGGCTGGTGGTGGTGGGTGCTTTGTTGGCGCTCTATTCGCTGGCGGGTTTCTGGTTGCTGCCGCTGGCGTTCAAGACCGAGTTGCCCCGCTACGTGCAGACCGAGCTCAAGCGTCAGGCCGCGATTGGCGCGCTCAGCTTCAACCCCTTTACCCTGCAACTGGCGGCGCGGGACCTGCGCCTGGCCGAGGCCGACGGTGCGCCACTGCTTGCCATCGGCCAACTCGATGTGCAACTGCAGTGGCAGTCGCTGGCCCGGCGCGCCTGGTGCTTTGGCGAAATCCGCATCGCGGCACCGAGCGCGAACCTGCATATTGCCGCCGACGGCCAGTTCAATCTGGCCGAACTGCTGGGCGCCTTCAGGCGCGAGCCGCAGGCGTCGGTCAGCGCTGCCGGTTTGCCCGCACTGAGCATCGCGCGCTTGGTGCTGGAGCAGGGCAAGCTGGTGCTGCAGGACCGTCGGGCCAGCTATGACAACACCTTTTCGGGCATCGCTTTTGAACTCGGCAATCTCAGCACCCTGCCCGGTCAGACCAGCAACTACACCCTCAGCGCCGAATCGGGCCACGGCGGCAAGCTGCACTGGAAGGGCGAAGCTTCGCTGAGTCCGCTGCGCGGCAGCGGTGAGCTTACGCTGGAAAATGCCGCCCTGTCGCAGTTGACGGCCTACCTGAAGTCCTACACCCATGCCGCCCTGGCAAGCGGCCAGCTCAGCGCCAGCCTGCCCTACCGTTTTGCCTACGTCGATGGCAAGCTCGACTTCAGTCTGAAGCAGGCCACCGTGGCGCTGCATGAGTTGAGCTTGAAGCGCAGCGGCGCGCGCGATGCCTTTGCCACCTTGCCCAGGCTTGAATTGAGTCAGATCAGCGCCGACCTGGCAAGCCGCGAAGTCAGGCTGGGCGCGGTGCGCGTTGCTGGCGGCCAGTTGGCGTTCAAGCGCAATGCCAGGGGCGACATCGATCTGGCCCAACTGCTGGTCAGCGCCCCGGCGCCAGCGGCCCGCGCCAGCGCCCCCAGGGGCAACGCCGACTGGCAACTCGAAGTCGGTGCCCTCGACCTCGATCAGTTCGCGCTCAGCGCGACCGATGAAACAGTCAACCCGCCGCTCAAGCTGGGCGCGGACCAGCTCGCGCTGCACTTGAAATTGAAGGCGGCGCAGGCGGGAGGTGCCTTCAAGCTGGTGCTGTCCGACGCCTCCTTTTCACTCGCCCATCTGGCGCTGCTCAGTGCGGACCAGATGCTGTTCAAGCTCGCGCAACTGGGTTTTGCCGAGGGCGCACTCGATCTCGCGGCGCGCCGTGTCACGCTGGGCCGGCTCTATGCCGAGGGCGGCCAGTTGCAAGTGACGCGCGAGCGCGACGGCCAGTTCGAGCTGTTGCGGCGTCTGCCGAGCTTCGGTGCCAGCGCGGCGGCGCCGGCCGTGCCCGGCGCGCCCTGGCAAGTGCTGGCCCGACGCGTCGAACTGAACCGGTTTGGCGCCGATCTGGCCGACCAGGGCACCGGCATCCAGACGCAGGTGCAGGATTTCGCGCTGAAACTCGATGGCGCCAGCAGCAACCTGGCCCAGACCGTGCGGTTCGACGCCAGCCTGGGGCTGGGCACCGGCGGCCAGATGCTGGCCAAGGGCAGCCTGGTGCCGAAAACGGGCGAGCTCACGTCCGATCTTCAAATCAAGCAACTGGCGCTTTCACCCTTGCAGCCTCTGCTGGCGCAGTACCTCAAGCTCAAGATCGGCAGTGGCAGCGTCTCGGCGCAAGGGCGCTTGACGGCAGGCGCTGGCGCCAGGCGCAGCGCTGCCCTGCGCTATGCCGGCGCTGTTGACATCGCCAACCTCAAGCTCAACGAAGAAGACGGCGAATTGTTTGCGCAGTGGAAAAGCCTGAGCGCGGCCAAACTCGGCGCCAGCCTCAGCCCCCATTCGCTGGTGATTCCTGAACTGCGTCTGATTGACCCGGTTGCCACGCTGATCATCGAGGACGACCGCAGCTTCAACGCTGCGCGCTTGCTGGTTCAGCGGGCAGGCACCAAGCCGGCGAGCGCTGCGCCGGATCCGTTTTCGCTGCGCATCCAGCGCCTGCGCATCAGCAATGCCAAGCTTGATTTCGCCGACCTCAGTTTGCGCCCGCAGTTCGGTGCCAAAGTCTTTGAGCTCAATGGCCTGATCAACGGTCTGTCCCCGGATGAAGATGTGCGCAGCCAGATCGAGCTCGATGGCCGCGTCGACGAATTTGGCCTGGCGCGCGTGCGCGGCGAACTCAATCCGTTTGCGCCGCGCGACAACACCAATGTCAATGTGCTGTTCAAGAACATCGACATGGTGTCGGTCTCGCCTTACGCCATGAAGTTTGCCGGCTACCGCATCAATGAGGGCAAGATTTCGCTCGACCTGCGTTACAAGGTGCGCGCCAGCCAGCTCGAAGGGGCGAACCAGATCATCATCGACAAGCTGGTCCTGGGCGAGCGCGTTGACAGTCCCGATGCGCTCAAATTGCCGCTGGAACTGGCGATCGCCATCCTCAAGGACAGCGACGGCCGCATTGACCTCGGCCTGCCGGTGAGCGGCAACATGGACGACCCGCAGTTCAGCTACGGCGCGCTGGTCTGGAAGGCGTTTGGCAATCTGCTGGGCAAGATCGTGACGGCACCGTTTCGTGCGCTCGGCAGCCTGCTCGGTATCAGCGCTGACAAGTTGGAGGCGATCGAGTTCGACCCCGGCAGCGATCGTCTGCTGCCGCCTGAGCGCGAGAAACTCAAACAGTTGGCGCAGGCGCTGGCCCAGCGCGCGCAACTGGGGCTCTCGGTGCCGGCTCAGTACAGCGAGGCGGCCGATGGCGCTGCGCTCAGGCGGCGCGCCGTGCGCAGCGAGATCGTCAAGCGTGCCGGACTCCAGTTGGAGGCTGGCGAGGCGCCCGGACCGCTCGATGTGGGCGACCGCAAGCTGCGCGGCGCGGTGCGCGACTTCTATGCCGAGCGCTTTGGCGCGGCCGAACTGGATCGGGAAAAGAAGGCGGCCGAGGCGCCAGTCGATCCGGCTGCTTCCGATGGCACAAGCGCAGCGATGCCCGAGAAGCTGTCGCTGTTGCAGCGTGCCGGCAAACTGGTGCAGGGCGAGCCACAGGTGGCCGATGCCCGCGCGTTTTACCGCAAGCTGGAGCAGCGGCTGGTGCAGGAGCAGGCACTGGCGCCCGACACACTGCAGGCGCTCGGCAACCGGCGCGCCAGCGCCATACTGCTGGCGTTGAAAGAGGAGGGCGCCGATCCGGCTCGCACCGTTGCAGCCTTGCCGCAGGCCATCGAATCTCCGCCTGGCAAACCGGTGCCGCTCAGTTTGGGACTGTCGGCACGTTAAGTGGCTGGAAATTCCTGGCGAGTGCTATTTGGGCGCCGTCATGCTTTCCCAGGCGGCGATCACTTCGGCCGCGTACATCAGGGCTGGTCCGCCGCCCATGTAGACGCAGACGGTGAGCATCTCGTCGAGTTCGGCGCGCGTGCACTCGAGCTTGATCAGCGCCTTGACATGAAAGCCGACGCAACCCGAGCAGTGTTGCGTCACGCCGATGGCGAGTGCAATCAGCTCTTTGTTTTTGGCGCTGATGGCGCCTTCTGCCAGCGACGTGCGGGCCAGTTGGCCAAAAGCCTGCATCGCATCGGGCTGCGACTTGCGCAGGGTTGCCAGGTTGTGATTGATGTCGCTAACCAGTTTGGCGTGTTCAAAAGTACTCATGGATAAAACCTTCAGTTAGTTATTGGGATGGCAGCAGAAAAGCTGATTTTTCACGCAAATGACCGCTTGAGTCCAGCGCATCAATCTCGAAGTGAATCGGGTGCGAGCCCGCTGCGGCCGCATCATGCGGCGCCTGCACCCGCACCGGCACCCAGCGCGCCTGCGTTGATTCGACCATCAGCACGCTCTCCGAGTTCAGTTCCAGTCCGGGCAGGCCGTTGACCGTGATCTTGTAGCGCTGCGCTTTCTCGGTGGCGTTCATGATCTGCAGGCGGTAAACGTTCTCGATTCTGCCCCCGGCCACCAGGCGCGCCGTGACGCCGCGATCGCGCACCACATCAACCTTGAAGGGCGTGCGCAGCGACAGGCTGACGAACATGGCAACCACGATGGAGCCCAGGATGGCGCTGTAGACCAGCACGCGCGGCCGCAGCACATGGCGCAGCGTCTGCGACTGGGTCCAGCCCTGCGCCATGGCGTTGTCGGTCGAGTACTTGACCAGACCACGCGCATAGCCGAGTTTG
>CAIRAW010000031.1 GCA_903876735.1 uncultured beta proteobacterium | reverse complement strand
GGGCGTTCCATCGTGCCTCACGTTGTCACAGGCCATTAGCGCCCCATCGGCAAGTGTGATCCGACATCCCCACGGTTTCAGCAAGCACTCCATAGCCACCCGAGTCCAGGCGTGATCTTCGATTACCAAAATCAGTAGGCCGTCCAGACTGTGCTCCGACGCAAACCTGCTGCCAGGCGGTAGTGGTTCACGATCGTTACTAAAATTAACATGGTTATTGAGCATGGTTTCCTCCCTGATGCGCGATTTTTAGATGTAGCGAGGAAGAAATCTATCCCCCGAACGGGGGATATTGAGCCCAATTTATTGATAATTCTCAATTTTGGTGTCGGGCGATGCCGACTGTCAGCCCAATTGACGAAGTTGGACTATCGGTAAGCTGACCGTGGCGGCCGGCAGTAACCGCTGCACCAGAGCCGGGCAGACATTGAAAACGACTTGCTGATTCCAATGTCAGCTTGTTGATGGTCATTGCGGAAATCGAACGTCCGCTTGACTCAAGCGGGAGCATCCGAAATGGGCACTAACCCGCCTGTCGGGCTGCCTTTGCGCACGGCCCTCACGCTTTCGAGGCGGGGTACCCTCAAAGTCTGACAAGCCCGATTCGTAAATCGACCGATTCCCGTTGAGCTAACGCTAAACCGATTCACTAGGGGTTGTGCGCGCGCGAGGCAGTTGATGTCACAGTCAATCACGCCATATCAAAAGCTTAACGGGGACGTTTTCATAAATGGCGGTATTTTTCAGCACTGGATTCGACAAGCCGAGCATCCATGCGGGTAGCAACTTGACATGTGATTCTTGTCCCGGCACCATTCACATCCCGACAGTGCGCTTGCCGCGTCGCTCCTCGCAATGACGGTGAACCGGTGTTTTATGGGGGGTGCGCCCTCGCTGCGATGGTTTTAAGGTCTTTGGTATCTTGGGGCTAATCGCAGCCATGTAAGCTTCGAAGCAGATTGCAAAGCAACATTTTCAGGGGGACCAGATGGCTGACAACAATGAATTCCGCCTCTTCGGCGGCGACAGGCTTACGGGCTATCTGAAAGCCAAACTCGCGTCAGTCAGCAGTCTGGCCGACCGCATAACCCACGCGGACCTTCTGGCCGCCAGCCCCGCCGCCTTGGCCCAGCCCTTCGTTGAGCAGTTGTCGGTCGCGCCGCTGGTGCTGCAGTTGGAGCAGATGAAAAGGGAGGAGTTCAAAATTAAAATCGGCAGGGTCATGGACACTAGAGACTACGGCAATGTGGTCAAGCGCGAGGTCATGGTGCCGGGTTTCATGATGCACTACCTGATTCCCTTCATCGGCGACCCGCAACTGTGGCTGCTGAACAATGGCCCATTTTTGGAGTGCCAGGGCCAGCTGGATGCCGAGCAGCGCATTTTGACCCTGACCCTGCAAAATACCGGCGATGTTGCGTCAACTTGGTACCAGCGGCAAATGGAAGTGACCATGAAGGACATTGACCGCCACCTCTATGACCAGGCGCTCGTACTCAAGGAGTACCGTCTTGACCTGGCCGAGGCAGTGGCGCGCGCAGTGGCCCGGCGCGGTCAGCAGTTGCAGGCATCAGGAGCTTGACCTTGTCACTACCCAATCGCACCCGGTCCGGCGGCCCCAAGACGGCGGCGGGGCGCACGATTGTGGCCAACAATGCGCTCAAACATGGGCTGACGGCGGCGCGGCCGGCGACGGCAGCCGAGGCGACCCTGGTCGACACCTTGCGCAGCGACCTGGTGGCGCAATACCAGCCGCAAAACATCTTGGAAAAGCTGCAAATCGATCGCATTGCCCACAGTGCCGCCAAGTTGCAGCGCCTGCACGAGATCGAAGAAGCGGCCTACCAGTTGGCACAAGAAAACGCGTTCCCGCCACTGGAGACCATCGTGGCGGCCATGGGCGCCGACAACGCGGCGGCGCAGGCGGAGGCCGCGCGTATTTTGCAGGGCGGCAACCGGACGCCCACGCGCGGCCTGGACGACGCGCTGCTGGGGCAGATGTGCGCTGAGATAAGGGCCAACCGGCAGCGTGTAAGCACGCTGGCCGACCTGCCGAGCTGGCTACCCCACACCCATGCCTTTCTTGAGCAGCATTGCCAGCAGATGGGCACCGCGGACCAAGGCCTGCAGTTGCAGGCCTTGGTGCGGCAGTTCAGTCCCTTGGCGCAGACGGCGCCGCAGCTGCGGCGCGTGAATAGGGAAACGTTGGGTGACAATGAGTTGCTTAAAGAACTGAGCATCGGGTTTCGCGCACAAGGCTTGGAAGTGGTGCGTGTGCGCGCGTCTGACGACGCCGCTGCACAGGCCGAGGGTCTGCAGGCCGATCTGCAAGCCCTACTCGACGTTCAGCAGCACCGCCAGCAGGTCGATGACCTGGTGCGCGACTACCCGGCCCGCCGCGAACTGCTGCGCCGGCTTGCCATGCCCCCCAGCGACGAAGCCGACCGTCTGCTGCGCTACCAGGTCGCCTTGGACCGTCAGCTTTCCAAATGCATGGGCGAATTGTTGCAAATGTTGGCCATGAGAAATCCGGCGCTACCCTGAATTACGAAACAAACCCGGTTCCGTCGTTGCGAGCGAAGTGCGGCAATCCAGGACTTCGGGCGAGATGGGTTGCCACGTCGCTCCGATCCTTGCAACGACAAGGGGATAAGAGAGCGAATCGTGATCCTTTGGAACCCCTAGCCCAACTTCGCCAGCAGGGCTGGCATCCGGCATTGCTCGACACCGGAATTGAGATTTATCAATAAATTGGACTCAATATCCCCCGTTCGGGGGATAGACCTCTTCGTCCCGGTATCTAAAAATATCGTATCAGAGAGGAAAACATGCGCAGCAACAATATCGATTTTGGCGACGATCGTGAACCACTACCGCTTGGCAGCAGGTTTGCGTCGGAGCACAGTCTGGATGGCCTACTGATTTTGGTAATCGAAGATCACGCCTGGACTCGGGTGGCTATGGAGTGCTTGCTGAAACCGTGGGGATGTCGGATCACACTTGCCGATGGGGCGCTAATGGCCTGTGACAACGTGAGGCACGATGGAACGCCC
>CAIRAW010000030.1 GCA_903876735.1 uncultured beta proteobacterium | reverse complement strand
GATGAGATCTGCCGGGGCCTTGAGCCCCCTAAAGAGTCGTTCAAGACCAGGACGTTGATAGGTCAGGTGTGGAAGCGCAGTAATGCGTTAAGCTAACTGATACTAATTGCTCGTGCGGCTTGACCCTATAACTTTGATTCACGTAAGTGTCTCAAGGATGTTATGCCAAGTTGACGCATTCAAAATAACTGCGCAAGCAGTGTCGTAAAATCGACAAGCTGATTAGCTCTATAAATTGGTCGTCTTGACCCAGTCAAGATGGCAAAAAGTTATGCCTGACGACCATAGCGAGGTGGTACCACTCCTTCCCATCCCGAACAGGACAGTGAAACGCTTCTGCGCCGATGATAGTGCGGATTCCCGTGTGAAAGTAGGACATCGTCAGGCTATTAAACCGGAAACGCCCATTCGAATGAATGGGCGTTTTTTTTGGCCTGGATTTTCCCGCTACTTTCCAACACGCAGTTCGCGACGCAGCACTTTGCCAACATTCGACTTTGGCAGTTCGTCTCGGAATTCAATGTACTTGGGCCGCTTGTAGCCAGTCAGGTTTTGCTGACAGTACTTCGCGACATCTTCCTCTGACAAATGGGGATCGTCTTTGACCACGAAAGCCTTGATTGCCTCACCCTGTTTTTCGTCTGTTATGCCGATCACGGCACACTCCAGCACGCCTTCGCAAAGTGAAATCACATTTTCCAGTTCACTCGGGAAAACATTGAACCCGCTGACCAGAATCATGTCTTTCTTTCGATCCACAATTTTTGTGTAGCCGCGCTCATCCATGATGCCCACATCACCGGTGCGCATGAAGCCATCAGCCGTGAAAGCGTGTTTGTTTTCTTCGGGTTGCCGGTAGTATCCGGTCATCACATTGGCGCCCCTGATGCAAATTTCACCGGACTGCCCTTGCGCAAGCGTTTGACCCGCATCGTCTTTGATGGCTATGTCGATGCCAGGGAGCGGCAAGCCGATGCTGCCAGAGAATTCCTTTGCCATTACCGGGTTATTGGTGCCGATGGCGCAGGTCTCGCTCATGCCCCAGCCCTCTACCATCGGACAACCGGTCACTTCCAGCCAGTGCTTGGCCGTGCCGGCCAAGGCCGCCATACCGCCCGCCTGGGAAACACACAGGTTTGAAAAATCGACACTTTTGAATTGGGGGTGCTGCAACAAAGCGTTGAACAGGGTGTTAACCGCTGGAAGCAAATGGAAAGGGCGCTTTTTTAGCGTTGCCACGAATCCGCCAAAATCCCTGGGATTGGGAATCATGGTCAGGTAGGAACCCCATCGAATCGCCACCAATGACAGCGTAAGCGCAAATATGTGATACAGCGGCAATGCGGCGATGCTGTTGATCTTGCGGATGTCACCGATGCGTTCCAGGGCGGGCGTGAACCAGGCCTCTGCCTGCAAAACCGCTGCCACAATATTTCGATGCGTCAGCACTGCGCCCTTGCTCAGGCCAGTCGTGCCACCTGTGTACTGAAGGAATGCAACAGAATCCAGTGTGGTGGCTGCCGATTTGAAAGATTTTGCCTTGCCCTCATTGAGCGCTTGCTTGAAGGACGTGACGGTTCGGCCTTGCGGCAAATTCAGCTTGTAGGCCGGCACCATTCGGGCCAGATGCCTGACTGCGAAAGTGATCCATTGTCCGTACCAGAACCCGAGCAGGTCCCCCATTGACGCCACAAGCACATGCTTGATGGGCGTGTTGTCAATGACCTCTGCCAGCACCGATGCAAAGTTCTCCAGCACAACGATAGCGGTGGCACCAGAGTCCTTGAGTTGATGTTCAAGTTCGCGCGCGGTGTAGAGCGGATTCACATTGACACAGGTGAAACCAGCCCGCAAGACTCCGGCCATCGTCACGGGGAACTGCGGGATGTTCGGCAGCATGATGGCAACCCTTGCTCCGGGTTCAAGTCCTTTGCCCTGAAGCCAGGCGCCCAAGGCGGCTGAAAGATGATCGAGCTCACCGTAGCTCATCCAGCTTTCCATACACACTGAAAAAGGACTGCTTGCATTTTTCTGAAAAGACTCTTCCAGCATATGCGTCAGTGACCGGTATTGCTCCGGGTTGATGTCATGCGGCACGCCGGGCGGATAGCTTTTTAACCAGATTTTTTCCATGAAATCTCCTGTGCGCCTATTTTGACTCAGGACCCGTCGTTCCGATTACTGGGTTTGCCCCAGTAGCTGCAGGATTTTCGTCTCGCAGGTGACAGTCTCAGCGTCAAAAAGCTGTTCGATCAGATCGGATTCACGCGCCGTCACGAGGTCGAGAAAGTGTTTGGCGCCATCATTTTCTTGCCCCATTTCGGCGAAGGTGTCAAACCCCGTCTCAAGAAATCGCTGCAGGGCGCCCAGTCGCGCCAGTTTGGCCGGTGCTCGCATCATCCTGAGCATTGCGCGCAGACCCGGTGTGCGTGTCAGATGGTTCAATTCGCTACCGATGGCCATGACTGTTGCCAACTGTCGGTTTCGGTCTGCACGCCGACCAACACGACGCCAGGCAAGAACGTAGCGCGCGACTTCAGACAGGCCGGCATTGGCGATCCATTCCTCGGCCATTGCCTGATCAAGCTCTTCCGTCAGGCTGTGCAGTTGCGCCAGCGAAACTGCGGTCTGCACCACCTGTTGGGGAAAGAGACGCTCCAGTGCGCCAGCCATGCGCACAAACTGGGCATCACGCTCCGAATAGTCCTTGTCGCTGTACAACTCTTCCAAAAAGAACAGCGCTGCTGATTTGTATTGGTCAGACGCAAGCAGATCACAATAAGTGCCCGCAAATCGTCTGGCTTGAAAATTCTTGATCTGGACAATGGCCAGCGCCAGCCCCGGTTTGTCGATGGCAGTTTGTCGCATCAAGGTGACGTTCGTGACTGCGTCGCGGATGATTTTTTTTGCTTCCATGGCACCCCAGAGTCTAGCTGTCAGTTCCGCAGTTTTGTGGCGATCCTGGATCACCATGACACTCCAGGTCAAATGAGGTCCAATGCGCGTTCACCTACACTTGCGGCTCAAACAAAACAAGGTTGATCTGCCGATGATTTACATGGCGCGACAAGCATGAACCCGGACGCACAACAGCTCTGGCGCGCACCGCGCTGGGCTCTTGCGGTCTTGCTGGCCGTTCTGGGCATGTTGGGCCCGTTCTCTATTGATACGTATCTGCCAGCTTTCTCGGGCATTGCCCAATCGCTGGGTGCCTCACCCGTGCAGATGCAGCAGACCCTGTCGGCCTATCTGTTTGGCTTTGCCTTCATGAGTCTGTTTCATGGTGCAATTTCAGACAGTCTGGGGCGCCGTCCTGTCGTGTTGTGGGGCCTGGCGGCCTTTACGCTGGCATCGGCCGGTTGCGCCTTGTCGCAAAGCACTGGGCAACTGGTTTTCTTCCGGGCCATGCAAGGACTGTGCACCGGCGCCGGCATTGTGGTGGCGCGGGCCGTCGTGCGCGACATGTTTTCACCCATGGACGCGCAGAAAGTGATGAGTCAGATCACCATCTACTTCGGCGTCGCGCCGGCCATCGCCCCGATCATCGGCGGCTGGTTGTTTGTGCAACTCAACTGGCACAGCATTTTCTGGTTTCTGACCGCTGTCGGCGTCATATTGTGGATCGCCAACTTCAAATTGCTGCCCGAGACATTGCATGTCACGCAGCGCCAACCGCTCAAGCTCAGCAATCTGATGCAAGGCTATTGGCAACTGGGGCTTGACCCGCGTTTTCTGTTGCTGGCGTTGGCCAGTGGCGTGCCATTTAACGGCATGTTCCTGTATGTCTTGTCGGCGCCGGTTTTTCTCGGCGAACACCTGGGCCTGGCTCCGACCCAGTTTTTCTGGTTTTTTGTGTCCACCATCGGCGGCATCATGTGTGGCGCCTGGGTCAGCGGGCGCATGGCAGGTCGGCTGGCACCCAAGAAGCAGATCAAGTACGGGTTTGCGATCATGCTCTTGATCGGCTTGATTAATTTGGCTGCCAATTTAATGTTCAAGGCGCATGTGGCGTGGGCATTGTTGCCCTTGTCCATTTTTTCCTTCGGTTGGGCCATGATGGTGCCGGTGGTCACGCTGCTGGTGCTTGACCTTCATCCGACGCGCCGCGGCATGGCGTCTTCCCTGCAGGCCTTCATCGCCTCAACCGCCAATGGCCTGGTAGCCGGTGTCATTGCGCCGCTGATCATGCATTCCACCATCTACATGGCAGCTACATCGCTGCTCATGATGGGGGTTGGTCTGTTCGCCTGGGTGTTTGTGCGTCGGCGCTGGCCGGATATCGGTCAAACCGTCAGCCACCCCGCGCCATGAATTTCTGCAAGACAGGCTTTGCTGAGCGAAAGGACAGGACAACGCCCTGACGAATCACTATACTGTATATAAATACAGTTATTTTGATTTTCAGGCGCCTTGTCATTGTGTTCGAATCCCTGTCAGTTTCTTTGGCTCAGCTGAGCAATACCGTCTGGCATGCCGCCAGCCTGGCCAGTGCGGCGGGTCTCACCGTCGCCAGTGGCCATGCCGTGTTGGATGCCCAACTGCCCGGTGGCGGGTGGCCGGTCGGCGGCATCTGTGAAATTTTGCAGGCGCACGGCGAGCATAACGAATGGCGTCTGCTGCTGTCTGCGCTCAAGCGCGTGGTGGGTGTGGCTGGTCAATCATCTGCCGTGGTGCTGGTGGGCGCGCCCCATGTCCCGTTTGGTCCTGGTTTGGCCGCTCAGGGGCTGGACCCGCGGCGACTGGTTCAGGTGATCGCCAGTGCGCCTGCTGAGCGCTTGTGGGTGGCTGAACAGTCCTTGCGCTGCGCAGCGGTGCAGGCCGTTTTGGCCTGGTTACCGCAGGTGCAGGCTGATCAGTTGCGCCGACTGCAAATGACGGCGCACGCGAACAGCAAACTTCTGTTTGTCATGCGACCAGTCCAGGCTCGCGCCGAATCGTCGCCAGCTGTACTGCGTTTGCTGCTGGCAAGCCAATCGCAAAGCGATGCGCTGCAACTGCACATTCTGAAACGGCGCGGCCGGCCTCTGGCGCAGGCTTTGGCGTTGCCGGCGCGTGCGGCGCGGTTGTCTGCCTTGCTGGCCAGCGGGAACAGGCCAGCGCGTCCTGCGCCTGTAGCGGAATCTGCATCGTCTGCGTGCGTCATCGATTTGTTGCAAGGAATGCGCGATGTTGTGGGTCGCACTGCAAGCGCAGCCTGAAGCCGAGTCACCACGACTGGCCGACTGCATCGCGTCACTGGCTTGGTGGGCTTTGCAGTTCACGCCTAAAGTGGCGCGCGTGGACGACACGTTGCTACTGGAACTGTCGGCCAGTGAGCGACTGTGGCACGGGCGTGTTCAGCTGCTGAAGCAGATTCATGAATCAAGCAAGACCGTGGCTGCTGTCAAGCTGGGGCGCGGTGCCACATCGCTAGTGGCCATGGCGCGGCTGCAGGCAACTGGTCTGGCGCGCAGCAAACCGGACGATCTGCCGCTGTTCACGCTGGCGGCAGCCCGTCCCCACCTGGCCACACTTGAGAGAATCGGCTGCACCTGTTGGGGACAGTTACGGGCCTTGCCGCGTGCTGGCGTAGCAAGGCGTTTTGGTGCGTCCCTGCTCGACGCACTGGACCGCGCTTACGGTCTGACGCCGGAACTCTACCCCTGGTTGACGCTGCCAGAGGTGTTTGACGTTACGCTGGAACTGCCCTCCCAGGTGGAGACAGCGCAGGCCCTGATGTTTGGCGCCCGCCGTCTGTTCAATCAGCTTCAGGTCTGGCTGCAACTGCGCCATTGCGGCGTTCTGGCGTTGGCGTTGATGTGGACCATGGATGCCCGGCGCGATACGGCGGTGCAGGGCGAACTGGTATTGCGCATCGCCGAGCCTGCCATCGATACGGCGCACCTGCAGCGCTTGCTGGCGGAACAATTGGCGCACATCAGCTTGCCGGCACCGGTATTGGCCTTGCGTCTGCGCAGCCTGGAGACGCAAAAACTACGCGGGCAAAGCGCAAGTTTTTTGCCCGATACGCAAGCTGCTGGCGACAGCCTGCAGCAACTGGTCGAGCGACTGAGTGCACGTTTGGGCACGCAGCAGGTGTTGCAGGTGCAGGGCTGTTCCGACCACAGACCGGAGCGCATGCAGACCTGGCAAGCGCTTGTGTCATCCACGACATCTGGCGCTGTTGCACCGGGTGCTAAAGGCTTGCACGACTTCAGGGCGGAAGCCTTGTACCCCAGTTGGCTGCTGGCCACGCCACTCAAGCTGGCCTTGCGTGAGCATTGCCCGCAGTACGGTGGTCCGCTGACCCTGCTGGCTGGTCCGCAGCGGCTGGAGACCGCCTGGTGGGACGGTGACCACTTTGCCTTGCGCGACTATTTTGTAGCGCGCAGCGAACAGCGCGGTTTGCTGTGGATTTTCCGCGAGCGCCTGGCGGCTGCGGGCGGCACCGAGCCGACATGGTATTTGCATGGACTGTTTGCCTGAACCTCTTACTCCGGCCTACGCTGAACTGCATTGCCTGTCCAACTTCAGTTTTCAGCGTGGCGCATCAAATCCGGAAGAACTGGTGGCGCGCTCGGCGGCGCTGGGCTATTCAGCACTGGCGCTCACGGATGAGTGCTCAGTCGCCGGCTTGGTACGGGCCCATACCGAGGCGAAAAAGCGGGGTTTGAAATTGTTGCCGGGGGCCGAGTTTGTGCTCCCGATGCCGGGTTGCGTGGCCGGCTTCACGCTCATCGCATTGCCGCATACGCTGCAGGGCTGGGGCAATCTGTGCGAGTTCATTACGCACGCGCGCCGGGCTGCACCCAAAGGGCAATATCGGGTGAGCTGGCCGAACCCGCACTGGTCACTTTTGAAAGAATGCGAGATTCTGCTGGCTCTACCGGCCAGTCTGGATGTCGAAGCGGCTTGTGCGATCGGCAGAGCGGCCCAACATCTCTTTGGTCGGCATCTGTGGTTGACCGTCGAGTTGCTGCTGAGCCTCGATGATGCACTGGCGCTGCACAAGTTGACACAAGTCTCGCAGCTGACCGGCGTGCCGCTGGTGGCGGCTGGTCAGGTGCACATGCACGTGCGCTCACGCAAACCCTTGCAGGACGTGATCACGGCGGTGCGTCTGGGGCGACCGGTCTCCGATTGCGGTTTTGACTTGCAGCCCAATGCCGAGGCGCACCTGCGTTCGCGCGCACGGCTGGCTGCGCTGTACCCGCCGGAACTGCTGGCCAACACCGTGCTCGTTGCACAACGTTGCCACTTCAGTCTGGATGAATTGCGTTACCAGTACCCATTGGAAACCGTGCTGCCGGGTCAAACCCCAGCGCAAACCCTGCGCCAATTCACGCTGGAGGGCGCGGCCAGGCGCTATCCCTCTGGTATGACGGCGGCCGTGCAGGAACTGATCAAGCACGAACTGGCGCTGATTGCCGAACTCAATTACGAGATGTATTTTTTGACCGTGCATGACATCGTGGCCTTTGCCCGTGCGCGCCATATCCTGTGCCAGGGCCGCGGCTCGGCGGCGAACTCGGCGGTCTGCTACTGCCTGGGGATCACGGAGGTCGATCCGGCGCGCATGAACATGCTGTTTGAGCGCTTCATCAGCCGCGAGCGCAACGAGCCGCCCGACATCGATGTCGACTTCGAGCACCAGCGGCGCGAGGAAGTCATCCAGTACATCTATACCAAGTACGGGCGCGAGCGCGCGGCCCTGACGGCCGTCGTTGTCAGTTACCGCCCGCGCAGCGCCTTGCGCGACGTCGGGCGCGCGCTCGGTATCGATGAGGCCCTGATCACGGCACTGGCCAGGGAGCATCCGGGCATGTACAGCCGCGAGGTCTTGGCTGAGCGATTGCAGTCGGCGCTGGCGCAACTCGGGCCGGGTTTTGTGCCGCCGCCTGCGAGTCGCCTGCAGCTCTGGCTGAACTTGAGCACGCAGTTGCAGCGCTTTCCGCGGCACCTGAGCCAGCATGTGGGCGGTTTCGTGCTGACGCAGGGCAAGCTCACGCGGCTGGTGCCGGTGGAGAACGCAGCCATGCCGGAGCGCTCCATCATCCAGTGGGACAAGGACGATCTGGACGCCATGGGCCTGCTCAAGGTTGACGTGCTGGCGCTGGGCATGCTGAGTGCCATTCGCCGCTGCCTCGATCTGGTCAGCACGTGCCGTGGTCGGCCCATGCTGATGCAGGACATTCCGGCTGAGGACAGCGCCACCTACGACATGATCTGCCGGGCCGACACCGTGGGCGTGTTCCAGATCGAGAGCAGGGCCCAGATGAGCATGCTGCCACGTCTGAAGCCACGCTGTTTTTACGATCTGGTGATCGAGGTCGCGATCGTGCGCCCGGGTCCGATTCAGGGCGGTATGGTGCACCCTTATCTGCGCCGGCGCGCCGGTGTCGAGCCGGTCCACTACCCGAGCGAGGTCCTGCGTGAAGCCTTGCAGCGCACGCTGGGGGTGCCAATTTTTCAGGAGCAGGTGATGCAGATTGCGATGCTGGCGGCGGGTTTCAGCGCCGGCGAGGCCGACAGCCTGCGCCGCTCCATGGCAGCCTGGAAGCGCAAGGGTGGCGTGCACCAGTTTTACGAACGCATGGTAAGCGGCATGCTGGCGCGTGGTTATACGCAACAGTTTGCCGACGACATCTTCAAACAGATCGAGGGCTTTGGTGAATATGGTTTTCCCGAGAGCCACGCCGCCAGTTTTGCGCTGTTGGTGTACGTGAGTTGCTGGCTCAAGCAGCATGAGCCAGCCTGCTTTCTGGCCGCCATGCTCAACAGCCAACCGCTGGGTTTTTACAACGCTTCGCAACTGGTGCAGGACGCGCAACGCCATGGCGTGTTGGTGCGGGCAGTCGATGTATCGCACAGCAATTGGGATTGCACGCTGGAGGATTGCGGACTCATCAGCAACGGCCAGGCTGCCGTGCGCCTGGGCTTGCGCATGGCCAGCGGTCTGGCGCAAGCTGCTGCGCAACGCATCGTCGAGGCCTGTTTGCAGCGTCCTTTCGCCAGCACCGAAGACCTGGCTCTGCGCGGCGAACTCAATCAGGGCGATCTCAAGGCGCTGGCCAGCGCCGATGCGCTGCTGAGCCTGTCCGGTCACCGGCGCCAGCAAGTATGGGACGCCGCTGCCTTGAGGCCTGCGCCGGCGCTGCTCAAAAGTGTGGCGGTGCATGAACCGGTGCTGGATCTGCCGCCGGCAGCGCTGGGCGAAGAGGTGTTCTTCGACTACGCTGCGCTCGGCCTGAGCTTGCGCAGTCACCCGGTCTTGCTCCTGCGCCCTCAATTGGCTCGGATGAAACTGCGCACCGCCGCGCAACTGCGTGATCTGCCCGATGGCCGGTTGGTCAGAGCCTGCGGCATTGTCGTCATGCGCCAGCAACCGCAGACCGCTAAGGGTGTAACTTTTGTCACGCTGGAAGATGAAACCGGCAGCGTCAATGTGATTGTCTGGAAGTCGCTCAAGGAGCGCCAGCGCAATGTCTTGCTGCACTCACGCCTGCTGGTGGTATCCGGTGTCTGGCAACGTGATGTCGAGAGCGGCGGCGAGGTGTGTCACTTGATTGCCCACAGCCTGCAGGATCTGACGCCCTTGCTCGGTGGCTTGCGCACGGCAAGCCGGGAGTTTCATTAAGCGGCGTTCAGCCGGCGTGGAACTGGTCAGCGTTCCTGCCGGTGAAAGGCTCGTAAAAGGCCTTGATCGCCGCCATGTCGGCCTCGATGTCGCCGCTGGGTTGAAACACCGGGCCCAGTCCACTGATCTTGCGTTTGTAATCCATGTAGGCCATCACAATCGGCACCTGGGCGCCGACAGCGATGTAGTAAAAACCGGTCTTCCAGTAGCGCGTGTTGCTGCGTGTGCCTTCGGGCGGAACGACCAGTTGCAGCGGCCCGTGCGCCGCCTTGATGGCCTCGATTGATGCCGCGACCAGGTTGTTGCTTTTCTCGCGTTGCACCGGGATGCCACCGAGCCAGCGCATCAGGCCGCGAAAAGGCGGTTTGAAAATCTGTTCCTTGCCCATCCAGTAGATATTCAGGCGCAGCACGAAGGCCACCATCAGCGTGTAGGGAAGATCCCAGTTGCTGGTGTGGGGCGCGGCAATCAGCACGCTCTTGGTGCTGCCCGCCGGCAGGCTGCCTTCAATCTTCCAGCCGCTAAGCTTGAGGAAAGCCACCGAAAAGGCGCGCAGCAAGGTGTTGACGATGGGGGTGTCGAAAATGGTGTGGTGCATGGTTCTTCTTTTGGGGGACCAGAAGCAGCTCACCAGGAGACACCCAAGGCTTCAAATGAAGGCTCGATTATCGCGTACCGCCGGCGGCAGCAAGGCGCTTGGCCGCGCGCTTTAAGATACAGGCCTGCGTCGCCACCTTTTTCCTCGCGACTTGTTCTTCCAACCCTGGTCTTTCGCCGAGCCTGATTTCTTGATTGTCCTTGTTGCCCGTTCCTTCGCCTTGCGACTGCTGACTGCCTTGCTGGTCTGCGCCGTCGTGATCACGCTGGACGTCGTTCGCCGTCCGGCGCCGGCTCCGATGGCGCAAGCGCTGTGGCCTGCAACTGCCGCAGCGGCGTCCGGCATTGCTCTGACGCGCACTGACGGCGGCCAGATCCCAATGCCGGCCAACACTTTGAGCGCACACGCCAGCAGCCTGCTGGCGCTGCCGGCATCCCGGTCAGCGAGTCTGCTGGCATTCTGGTTCGCCGGCACGCGGGAGAGCGCTGCAGATGTGCAGATCGCCGCCTCCAGCTTTGACCGTGCCAGCCAGCAATGGAGTGTGGCGCGTTTCGTGGTGAGCCGGCATGCTTTGGGTGATCAACTGGGCTTTGGCGTGCGTCGGCTCGGCAACCCGGTGGCATGGCTCGATGGCACGGGTCGGATTCATTTGTTTGTCGTGACGACCGGCCTGGGCGGCTGGGCAGCGGCGCGTATTGTGCACTTGCGCCAAAGCCGCGTGGGGCAGGATTTTGCGGATTTGTCTTTTGAGGCGGGCCAGGTCTTGCCCCTGTCGTGGTTATGGAATACCAGTTTTCTGGTGCGCACGGCCGCACTGCCCTTGCGAGATGGCGGCATGGTGCTGCCGGTGCATTTTGAAATGGGCCTCAAATACCCGGTCGCCTTGCGCTTTGACGCCAGTGGCGAATTTTTGGGATTGACGCGCATCTCCCGTCGAAACTATTTGCTACAGCCGACCTTGTTGATGGCGACCGAATCGAACTGGCTGGCGTTGATGCGCGATCAGCGCATCGATGGCAAGGTGGCGGTGGCGCAAACGCTTGATGGTGGCCAGAACTGGACTGATCTGGACGATCTGAGCTTGCACAATCCGGATTCGTCGGTGGCGGGGCTGGCGTTGGCGCCTGGGCTTATGTTTCTGACCCACAATTCCACGCCCCAGGGCCGCACCGTGCTGGATTTGAGTGCATCGGTGGACGGCCGTGCGTGGTCTTTGGCACAGCCGCTGGCGCATGGCGCCGGTCGCGATGAGTACTCCTACCCGGCAATGGCCTGGGTCGATGACAGCCTGTGGGTCAGCTACACCGATCAGCGCAAGGCCATCGCCTGGCAGCGGTTTTCGTCCTCTGCACTGGCACACTGAGAACATGCCAAGCATGGACATCAACGTTTTCTTCAATATCCTGTCCTCGCCCGACAACGCGCTGCTACCGGGCGCCACTGCCGCCTGGCTTGCCTTGCATCTGGGCTGGGCCATCGTGCTCGGCACTGGAGTGTTTTTGCTGGCAGAGCGCTTCGTGCCGCGCTATCCGTGGGCACTGGCCGGGCTGGCGCTACTCTGGACGCTGCTGCCAGGCGCGCTGTCGCCCGCATTCTGGCTTGGTCTGGCGTTTCAGAGTCCGAGCACGATGACGGTCTTTCTCTGTTTGAGCTGGCTGCTGGGGCAAGGCGGGCGCATCCCAAGCGCCGCCGCATCATTCGCAGCGGCGGACGCGCAAGCTTTCAAGCGCCTGCTGGCGCCGGCTGTGCTGCTGGGCTGGATCCTGCTGCTCGATACCCTGGCCTTGCTTCCTGTTTCGGTTTACGCCTGGGGCTTTGCTGCATCGACGGTCGCTGTCGCTGTGGTGACGGCCGCGCTGTATTGGCTGCGGCAGGGCTCGCGTGCGTCAGCCTTGCCGCTTGCTGTACTGGCCTTTTTCGTGCTGACACGCCTGCCCAGCGGTAATCTGTGGGACGCGCTGCTCGATCCCTTGCTTTGGCTGGTTCTGCAGGCCGGTTGGTTGTTCAGCGTGGCGCGCCGGCGTTGGCAGACAAGGTGTTTGCCAGCAGCCACTCGCGCCTGAACAGCCAGCGCTGCGGGTACCAGATATTGCCCCGGTTGATCTCGCCGCTCTGGTGCCGTCCCTTGACCTCCCAGCGACTGCCCAGTACGCGGCAGCCTGGAACGCAGGGGGGAGTCAGTTCCTGCGGATTGGATTGCAGCCAAACTACGGCGTCGTGCGTTGCCAGCAGGCGCTGCAGGTCAGCGGCATTCGCGCTGGCGCTTGCGCGCTCGTCGCTGTCGTAGGGTATGAAGCGATTGTCTGGCAGCAAAAACTCAAAACGTTCGAACTGGCCATTGAAGCCGTTCGGCACCGCGACGCGGGCTTGCCGCAGTTGGGTCATCACTTCGCTGCCGTACAGACCATCGGCGCCGTTCAGCGGCGCTGTGCTCAGGCTGAAACAGGCCAATACTGCCAGGCTGACAGCCACGCTACAGGCGCGCGTCCAGGCTGGTTTGAAGGTGCCCACCAGCACCAGCAACAGACCGGCAGTGACCGCGAATAGCGTCAGGCCCAATTCAAAGCCGCTACCAATGCCCAGTTCATGCGCGGCCCAGGCGATGCGCCCCAGGCCAGCGATCAGGACCCCGCACAGCAACAGCGACAGCAGGAACCAAATGCGTGCGATGCGCTGCCATTCCAGCGCCATCAGGATCGCCAGTGCCGGCATGGCTGGAATCAGGTAGCGCGCCGAGCGTTGGCTCGGCAGCGTGAAAACGATCAGCCACACCGCCAGCCAGGTCAGCAGGATGACGCGCTGGGCCGAATGCGCTGCGTCGTCTGCCGCGCGAAAACACGTGCGCAACCCGAGCAGCATCCAGCCCAACACGATGAAAGCCAGCAGTCCGGCGTTTTGAACATAGGCCAGCAACTGCGCCCAGATGCTGAAGCCCCCGCCGAGCAGAGCGGTACGCCAGTAGCCCTGGGCGTTGGACAGCTTGCCGGCGTTTTCGCCAATCACGAACTCCTGCCAGACCGCAGCCGGATTCGGGTCCAGCACAAACCACAATCCAAAAATACCCAGTGCCAGCGCCACGCTCAGACCTACCTTGAGCGTGGTTTGCAGTAGCACGCGCCAGTTCAGCGCCGGTCCGCTGAGCAACTGGGCGCACCACAGCGTGGCAGCAGCGGGTGCAATCAGCGCGAAGGATTTGTAGGCCAGTCCGAGCCCCAGTGCCAGGCCGAAAACAATGTGGCTCAGCCAGCCCAGGGGCGCAGCCCGAGTCGGACTACCAGACCCCGCCTCACCGCGCCCGCGCTGCCACAGCAGCCAGAACATTGGCAGACCGAACCAGAAACTTTCCGGCGCGCTGGTCAGATAGCTTCGGCCGTATCGGTAGGTGCAAAAGAAGGCCAGGTAGAGGCAGGCGGCGATGCAGGCGCTGCGCACGGAACCTGTGATTTGTCGCGTGGTCCAGGCCACGGCAGCAGCCAGCAGCAGCGTATAGAGCAGGCTCGGCAGGCGCAGCGCGGTCAGGCTCCAGTTGTTGCCCCAGTCGCCCGCCACCATGGCCTGCCAGAACAGCAGTGGCGGCTTGGTGTTGCGCATATGGTCGAGGTCCGATACCAGTGGCAACCAGTGGCCGGAGGCGGCAGTCAGGCGCGCAATGTGGGTATAGACCAGTTCGTCGCCGTTGCTCGGGTTGTATTGCCCCCCCAGTCCCAGTGCATAGATCAGGATTGCCAGAACCAAAAGGGCGATCCAGGCCAGTGTCGCGGCCTTGGGTGCGGTCGACGACTGGATTTGCATAGCCTAGTGGCGCGAGCGCCGGCGAAAGGTCCAGCGGTCGTTGGCCAAGAAGTTGCCGACGCTGGCGCTCAGGATGGCGATCACGTTGGCAATGCGGTAGTCCATATAGCCCGACAGCAGCAGCGTCAGAAAGTACTGTACGGCGCTGCCAAAACTCGATGCTGTGACGTATTGGCCAAATTCTGTACCCAGCAAGCGCAGGTTGACGTGAGCGCTTGTCCGTCCGTGTTCCATGGTTCTGACACGGTCAGACCAGGTCCACAGGCGATTCCATGTGAAGTTGTTGATGGTGGCCAGCATGATTGCCAGCGCCAGGGATGCATAGGGCTTTTTGTAGGCGGCTTCGATCGAGTGGAAAAGGTACTCATGCCCGATATGCAGCATGACCAGATTCACCACGGTGCCGCTGGCGCCGACAATGCCGAACTTGATGTAGCGGTAACGCGCAATCCAGGCCAGCATCCAAAGCAGTGCGCGCTGTACGGGCTGCTGTGCGCTCATGCGATGGTCGTCACGCGTTCGCGACCCAGATAGGCCAGTGCGTCGGCCAGCACCGGGTCGGGCGCGATGCGTTTGAGGCACTGGTTGTCGCCATCGCAAAAGGTGAGGCGATGGTTGTAGGCCGACAGGCAGGGTGAGCAGGCGATGCCCGATTCCAGCACCTGGTTGCGCTGCCCCAGCGGTCCGTACAGCCTGCCGGTTTCGGGGCCGAAGAACACCATGGTCTGGATCGGTGTCAGCGTGGCGAAATGACCAGGGCCGCCATCGTTGGTGATGAGCAGGTCGCTGGCGTGAAACAGCATCAGCAGTTCGCGGATGCTGCGTGTGTAGCCGGTCAGATCGACGCAGGCGGCGTGGCCTACCTGATCGATCAGGCTGCGCGCGAGCGCGGCGTCGTCCTTCAGGCCAATCAGCCCGACCGCATGGCCGGCCAGGCACAGACCCTGGGCCACCCGTGCGTAGTGTTGCGCCGGCCAAGCTCGTTCGGGCAGGATGCCGCCACCAGCGTACAGCAGCACGACTTTGTGCCCGGCCAAGGCGCTGTGGTCGCGCATGACCTGGGCGCGGTATCCCTGCAACTCAGCGGCCTCGAACCGAGCCGACAACTCGGTATCGGTAGGTAGCTTGCGAATCGGCGCGGCCTTGTTGCGTGGAACCGCTGCAATGCCATCCAGCGCGTCGACCAGGGAGAGGAACTGCTGGCTGATGTGCTGGTAGGGGTTGTAGGGGATGGCGTGGTTGATGAAGCTGCCACGGTACAGACCTTCCTGGGTGTGGGCGGTAAAACCGACCCGCACCGGTGCCCCGCAGGCAAAAGAGAGCAGGGCGCTGACCCGCGAGAACAGTTCGCAGTCGATCACCGCATCGAGCCCGATGCGGCGCAGCGAGAGACTCACGCGCAGAATGTCGCGGATCAGGGAAAGGCCGGAACTGTCGTCCAGAGCATGCAGGTGCTCGGGTTGGGTCAGGCCCAGCAGGCGCGAGACCTCCTGATTTTTTTTAAGTTGCAGAACGTGGATGGCGGCGCCGGGGTAGTTGCGGCGCAGGGCGGCAAACATCGGGCCGGCCAGCACGATGCTGCCCATCTCGGAGAGCAGGATCACCAGAATGTGGCGCGGCTTGGAGGTCAGTCGGTGCGGCTGGCCAAATAGGTTCTTGACGTGCACCCATCCCGACACGAGGCTGCAAAGAAGCTGGCCGACCCAACGGTCGATCCAGCGTTGTGTTTGCAGCTTCATGCTGGACGCTGTGGTGTGGCGACTGACTTACAGCCCGGCCGCTGCCCGCAGCGCCTGGGCCTTGTCGGTGCGCTCCCAGGTGAACTCGGGCTCTTCGCGGCCGAAGTGGCCGTAAGCGGCGGTCTTCTCGTAGATCGGCCGCAGCAGGTCGAGCATCTGGATGATGCCCTTGGGGCGCAGGTCGAAGAACTCGTTGACCAGGGCCGCAATCCTGTCGTCAGATATGACGCCCGTGCCCTCGGTGTAAACCGTCACGTTCATCGGGTGCGCCACACCAATCGCATAAGCGACCTGAATCTGGCATTGCCGCGCCAGACCGGCAGCGACGATGTTCTTGGCGACATAGCGGGCGGCGTAGGCAGCTGAGCGGTCCACCTTGGTCGGGTCTTTGCCGGAGAACGCGCCACCGCCGTGCGGGCAGGCGCCGCCGTAGGTGTCGACGATGATCTTGCGCCCGGTCAGGCCGCAGTCGCCCTGCGGGCCGCCAATGACGAAACGCCCGGTCGGGTTGATCAGGTACTTGGTGTCGGCCGTAATCCATTCCTTGGGCAACACCGGTTTGATGATGTCCTCGATCACGGCTTCTGTGAAGGCTGGCTTCATTTTCAGGCCGTCGCTCATTTCGGGGCTGTGTTGGCTTGACAGCACCACCGTGTCGATCGAGTGCGGCTTGCCATCGACATAGCGCATCGTGACCTGGCTCTTGGCATCGGGCCGCAGGAAAGGCATGCGCCCGTCCTTGCGCAACTGCGCCTGGCGTTCCACTAGGCGGTGCGCGTAGTAGATCGGCGCCGGCATCAGTTCCGGCGTCTCGTTGCAGGCGTAGCCGAACATCAGGCCCTGGTCGCCGGCACCGGTGTTCAGGTGGTCGTCAGAGGCGTGGTCCACGCCCTGGGCGATGTCATTGCTCTGCTTGTCGTAGGCCACCAGCACGGCGCAGCCCTTGTAATCGATGCCCTAGTCGGTGTTGTCGTAGCCGATGCGCTTGAGTACGTCGCGCGCGACCTGGATGTAGTCCACGTGCGCGTTGGTGGTGATTTCACCGGCCAGCACGACCAGACCGGTGTTGCACAGTGTCTCGGCGGCAACGCGGGACTTTGGGTCCTGCTTGAAAATCGCATCGAGGATTGCGTCGGAGATCTGGTCGGCCACCTTGTCGGGGTGGCCTTCTGAGACAGACTCGGAAGTAAAAAGAAAATCGTTCGCCATATTTATTCGCTCCAGTATCGATAGTTGCAACAAGTTGATGACTGCGTTGCCTGGGCCTGGGGCTTTTAGCGAACGCTTTAGCAGATTTGTCAAAATTGACAAGGCACAATGGCAGCTCGTGGCGAGCCCTCCCGTGTGTGTCGCCCTGCAAGTAGTTCCGTAACTCAGCGACCGGGCAATTTTATCCGAGTGATGATCCGTTTTTTTAAATTTTTCTCTTTGCTGCCTTTGTGGCTGGCACATGCGCTGGGCTGGGGCGCGGGTTGGCTGGTTTTTGCTGCGTCCGCGACCTATCGTCAGCGTTTTCTGGCCAATGTGCGTCAGTCCGGCATTGGTTGGCGCCAATGGCGCTCGGCGGTTGGCGCGGCTGGCAAATTGGTGGCCGAGTTGCCCCGCTTGTGGATGGGGCGACCGGTGCCGGTGGAAATCGAGGGCGCCTCCCATGTGGAAGAGGCGCTGGCGCTGGGGCGTGGCGTGGTTTTCCTGACGCCGCATCTGGGCTGTTTCGAGATCGTGGCCCAGGCTTACGCCGAGCACTATGGTCAGAGCGGTCATCCGCTGACCGCCTTGTTCCGACCGCCACGTCAAATCTACCTGCGTGAACTGGTTGCCAAGGCCCGTACCCGACCCGGCATGGCAATGGCGCCGACCACCCTGGCCGGCGTCAAACAGATGATCAAGGCCCTCAAGAGCGGCCAGTCAGTTGGACTGCTGCCGGACCAGGTGCCGCCGCAGGGCCTGGGGCTTTGGGTGCCGTTCTTCGGCCGCGATGCCTACACGATGACGCTGTCGGCCCGTCTGGCGCAGCAGACCGGGGCTGCTATTGTCTTGGCCTGGGGCGAGCGTTTGTCCTGGGGGCACGGTTATCGTGTTCGCTTTCTGCCGTTTGCCCAGACTTTGCCAGCCGATGGCGCCCAGGCGGCGGCGCTGATCAATCGGGCCATGGAGGATCTGATTCGCGGCTGCCCGCAGCAATACCTTTGGGGCTACGCGCGCTACAAACAACCGAGGCAGGAACTCTGATGCTCAGCCGATTCGGCATACAGGTAATGCGTGTGCTGGGGCGTTTGCCACTGGTCTGGCTGCGCGCGCTGGGCTTGCTGCTTGGCTGTGTGCTGTACGTGCTGATCGTTCCCCGCCGCCGGGTTGCGACGACCAATTTGCGCCTGTGTTTTCCGGCCTTGTCGGCGCCACAAATCCGCGTTCGGGTGCTGCGCACCTTTGTCCATTTTGCCCAGGCCTGGCTGGACCGGGGCTGGCTTTGGCATGGTTCGCCCGAGCTGGTGCGTGCGCGTCTGAAGCTGACCGGTGCTGTGGACGAACTGCGGGGCGATGCGCCGGTGGTCATCTTTGCGCCGCATTTCGTCGGACTCGATGCCGGCTGGACCGCGCTCACGCAGCAGTTGCCGCGTTGTTTCACCACCATCTACACGAATCAGGCCAACAAGGTGATCGATGCCTGGATTCTGGCTGGGCGCCAGCGTTTTGGCCGGGTGCGGCTCTTTGGCCGCGTGCAGGGTGTCAAGGCCATCATCGCGGCCCTGCGCGTGGGCGAACCGTTGTACCTGCTGCCGGACATGAATTACGGTCCGCAGGAGTCGGTCTTCGTGCCGTTCTATGGTGTGCCAGCGGCGACGGTTCCCTCGCTCTCGCGCTTCGCCCGTCTTGCGCGCGCCAAGGTGGTGCCGGTGATCACGCGCATGACGCCCCAGGGCTACGAGGTGCAGGTCATGCCGGCCTGGGCCGATTTCCCGTCCGACGATGCTGTCGCCGATACCGCCCTCATGAACCAACGGCTGCAATCGTTCATTGACACCATGCCCGACCAGTATTTCTGGGTCCACAAGCGCTTCAAGGATCGCCCGTCCGGTGTACCCGGCGTTTACTAAGCCAGAAATCCGGCGATCAGGTCTGCGATGTGTTGGGGCTGCTCGTGTACGACCCAGTGCGAGGCATTCGGCACGGTGTGCAGCGTCAGATGCTTGACATAGTGCTCCAGACCATCGATCAAGCCGGGCGGCAGCGCAATGTCGTCCAGCGCCCAGATTACGAGCGTGGGCAGGCTCACGGTCAACAACTCCAGCGGAATACTCACCGCCGTCGCTGCCGGGTCCTGCGCGCTGGCTGGGCGCAGCGGCGAGGCGCGGTACAGGTTGCAGCCGCCGCGCAGTCCGGCGCGCCAGACGTTCCGGTATTGGTCCTTGACTTCATTCGTGAGCCAGGCTGGTGCGGCGGGGCCATTTTTGCCGTTGGTCAGGAACTCCCAGAGGCGGCGGTAATCGTCTTGCGTCAGCAAGGCTTCGGCGTCGGGCCGGATCAGAAAATTCATGTAGGCGCTGGCCGCCTGCTGCGCAGGGTTGTGCTGCAACTCGCGCAAAAAGGTTCCCGGGTGCGGCGAGTTGATGATGACCAGTTTCTGCGCGAGTTCAGGGAACTGGTTGGCCAGATTCCAGGCCACGGCGCCGCCCCAGTCATGGGCCACCAGTGCCGCCAGTTGACCGCCCCGGTCCTGTGTTTCGAGCGCGATCAGGGCCGCAATGTCCTGCACCAGATGTTTGGGCCGGTAGGCGCTGATGTCGACGGGTGCGCTGGAGCGCTCAAAGCCGCGCAGATTGGGAGCGATGCAGCGGTAGCCGCCATGTTCGGGTCGCGAGAGGTAGGCCAGATGGAAGTCCCAGACAAACGCGCCTTCCGGAAACCCGTGCAAAAACAGCAGAACCGGGCGCCCTGGTTCGCCGGCAGCCCGGCAACTCAGGCTGATGCCATGCGGCAAAGCCTGGTTATAGGTTTCGATCATGGTGCCGGGTGCGCCCACTGCCACAACAGGGTGGAGACCTCGTCGATGCCCAGACGTTTGGTCGCGGAAAACAGCCGCACTTCACCACCGCCAGCCTGCAGCTTCATGATGGACAGCGCCTTGTTCTGCTCGACGCGCGTGAGCTTGTCGGCCTTGGTCAGGATGACCAGGAACTTGAGGCCCTCCTGCACTCGGGGGCGGATGATGTCGAGCAGGATTTCATCGAGTTCGGTCAGGCCGTGACGCGGGTCGCACATCAGCACGATGGCTTTGAGGTTCTCGCGCGTCACCAGGTAATTGGCCATCACCTGTTGCCAGCGGATCTTGTCCTGTTTCGGAACGGCCGCATAGCCATAGCCTGGCAGGTCGGCCAGCACCGCATCCATCACCCCTTGCTTGCCCAGTGAAAACAGGTTGATGTGCTGCGTGCGGCCGGGTTTCTTGGAGGCAAAAGCCAACTGCTTTTGCTGCGTCAGCGTGTTGATGCAGGTGGATTTGCCCGCGTTGGAGCGGCCGACGAAGGCGATTTCGGGCACGTCGAGCGCGGGCAAAAAGTGCAGCTGCGGCGCGGTCGTAAGGAATTTTGCCGTGTGCAGCCAGCCCGAAGCCAGGGCGTTTGTAATGGCGGCGTCGCCCGGCGCGCTGGGTATTGGAGAGGCGGGAGTGCTGGTGTTTGAGGGGGTAGTCATTTGGTAAAGGGGAAAAACCCCAGGCCGCATTGTAGAATGGCGCCTGTTTTGCCCAACCGACTTGACCTGCCAATCCCTATGAAGTTGCTTGTTTCCCTCCTACTCTCCGCCTGCCTGGCAGTGCCTGTTGTTAATGCCCTGGCTGCAGAGGCAACGCCGGCGGCTGCCCCTGCCTCGGCTCCGGTCGAGGTCAAGCACGCGCCCGCACCGGCAGCGGCCAAACCCGATTTGACCAAAGGTGAAGCCAGTTTCAATGCCGTGTGCGCCGCCTGCCACGGTCCCGATGGCAATTCGGTCATCCCGGTGAACCCGAAGCTGGCCCAGCAGCACCCTGATTACCTGGTCAAGCAGTTGACCGAATTCAAGGCTGGCAAGCGCGCCAACGCGATCATGACGGGCATGGCGGCAACGCTCTCCGACGCCGATGTCAAGAATGTCGCTGCCTGGCTCGGCACCAAGACCGCCAAGCCTGGCTTTGCCAAGGATCGGGAACTGGTGACCCTGGGCGAGCGCATCTACCGCGGCGGCATTGCTGACCGCCAGATTCCCGCCTGCGCCGGTTGTCACAGTCCCAATGGCGCCGGGATTCCGGCCCAGTACCCGCGCTTGAGCGGCCAGCATGCCGACTATGCCGTGGCCCAGTTGCTGGCTTTCCGTGATGGCGTGCGCAAGAACAGTCTGCAAATGACACAGGTGGCGGCCAAACTGAACGACGCCGAAATCAAGGCCGTAGCCGACTACGTCGCCGGTTTGCGTTAGTTCGTTTTCAACAAACCCTGGCGGGGGCAGGTCCATTTTGAAGTGGCCTGCCCTTTTCTTTTGAGGTGACGACAATCGGGGCTGGCCACTGAACCGAGGACAGCAGCATGCGCATCAAAACCAGCCGCGATGGCTTTTCGCACCCGAACCCCAGTGAGATCACGCCGCAGGCTGTCTATGCGGGCCGGCGTGATCTGATCAAGTTGATGGCGGGCGGCGTTGCTGGCGCGGCGATGGCGTCTTGGGCGTCCCGCGCAGCGCAGGCGCAGAGCGCAGCACCCCGCGGCGGCAAACTGCCCGCCTTGCCAGGCGCCAAGTCGGCCGTGGCGGGTGGCGTCACGATGGAAAAGCTGACCGATTACAAAGACGCCACCAGCTACAACAACTTTTACGAGTTTGGCACTGACAAGGCGGACCCGGCGCACAACGCGCACACCCTGTTGACGAGTCCGTGGACGGTCGAGGTCGAGGGTCTGGTCAAGAAGCCGGCACGCTACACGCTGGAAGACCTGCTCAAGCTCAGCGCCCAGGAGGAGCGTATCTATCGCCTGCGCTGCGTCGAAGGCTGGTCGATGGTGATCCCCTGGGTTGGCTATTCCTTGCGCGAACTGATCAAAAAAGTGGAGCCGCTGGGCAGCGCGAAGTATGTTGAATTTGTGACCCAGGCTGATCCCAAGACCATGCCTTTCGTCGGTTCGCGCGTGCTGGACTGGCCCTATGTTGAAGGTCTGCGCCTGGACGAGGCCATGCACCCGCTGACCCTGCTCAGCTTTGGCATGTACGGTGAAGTCCTGCCCAAGCAGAACGGCGCGCCGGTTCGGCTCGTGGTGCCCTGGAAATACGGTTTCAAGAGCGGCAAGAGCCTGGTCAAGATCCGTTTCACCGACAAGCAGCCCGCAACCGCGTGGAACAAGGCAGCTGCCAACGAATACGGGTTTTATTCCAACGTCAATCCTGATGTGGACCATCCGCGCTGGAGTCAGGCCACGGAGCGCCGCATTGGCGAGGATGGCTTGTTCGCCAAGAAGCGCAAGACCCTCATGTTCAATGGCTATGAGGCCCAGGTCGGCCAGTTGTACGCCGGCATGGACCTCAAGAAGTTCATCTGATGCCGGTGCCGGCGCTGCTGTCGCACCGCGCAGCCAAGCCAGTCGTTTTCGGTTTGATGTTGCTGCCGTTTTTGTGGCTGTTGTACGCGACTATCACGAACCGCTTGGGTGCCAATCCGGCCGAGGCCCTGATCCGCGCCAGTGGCGACTGGACGCTGCGCGCCCTGTGTCTGGTGCTGGCCGTGACACCGCTGCGGGTCATGATGGCCACCCCGGCACTGGCACGCCTGCGCCGCATGCTGGGCTTGTTTGTCTACTTCTACGTCGTATTGCACCTGCTGAGTTACAGCGGCTTCGACATGGGCTTTGAGCTGACTGACATTGCCAAAGACATTGCCAAGCGTCCCTTTATTCTGGTCGGGTTTTCGGCTTTTGTCCTGCTCACCTTGCTGGCGGCGACCTCGTTCAATCGCGCCATTCGCTGGCTTGGTGGCAAGCGCTGGCAAGGTCTGCACCGTCTGGTTTACGCCGTTGCCGGATTGGCTCTGCTGCACTTCTTCTGGATGCGTTCAGCCAAGCACAACTATGCCGAGGTGCTCGCCTATGCCGCCGTCCTGGCCTTGCTGTTGGGCTGGCGCGCCGTTCGCTACTTGAAGAAGAGCCATCGCTAGCAAGCGTTCTGCGGCCCGGCGTATCTGCGCGGCTAAAGCAACTTCTCCTGCCGCATCTGGTCGCTGATGGTCTCGCGCTGGCGAATCAGGTGCGCCTGGTCGCCCGTCACCAGAATCTCGGCCGCGCGTCCGCGCGCGTTGTAGTTGCTGGCCATGCTCATGCAAAAAGCGCCTGCAGACAATACTGCCAGCAAGTCGCCAGGCTGAACCGCGAGTTCTCGGTCATGGCCGATCCAGTCGCCGCTTTCGCAGATCGGGCCGACCACATCCCATGTGAGTGCCTTGGCGTCGCGTGTCTGCAGCGGCACGATCTGGTGGTAGGCCTGGTACATGGCGGGGCGCGGCAGGTCGTTCATGGCAGCGTCGATGATGCAGAAGTTTTTCTGCTCGCCCGGCTTGAGGTAGAGCACCTCGGTCAGGCAGACGCCCGCATTGCCAACCAGTGAGCGGCCGGGTTCGATCATCAACTGGCGCCGGCCAAAACCACGGGCATCAAGCCGTGCCAGCAGCTTTTTCCAGAGTTGCTCGGCGTTGGGCGGTGTTTCACCGTTGTAGTTGATGCCCAAGCCGCCGCCAAAATCGATGTGCTGGATCGGGATGCCAGCCGCCTCGACGGCCTCGACCAGATCGACCATGCGCTCGACTGTTTCGAGGTAGGGCTCTTCCTGTGTGATCTGGGAGCCGATATGGCAATCGATGCCGATGACGCGCAGACCCTTGAGCGCAGCGGCCCGCTGGTAGGTGGGCAGGACCCGTTCATGCGGAATCCCAAACTTGCTGCTTTTGAGGCCGGTTGAAATATAGGGATGCGTTTTCGGATCGACGTTCGGGTTGACACGGATGCTCACCGGTGCGCGCACGCCCATGGCAGAGGCCACTTCGTTCAGAACGTCGAGTTCGGCCTCGCTCTCGACATTGAAGCAGCCGATGCCAAGGTCAAGTGCCCGGCGCATTTCTGCTCTGGTTTTTCCGACACCCGAGAAGATGATCCGGTCGGCTTGTCCGCCGGCGGACAGCACGCGTTCGATCTCGCCGCCCGAAACAATGTCAAAGCCACAACCGGCCTGGGCAAAGATCTGGATCACGCTCAGGCTCGCGTTGGCTTTGACGGCGTAACAGATTTGGACGTCCCGGCCGGCAAAGCCGCGCTGGTAAGCCTGCAGCGCGGCCAACATGGTGCCTTTGGAGTAGACAAAAAGCGGCGTGCCGTGTTGCTGTGCCAGATCACGCAAGCGGATGTCTTCCAGAAAGAGTTCATTGCCCCGGTAGGCAAGATGGGGCTGGCCGGGAAGATCGGAAGAATTCATTGCGGGACGGATGGGGTGGCGGGGACCAGCGTACTGGTGGTGGGAGCCGGTTTTTGTGCCGGCGTGCCGGTTGACTTGAGAGGCGTGGGTTCGGCTGGCAGGTAGAGTGGGCCTTGTTGCCCGCAGGCGCACAGGCTCGCCACACTGCCGGCAAGGACAATCGCACTGACTAGAATTTGCTCAAAACGCAACATGGTGAAATTGTAATGACTGACTCGGAATTCATGGACCACGCGGAAATACTGCTGCACAGGGTGGAGGCTGCTTGTGACCGCATCAGCGATGAGGACAGCGCCGACATCGACAGTCAGCGCACCGGGGGCATGGTGACACTGGTCTTTTCCAACAAGAGCCAGATCGTCATCAACCTGCAAAAACCCTTGCACGAGGTCTGGCTGGCGGCCAGATCCGGCGGTTATCACTACAAGTTCGACGGCGCTCTTTGGCAGGATACCAAGGGGCAGGGTGAATTCTTTGCCAACCTGTCGCGCCTGGCCAGCGAACAGTCGGCTTGCCCGCTCAGTTTTTAAACAGGTCGAGAATTCTCTTGCGTTCGTCAGCGGGTGGCAGGGTATGGGCCGGCGCCCCCGGCGAGTTGGCTGATTTTTCTGACAGACCCAGGCTGCTGATGCCGGCTCCTTTGGCGTACTCGTCGAAAAACCATTCGCCGCCTGAATGAATGACGCCCTCTGGCGCCTCGGGTTCCATGACCGGCACGTTTTTAAGCGCATGCTCCATGAACCGGATCCAGACTGGCAGGCTCAAGCCCCCCCCGGTTTCGCGATCGCCCAGTTTGCGCGGTGTGTCGTAGCCGATCCAGGTCACGGCGGCCAGGGTCGGCTGGAAGCCGGCAAACCAGGCGTCCATTGAGTCGTTGGTGGTGCCGGTTTTCCCGTACAGGTCTGGGCGTTTCAGGGTGGCCTGTGCCGAGGCTGCGGTGCCGGAGCGGGTGACGGTCTGCAGCAGGCTTTCCATCATGAACGCGTTGCGGGCATCGATGGCGCGCATCGATTCGTCCGGCACCGGCTGTTTGGTTTCCACCAGGAGTTTGCCTTTTTGCTCGGTCACCTTGCTGATCAGCCAGGGATTGACGCGCAAGCCCCCGTTGGCGAACACCGAGTAGGCTGAAACCATCTGCATCGGCGTGACCGATCCGGCGCCAAGCGCCATGGTCAGGTAGGCCGGATGCTTGTCTTGATCGAAGCCGAAGCGCGTGATCCATTCCTGTGCGTTCTGGGCGCCCACCGCCTGCAGGATGCGGATCGAGATCATGTTCTTGGATTTGGCCAGACCCTGGCGCATCGTCATGGGTCCCTCGAACTTGCCGTCATAGTTTTTCGGCTCCCAGGGTTGGCCGCCGGTTACCCCAGCGTCAAAAAAGAGGGGTGAGTCATTGATGACAGTGGCCGGTGTAAAGCCTTTTTCCAGGGCGGCGGAATAGATGAAAGGCTTGAAGCTCGAGCCCGGTTGGCGCCAGGCCTGGGTGACGTGATTGAACTTGTTTTTCTCGAAGTCAAAGCCGCCCACCAGTGCCTTGATCGAACCGTCGCGCGGGTCGATCGCGACAAAAGCGCCTTCCACTTCCGGAAGTTGGGTGATTTCCCAGGTGTTTTTGGCGGTTTTGGTGACCCGGATGATGGCGCCGCGCCGGATCCTGATGTTTGGGGCGGCCTTGTCCGACAGCCCAGACTGTGCTGGTTTGAGACCCTCGCCGCTGATGTCGACCGCCTCACCGTTCTGGCGCACGGCCTTGATGTGCCGGGCATCTGCCTCCAGCACCATGGCCGACATCACGTCGCCGTTGTCGGTGTGATCGTCCAGTGCGTCGTCGATCGCATCTTCCAGTTCCTGCGGATCCGTGGGCAGAACCACGAACTTTTCCGGGCCACGGTAAATCTGGCGGCGCTCGTAGTCCATGATGCCGCGACGCAGGGATCGGTAAGCCGCATCCTGGTCCGCGGTGCGCAGCGTGGTGTAGACGTTCAGGCCACGGGTGTAGGTTTCGTCGCCATATTGCGCAAACATCAGCTGGCGCACGGTTTCAGCCACGTACTCGGCGTGCACCTTGGTGGTGTCGGAGTTGGAGCGGACCTTGAGCTCCTCTTTCTTGGCAGCGACGGCCTGCGCCGGCGTGATAAAGCCGTTTTCTTCC
Organism: uncultured beta proteobacterium; assembly: GCA_903876735.1. Lineage (GTDB taxonomy): Bacteria > Pseudomonadota > Gammaproteobacteria > Burkholderiales > Burkholderiaceae_C > Rhodoferax. Next base: position 58,713 of record CAIRAW010000030.1, on the reverse strand, counting down.
ATGCGTTCGATGATGTGCAACTGGCGTGAGCGGGCCCGTTTCGGGTTGCTGATCGGGTTATAGGCGGAGGGCGCCTTGGGCAGTCCAGCCAGCATGGCGGCTTCCGCGATCGTGATGTTTTGCAGGGGCTTGTCAAAATAAGCTTCGGATGCGGCGGCAAAGCCGTAAGCGCGGTTGCCCAGAAAGATCTGGTTCATGTAGATCTCAAGAATCTGGTCCTTGGTCAGCATGTGTTCGAGCTTGAATGTCAGCAGAATTTCGTAGATCTTGCGGGTATAGGTTTTCTCCGAGGACAGATAAACATTGCGTGCCACCTGCATCGTGATGGTGGATGCACCCTGGCTCTTGAAGCGCCCGAGGTTGGCCAGTCCGGCGCGCAGCATGCCCTTGTAGTCGACTCCGCCATGCTCATAGAAGCGGGAGTCTTCAATCGCCAGGACAGCATCGGTCATGATCTTGGGGATTTCCTTGATCGGGGTCAGGTGCCGGCGTTCCTCGCCAAACTCGCCGATCAGATCGCCTTCGGCCGAGAACACCCGCAAGGGTAGCTTGGGGCGGTAATCCGACAGGTCCGATATGTCAGGCAGGTTCGGAAACGCCACCGCCATGGCAATGCCCACAATGATCAGAATCGACAACAGTCCGGCCAGCGCCAGTCCGCCGGCCCACAGCGTCAGGCGCAGCAACCAGTTCGTGGCCGTGGTGCGCGCAGGCTTTGGGGTGGGCGCATGGATGTCGCTAGGCGAGGGTTTGGAGGGCATAGATAAGTTCTTGGAAACGCGTCCCCATTATAAAAACGGTGTTTAGCAGGACTGGCGCGCTAGTATCCTTTATTGTTGCTGCTTGAACCCCTGCCGTGCGCGTGGACGTTGTTCTGTGTAACATCCGCGTACAAAGCGTCAACTTTTGACAACGCTCAAAATCTTTTGAATTTGGGAAAACCTTTGCGATACAAGGTGCTTGCTGCTAGCATTGAAGTGAATTCTTAAGTTTTGCCGATCTTGGGTCGGTCTGTTGCAGGGGATAGTTTTGATCTCTTTGGGGTCCTTGTTCAACCGTCAGCCTTCGCCCATGCTGGGTTTGGACGTCAGTTCGTCCAGTGTCAAACTGGTCGAGTTAGGTCAAAACAAGGCCGGCGACCTGGTGCTCGAGCGCTGCGCAATCGAACCACTGGAGCGCGGCTGGATAACAGATGGCAACATTGAAAAGTTCGATGAAGTCGCGGAGGCCGTGCGTCGCCTCGTCAGGAAAAGCGGAACCAAGACCAGAAACGTCGCGATGGCTCTGCCGCCGTCTGCTGTCATCACCAAGAAAATCACGCTTCCGGGCGGTATGTCGGACTCTGAACTGGAACTTCAGGTCGAGACCGAGGCCAATCAGTACATCCCGTTCCCGCTCGATGAGGTTAGCCTTGATTTTTGTGTCATCGGGCCCAGCGCAAACTCGGCAGGCGACATCGAGGTTCTGATTGCGGCTTCTCGCAAGGAGAAGGTTCAGGATATCCAGGGGCTGGCCGAAGCCGCTGGCCTGAAGCCGGTCATTGTGGATGTGGAGTCTTATGCCTCGCGACTGGCGACCAATCGCCTGATCGAGAGGCTGCCGAACAAGGGCGTTGGCAGCATTGTGGCTTTGTTCGAAGTCGGCGCTGTCACCACCAGTATGCAGGTCATACGAAACAACGAGGTCCTGTACGACCGGGACCAGGCCTTTGGCGGAGCCCAGTTGACGCAATTGATTGTGCGCCAGTACGGGTTTTCCATGGAAGAGGCGGAAAGCAAAAAGCGAAGCGGAGAACTTCCTGACGACTATGAGTCCAGCGTCTTGAATCCCTTTGTTGAAAGCATGGTGCACGAAATCGGCCGTGCACTGCAGTTCTTTTTTACCAGCACGCCCCATAACAAGGTCGAATGTGTGATGTTGGCGGGCGGGTCCGCTGCCTTGCCTGGCTTGACGGCTGCTGTGACAAAGCAAACGACTTTTGCGTGCAGTCTGGTCAATCCGTTTGAAGGCATGGAAATGGGAGAACGGGTCCGCCTCAACAAGATGACGCGCGAGGCGCCTTCCTACCTCACGGCTTGCGGGCTGGCCTTGCGGAGGTTTCTGTAGTGATTCTGATCAACCTGCTCCCGCACCGGGAGGCGGCGCGCAAGCGGCGCCGGGACCTGTTTAATGCCGGGCTGGGCGCGTCCGCGCTTGCCGGTGGTGTGCTGGCTGGCATCATCTTTCTTTGGTACCAGGGGCAGATCTCCGCTCAGCAGACGAAAAACCAGGTGCTGCAAACCGAAATCAAGCGTTTTGATGCGCAAATCAAGGATATTGCCAGTCTCGAGTCCGAGATCGCCGCGCTGCGCGCACGCCAGCAGGCGGTGGAAGATCTGCAGGCTGACCGAAATTTACCCGTTCACTTGCTGACCGAGTTGGTCAAGCAAGTGCCTGACGGCATCTATATCGCCAGCATGCGCCAGGACAACCAGGATGTGACATTGCAGGGCGTGGCGCAATCGAACGAGCGCGTGTCCGAATTTTTGCGTAATCTGAGCAACAACACACCCTGGTTTTCCAAGCCCGAATTGGTGGAAATCGTGGCCGGTTCGGTCACCTTGTCTGCCCGCGAAGTGCGCCGGGTTGCAAATTTCACCATCCGGGTTCATTTGACGCGTGCCAGCGAGGCTGAAAAAGCACGGCTCAGCACTGGTTCTGCAGCGGCGCCGCTGGTCGCAGCCTCGTCTCCTGTCAAGCCATAGGAGCCGGCATCATGTTAAATAAACTTTCATTCAAGCTGGACATGCCCGCGTTGCAAGAAAAGCTGCTCGCGCAATTCCGCAACCTGGATCCAAGGGATCCCAGCAATTGGCCCATGCTGCCGCGCTATGCGCTGTTTGTGGGTGTGACCATCGCTCTGGTCGTGGGGCTCTGGTTTGCCTGGCTCAATTCCTCGCAGGCAGAACTGGAGCAGGAGCAGGCCAAGGAAGTGACCTTGCGGGGCGAGTACAAAGTCAAACTGGCCAAGGCCATCAATCTCGAAGCGCTGAAGAAACAGCGCGAGCAGGTTCAGCAATACGTCACGCAACTGGAGAAGCAGTTGCCCAGCAAGGCTGAGATGGACGCCCTGCTATCGGACATCAATCAGGCCGGTTTGGGACGAAGTTTGCAGTTCGAACTGTTCCGCCCCGGGCAGGTGATTGTCAGGGACTATTACGCTGAATTGCCGATTGCGGTGCGCGTAAACGGGCGTTACCACGACCTGGGTGCTTTTGCTTCAGATATTGCCAATCTCTCGCGCATTGTGACGCTCAATAACCTGACCGTTGTGCCGGCGAAAGATGGGTCTTTGACGATGGACGCCACGGCCAAGACCTTCCGTTATCTGGATGTCGACGAGGTCGCCGCGCAACGCAAGGCGATAGCGCCAAAAGGGGCGAAGAAATGAAGCCGGCACTCAGACTGATGCTACTTGCTGTGGCTGTGACGCTTGCCGCTTGCGGCGCCTCCAGTGAAGATGAACTGCGCCAGTGGATGGCAGAGCAGCAGAGCCAGACCCGGCCCAAAGTTGCCCCGATTTCGGAGCCCAAGCAGTTCAAGCCGGAAACCTACAACCAGGTCAGTGTTACGGATCCTTTCAACCATCAAAAATTGGCGCAAGCCTTGAAGCGGGATTCCTCGCAAGCTGCCGCCAACGGGGCTTTGATTGCGCCCGAACTGGCGCGGCGCAAGGAGGCGCTGGAGTCATTCCCGCTGGACTTGATGTCCTTGGTGGGCACCTTGTCAAAGACGGGCCAGCCGGTTGCGCTGGTGAAGGTCGAGAATTTGCTGTACCAGGTGCGCCCTGGCAACTACCTTGGTCAAAATTACGGACGCGTCAGCAAGATCACGGAGACTGAGGTCACGTTGCGTGAAATTGTGCAGGACGCGGTAGGTGAATGGATTGAACGCACTGCTACTTTGCAGTTGCAAGAGAGGTCGAAATGAACAAGCAGATTAATTTGATGGCGGGCCGAACGTGGCAACGACTTTTCATGGCCGCAGCGCTGTTGTTGTCGGCGCTGGCGGCGCAGGCGCAAGTCGCCATCGAAGCCGTGTCAGGCTCGCTACAAGGTGGTGCCGAGGTCGTCAAGATTGACTTCACGCAGCCACTGACCGGACTGCCGTCGGGTTTTACCATCCAGTCGCCTGCAAGAATTGCGCTTGATTTTCCAGGCATCTCCAATGCCATGGGGCGTTCCACCGTGGAAATCAACCAGGGGAATCTGCGCTCGGTCAATGTCGTGCAGGTGGGTGAACGCACCCGCGTCGTGCTCAATCTCAAGCAGGCAACGCCCTATAAGGCGCAGTTGCAGGGCAAGTCCTTGCTGATTGTGCTTGAGGCCGCAGCGAGTGCGGGGCCAGCAAGCACTGTGGCGCCTGTTTTTGCAGAAAGCCGCAGCCGCGACAGTCTGCCGCTCAAGGATGTGGATTTTCGCCGTGGCGACGAAGGGTCGGGGCGCATTGTGGTGGGTTTGCCCAACAACCAGGTGGGCGTCGATATCCGCCAGCAGGGCCAGACGTTGGTGGTCGAGTTCATGAAGTCGACCCTGCCCGAGGGCATGCGCCGGCGTCTTGATGTGACTGATTTTGCGACTCCGGTGCAAACCGTGACGACTTTTCAGGCCGGTGACCGCGTACGCATGGTGATCGAGCCCAAAGGACAGTGGGTGCACAGCGCATACCAGAGTGACGACCAGTTTGTGGTGGAAGTCAAACCCCTGAAGGTCGATCCGTCCAAGTTGACGCAGGGGCCGGGTTACAGCGGGCAAAAGCTGTCGCTTAATTTCCAGAACATTGAAGTGCGTTCGCTTTTGCAGGTGATCGCGGACTTCACGAATTTCAACATCGTCACGTCCGACTCCGTAACCGGTGCCGTGACCCTGCGCCTGCAGGATGTGCCATGGGACCAGGCGCTGGACATCATCTTACAGGCCAAGGGGCTGGGCATGCGCAAGACCGAGAACGTGATCTGGATTGCGCCCAAGGATGAAATCATCGCCAAGGAAAAGCTCGAACTTGAGTCCAAGGTGGCGGTGCTCAACCTGGAGCCGGTACGGACCCAGTCGTACCAGATGAACTACGCCAAGGCCGAGGACATCGCCAAGCAGTTGACGGGTGCCGGGGGCGGCGAGAAAAGCGCTGGGCGTACGCTCAGCCCGCGTGGCAGTGCGACAGCCGATCCGCGTACCAACCAGCTTTTCGTCACCGACGTGCCGTCGCGGCTGGAGCAGGTTCTGCAACTGCTGCAAAAGCTCGATGTCGCCGTGCGCCAGGTGATGATCGAGGTGCGCATCATCGAAGCCGGTGATTCGTTTGGCAAATCTCTGGGGGTCAAGTTCGGGGCCACCGATCTGCGCGCGGCGCAGGGCGGCGATGGTGGCTACCAGATTGGCAGCGGCACCAACCGTATTGTCCTGGGCAACAGCTACAGCGATGCCGTGGCCTCCAGCGGCGCGGGCGGCAGCGTCAACACCAGCGGCAGCTTTGTCAATTTGCCGGCGACGGCCCCGTTCGGTGCGACGGGAAACCCGGCCACTTTTGCGATATCGATCTTCAACAACCTGTCGAACCGTTTCCTGAACCTTGAAATCTCGGCACTGGAAGCTGACGACAAGGGTCGTGTCGTGTCGAGTCCGCGCGTCGTCACGGCTGACGGCAAGAAGGCCCTGATCAAACAGGGTGATCAGATTCCGTACCAGACCTGCGACAAGAACGGCAGTTGCACCACGACCTTCAAGGATGCGAGCTTGCGACTGGAAGTCACGCCGCAGATCACACCTGAAGGCGCCGTCATCATGGACCTTGACGTCAGCAAGGATACCAAAGGCGTTGATACCGCCGCCGGCCCTGTCATCAGTGGCAAAAATGTGACGACCCAGGTGCTGGTGGAAAACGGCGGAACGGTTGTGATTGGCGGGATTTTCGAGCAGACCGAGTCGACCAACGAGACCGGTGTGCCCTGGCTGCGCGGTTTGCCGGTGCTGGGCAATCTGTTCCAGACCAAGAGTCGCACTGACAAGAAGACCGAACTGCTGGTGTTTGTGACGCCGCGGATCATCACGGAAAAAACGGGAACCCGTTGATTCGCCAACGCATCTCAGGAAGAATCAAATGGCTTTTTTGAAATATATTTTTGCGCTCTTCGCCTTGTCCGTGCTTGTGGCCTGCGGCGGCGGTGGCGGCAATGCGGGGACGCCGACCGGCGGCGCTACGATTACGTGCACAGCACCACTGGTTTTGCTCAATGGCGTGTGCGGCACCGCACCGGCTACACCCGTAGCGACTCTTCTGAGCGCTCAGTTGAAGGACGCAGGCACGGGCGCGGCTGTCGCCTCGGTAGCGGCCACCGCTGCAACCGATATTGTTGCCGTTTTGGCTGCAACCGATGGGAAGCCGGCCCCAGGCCTGCTGGTGTCGGTGGACAGCAGTGCTTCGACGCTTCTGACCTTCCCCGCGGGGACCAGCGCGACAACCGATGCAAATGGGGTTGCCCGGATCCGCGTTGGGCGTGCCAATCTGTTTGAATTTGGCAGTGCCACGCTTGCTTTGACGTCCAAGTCCTCGACTTTGTATGCGTCGGCAACGGCGTCGCTGGTATCGCGCGTTGACCCCCCCCCGCTGCAGCTTGAACTGCGCGACGCCGCCAATGCGGTCACCTATACCATCGGCTCGTCCGGACTGACAACGCTCAAAGCCAACCTGAAGTTTGCTGATGGAACGCCGGTAGCAAACAAGCGCGTCGACATTACAGGCGACTTGACCAAGATATCCTTCCCCGAGGGCAGTTCCCAACTCACCGATGCATCGGGTGCGGCCACCATCAAGGTGTCGCGGGCTTCGGCCACGGCCGGTGGCGCGGGAACCTTGAGCGGTGCGGCCACGATTTCCGGTTCAAGCACGGCGGGCGCACAGGTGAGCACGGTGGTGACCGGTACGGTAGATTACTCTGTCGGTGCAGTAGTCGGTGCCGCTACGCTGGCGCTTGACAGCCTGGATGTGGGCAGTACCAGCCTGGCGGCCTATGGTACGCGCCAAATTTCGGTGCGTGCGATGTTGGGTACCAGTGTGGCACCTTCGGTGCAGGTCAGTTTTTCTTCGAGTTGTGGCCAGATCTCGCCGGCCGTTGCCCCGACCAACGCCAGTGGCATTGCCACCGCCAGTTTCACCGCGACCGATGCGGCTGGGACTGCGCTGAGCACGGTTGGTTGTGGCGGCAAGACGGTCGACATTTCGGTCAGTGCGGTGGGCGCCACGGTGATCAGCAAGTCCATTAGCGTTGCGGCAGCGCCGGCAACGAATCTGAGTTTTGTGGTGCCGGCGGATCCGACCAAGTCGCGCATCTACCTGGCCAACTCGGGTGGCCTCACTTACACCACGGTGCAGTTTCTGCTGTCCAACGCGCGCGGTGAGGCCTTGCCGGGTCAGGACCTCACGGTTTCTTTGAAGACCCTGAACGCCGGAACAATCCCGAAGGCCACTTTCGGCACGGTGGGCAATACCGCGCCGGTCACGCTGACCACCGATTCCTTGGGCAAAGTGTCGGTGCCGGTGTTCTCTGGCACGGTCCCGACCAATGTGCTGGTGAATGCGGCGCTGGTATCGAATCCCTCGATTCAAACCGATTCATCGGTGGTCGTGATTGCATCCGGGCGCCCGGTTCAGTCGCGCGTCAGTCTGGTTCCGGCCAAGCATGCGATTCGCGGTTTCAACTTTGATGGTGCTACGACGACGGTCACCATGTCGCTGGCCGATCGCCAGGGCAACCCGGTTCCCGATGGCACAGCGGTCAACTTTGTTTCCGAAGCCGGCGTCATGATTCCGCCAACCTGCGTCACCGGGGCCGTGGCGGGTGACTCGCAGTGCACTGTTTCCATTCGCACGCAAAATCCGCGTAACCCGCTTCGAAAGGGCTATGTGTCAATACTGGCCTACACCGCTGGCGAAGAGGATTTCACGGATGCAAACTTTAACAATATCTATGACGCAGGAGACTCGTTCAGCCTGATTAGCAATGACTTGGGCACTGCCTACCGCGACGATCTGGCAACCGCGAATGTATCGCCAGGGACGCTGAAGCTGAATGCTGATGCAACAGCATCAACAGTTCCGAGTATGGATGGCACCATGTACGTATACCAGCCAGGCGAGTTCGCCGTGCCGCGTGCCGCGGAAGCGGGTGGAACGACTCCGGTGCCGAGCCTGGGCGATCGTGTTTGGGGTGCGGCCGATGTGCGCGGCCAGGTGGTGATTGTTTTCTCCACAGATGACTTCGTTATCGGCAACCCGTCCTGGGTCCAGGCTGTGGATGCGCAATGGAACAACGCGCTGGTGTCAACCGGGCTGACGGTTTCCATCCGGGATCTGAATGGAAGAAGCGTTCCAACCGGGAGCACTATTGCGGTGGCAGTGACGGACAATTCACCCAAACTGCCAACCGATGGTGCTGCCGTCTCGCCGCTGATCGGCAATTGTGCGCTGGTCAGCCAGTCACACACTGCCGTGCCCGATTCGCTGGAACCCCTGACCTTGAGCTTGAGCTTGAAGCAGTGCGTAAGCGGTGACCAGGTCGCCATTACCGTCACCACCCCTGCAAGTGCACTGACCTATGCATTCTCGGTTCCCTGATTTTTCATGAGCCGGGTGTTTGAGCATTGATATCCCTCATCGGCCTGCCCGGCTCCGGCAAATCCACCGTCGGGCGCCAGCTCGCCCGGCGGCTGCAACTGCCTTTTGTTGATTCCGACCAGGTGATCGAGCGCCAACTTGGTTGCTCGATCCGTGAGTATTTTGAACGCGAGGGTGAAGCGCGCTTTCGTGATGTCGAAGAGGTGGTGCTCGATGAGCTCACGCAAAATTTCGAAGGCGTGCTGTCAACCGGGGGCGGCGCCGTGCTGCGCCCAAACAACCGCGCGCACCTGCACCAGCGCAGCCAGGTTATCTACCTCAACTCCTCGCCCGATGAACTGTATAGACGCCTGCGCCATGAGGTGAACCGGCCTTTGCTGCAGGTGGCTGATCCGCTGAGTCGCCTGCGCGATCTGCACGCCGTGCGCGACCCGCTGTACCGTGAGACTGCGCACTTCATCATGGAGACGGGCCGTCCTTCAGTCGCTACCTTGGTTGGCATGATCATCACGCAGCTCGAACTGGCGGGGCTGTTGCCTCTAAACTAGGGGCAATGAATGCCCAGACCGTATCAATTGAACTGCAGGACCGCAGCTACCCGATCACCATCGGCGCCGCGCTTTTCGACGATCCGCTGACTTATGCCGCGCTGCCGCGCGCCATCAGTGCGCTGATCGTCAGCAACGCGACTGTTGCGCCTCTGTATGCGCAGCGCCTGCAGTCGGCCTTGCAAAGCAGGTACGCCCATATCCACCAGATCATCCTGCCCGACGGTGAGGAATTCAAGACCTGGGAAACGCTGAACCTGATTTTCGATGCCCTGTTGCAACACGGCTGCGATCGCAAGACGGTGCTGTTTGCGCTCGGTGGCGGCGTCGTTGGCGACATGACCGGCTTTGCCGCTGCCAGCTACATGCGTGGCGTGCCGTTTGTCCAGATTCCAAGCACCTTGCTGGCGCAGGTTGACTCCTCGGTTGGTGGCAAGACCGGCATCAACCATCCGCTGGGCAAGAACATGATCGGCGCCTTCTACCAGCCGCTGCTGGTGGTGTGCGACCTCGATACGCTCAAGACCCTGCCGCCACGTGAACTCAGTGCCGGTCTGGCCGAAGTGATCAAGTACGGGCCGATCGCTGACATGGTTTTCTTCGGCTGGATTGAAGACAACATGGATGCCCTGTTGACCCGTGATCCAGCGGCGCTGGCGCACGCAGTCAAACGCTGTTGCGAGATCAAGGCCTGGGTGGTTACACAGGATGAGCGTGAGTCGGGTCTGCGCGCCATCCTCAACTTCGGCCATACCTTCGGCCACGCGATCGAGGCCGGTTTGGGTTATGGCCAGTGGCTGCACGGCGAGGCCGTCGGTTGCGGCATGGTGATGGCCGCCTGCCTGTCTGAGCGACTGGGCCTGGTGGATGCGGGCTTGGTTGAGCGCCTGAAGACCTTGATTCAAAAAGCCGGTTTGCCAGTGACGGGGCCGGTGCTCGACGCCGCGGACAACGCCGGGCGTTATCTGGAATTGATGCGCCTGGACAAGAAGGCGCTCGGCGGGGATATCCGCTTTGTCGTAATCGATGGTCCGGCACGCGCCAGCATGCGCGGCGCACCAGACGCGCTGGTGCGCGAGGTGATCGATGCTTGCTGCCTACGCCTGTGATCCGGCGTGCTCGCGCGGCCGGCGCTTTGCACAGCCACCGGCGCCGACACGCACAGAGTTTCAGCGTGATCGTGACCGAATCGTGCACAGCAGTGCATTCCGGCGACTGGTCTACAAGACCCAGGTTTTTCTGAACCACGAAGGCGATCTGTTTCGCACCCGTTTGACGCATTCGCTGGAGGTGGCGCAACTGGGTCGCTCGATCGCGCGCTCGCTGGCGCTCAACGAGGATTTGGTGGAAGCCATTGCGCTGGCACACGACCTGGGTCATACCCCCTTTGGTCACGCCGGGCAGGACGCCCTCAACGAATGCATGGCCGCGTTCGGTGGCTTCGAGCACAACCTGCAAAGCCTGCGCGTTGTTGATCGTCTCGAGGAGCGCTATCCCCAGTTCGACGGGCTGAACCTGAGCTTTGAGACGCGCGAAGGCATCCTCAAGCATTGCTCGCGTGCCCATGCCATGCGACTCGAACGCGGTGAGCCTGGCGGCGTTGGGCAGCGTTTTCTGGCACAAACCCAGCCCAGTCTGGAGGCGCAGCTGTGCAATCTGGCGGACGAGATCGCCTACAACGCGCACGACATCGACGACGGTGTGCGCTCCGGGCTGATCACGTTGGCGCAGCTCAAGGACGTCGCCCTGTTTGAAGATTACAGACGCCAGGTGGTGGCCGAATTCCCGGATCTGCAGGCGCAGACGCAGGACCGGCGCCTGCTCTACGAGACCATCCGGCGCATGCTCAGCGCCCAGGTTTACGATGTGATAGCTGCCACCGGCGCTGCGCTGCAGCAGGCAAAGCCGTGCAGCGTGGACGAGGTTCGCCAACACCCACCCTTGCTGCAGTTTGGTGCCGACATGCGCGTCAAGTCGCAGCAACTCAAGCAGTTTTTGCTGCACCAGCTTTACCGCCATCCCCAGGTGCTTGAAACGACGGGGCGGGCCAAGCAGATGGTGCGTTTTCTCTTTGACGTTTATCTGGCGCACCCGCAAGAGATGCAGGGTCGTTTTCTGACGCGTTCGGACATCGCGCGTGCGGCCGCAGACCCCAATCGCGCTGCGGCGCGAGTCGTCTCCGACTACATTGCCGGCATGACCGACCGCTTCGCCGGGCGCGAGCACGAGCGCTTGCGCCAGCTCAAGCTGTTGCCGGCGCAGTCCGCTGGTTTTATTTGAACAGGTAACCGCGATGGACCCCAATTCCCAGATTCCGATCGACGACACGCGCGTCTGGCTCGAGCGCGCCGTCATTGGCTTGAACCTGTGCCCGTTTGCCAAGAGCGTGCACGTCAAGGGGCAGGTTCACTATGCCGTGAGTCCAGCCCGCAATGCGACGCAATTGCTTGAAGACCTGGTGCTTGAGCTCAAGGCCTTGGTCGCAGAAGACGCTTCGGTGCGCGACACCACGCTCTTGATCGCGCCAGACTGTCTGGCGGATTTTCTGGACTTCAATGATTTTCTGGAACTGGCCGACCAGGCGCTGGCTGATCTGGAACTTGACGGCGTGCTGCAGATTGCCGCTTTGCACCCGTTGTTCCAGTTTGCCGGCACCGATGTCGACGACATCACCAATTTCACGAATCGCTCGCCCTATCCTACGCTGCACCTGCTGCGTGAAGAGAGTGTGGACCGCGCGGTGGCGGCCTTTCCGGATGCTGAATCCATTTTCGAAAAGAACATTCAGACCCTGGAGGAGCTCGGACCCGACGGCTGGGCGGCACTCGGGGTCGGGCGCTCACAAACATGAAGAACAAGAAATCGCGTTCGTCCGCCGACAATGGCGCGCGCACCAAGATGCCGCAAACCGGCGTGATTGCACCGGAAATCCGGCCCGGCCAGTCGATTGAGCTGTTGAAGGAACTGCATATCCTGACGCCTGATGGCAAGCTCAACCAGGATTCGCGCCGCAAGCTCAAGCAGGTCTACCATCTGTTTCAGTTCATCGAGAAGATGCTGCTGGAGTTGCCAGCCCAGCCCGGAACTGGCATCACGCTGGCCGACCATGGTGCCGGCAAGTCGTATCTGGGCTTTATCCTCTACGACCTGTTTTTCAAGGCGCAGCCAAGTGGGCATATCTACGGCATCGAGACGCGCGCCGAACTGGTGCAGAAATCGCGCGAGTTGGCGGCGCGACTGGGCTTTGATCGCATGTCGTTTTTGAATCTGACGGTTGCCGAATCGGCCGCTGCCGGTGAAATGCCCGAACAGGTCGATGTCGTGACCGCGCTGCACGCCTGCGACACCGCCACCGATGACGCGATCGCCTTCGGTCTGCAAAAGCACGCCAAACTGATGGTGCTCGTGCCCTGCTGCCAGGCCGAAGTGGCGCGGCGTCTGAGTGAGCACAAGGCGTTGTCCCTGTCGCGCACGCCACTGGCCGAACTCTGGCGCCATCCCCTGCATACGCGCGAGATCGGCAGCCAGATCACCAACGTCCTGCGCTGCCTGTACCTGGAGGCTTCGGGTTACCAGGTCACCGTGACCGAGTTGGTGGGCTGGGAACACAGCATGAAGAACGAACTCATCATGGCGCGCTATACCGGGCAGAAGAAGCGCAGCGCTGCCGAGCGTCTGCGCGCCCTGTTGCACGAATTCGGTCTGGACGCGATGCTGGAAACGCGGTTTCGACTCGCTGAGCCGGCACTCGAAGCGGGGTAACGTCCATGGCGCGCCTGCCCCGCCTCACCTTGCCCGGTTTTGCGCACCACGTGATCCAGCGCGGCAACAACCGGCAGGCCATTTTTGCCTCCCCTGCCGATTACCAGACCCTGCTGGACCTGCTGGCGGAAAATGCGCGCAAGTTTGGTGTCTCTATCCACGCTTACGTGCTGATGAGCAACCACTTTCATCTGTTGGCCACACCGCAGACGCCCGATGGCTTGCCTCAGATGATGCAGGCGCTGGGCCGGCGTTATGTGCGCTACTTCAATGACAGCCAGCAGCGCAGCGGCACCTTATGGGAAGGGCGCTACAAATCCGCACTGATCCAGAGCGAGCGCTACCTGCTGGCCTGCATGGCCTACATCGACCTCAATCCGGTGCGTGCCGGACTGGTGGCGACACCGGGCGACTACCCGTGGTCCAGTTATGGGCATTACGCCGGTCTGCGCACCGACAAACTGATCACGCCCCATGCCCTGATGTGGGAGTTGGGCAACACGCCCTTTGCCCGTGAGGCAGCGTACGCCGATTTGGTGCAGTCCGGCGTCAGTCCGGCACAGGGCGATGCGCTGACGCGCTCGGCCTTGAGCGGCTGGGCGCTGGGAGAGCCCGATTTTGTCGCAGAGTTGCAAAAGCGAACCGAGCGCCGGGTCAGCAAACTCAGGGCCGGAAGACCGCTGGCCAGTCTGAAGGTCGACTGAAGCCGGCCAGCTGTGCGCAAAAGGGGCTCGAAAAGCCTTAATTTGATATGTCCCCAATTATTCATTGATTAATTAAGTCAAGAAATAATTGGAATCTGACCCCTATTATTCTTCTTGGCACTTTTGTTGCATTGCGGTATTCTCTCTGAATCTGACATTTATTAGGAACACGCCATGACGACGGTTGCCGAGATCGCACATCTCCAGGAACACGGTTTGTATTCTTCCGACCAAGAGCATGACGCCTGTGGCGTCGGCTTTGTGGCCCATATCAAGGGCGCCAAGTCGCATGACATCGTCAAGAACGCGCTCAAAATTCTGGAAAACCTGGACCATCGGGGCGCGGTCGGTGCCGACAAGCTGATGGGCGACGGCGCCGGCATCCTGATCCAGTTGCCCGACGCGCTCTACCGCGAAGAAATGGCAGCCCAGGGCGTCACGCTGCCGCCACCCGGTGAATATGGCGTCGGCATGATTTTCTTGCCCAAGGAACACGCCTCGCGGCTGGCTTGCGAGCAGGAGATGGAGCGCGCCATCAAGGCCGAGCGTCAGGTGCTGCTGGGCTGGCGCGATGTGCCGGTGAACCACGACATGCCGATGTCGCCCACCGTGAGCAAGAAAGAGCCGGTGATCCGCCAGGTCTTCATCGGGCGCGGCAACGACGTCATCGTGCAGGACGCGCTGGAACGCAAGCTCTACGTCATCCGCAAGACCGCCAGCGCCAACATCCAGGCGCTCAAGCTCAAGCACAGCAAGGAGTACTACGTACCCAGCATGTCAAGCCGCACCGTCATTTACAAGGGTTTGCTGCTGGCTGATCAGGTTGGTACTTACTACCTTGATCTGCAAGACCTGCGCTGCGTCTCGGCCCTTGGCTTGGTGCACCAGCGTTTCTCCACCAACACCTTCCCCGAGTGGCCGCTGGCCCACCCCTATCGGTACGTCGCGCACAACGGCGAGATCAACACCGTCAAGGGCAACTACAACTGGATGAAGGCGCGCGAAGGCGTGATGTCTTCGCCGGTGCTGGGTGCTGACCTGCAAAAGCTCTACCCGATCACCTTCCCCGGTCAATCGGATACCGCCACCTTTGACAACTGCCTGGAACTCCTGACCATGTCGGGTTACCCGATCAGCCAGGCCATGATGATGATGATCCCTGAGCCCTGGGAGCAGCACACCACCATGGACGAGCGCCGCAAGGCCTTCTACGAATACCACGCCGCCATGCTCGAGCCCTGGGACGGTCCGGCCTCCATTGTGTTCACGGACGGGCGCCAGATCGGCGCCACGCTGGACCGCAACGGCCTGCGGCCTTCGCGCTACTGCATCACCGACGATGACCTGGTCATCATGGCCTCCGAGTCGGGTGTGCTGCCGGTGCCGGAAAACAAGATTGTGCGCAAATGGCGCTTGCAGCCGGGCAAGATGTTCCTGATTGATCTGGAGCAGGGCTGCATGGTCGATGACGACGAACTCAAGGCCCGTCTGGCCAACAGTAAGCCCTACAAGCAGTGGATCGAGAACCTGCGCATCCGGCTTGATGATGTGGTCGGCGGCGGTGAGCCGGCTTCGGCGTCGGAAAGCGTGGTCAGCCTGCTGGACCGCCAGCAGGCCTTCGGTTTTACCCAGGAAGACATCAAGTTCCTGATTGTGCCCATGGCGACGGCCGGTGAAGAGGCGCTGGGTTCGATGGGCAATGACAGCCCGCTGGCCGTGCTGTCAGACCGCAACAAACCGCTCTACAACTACTTCAAGCAGTTGTTTGCCCAGGTGACCAATCCGCCGATCGACCCGATCCGCGAAGCCATTGTGATGTCCTTGGTGTCCTTCATTGGCCCCAAACCCAATCTGCTCGACATCAACCAGGTCAATCCGCCGATGCGCCTCGAGGTGAGTCAGCCGATTCTTGACTTTGCCGACATGGCGAAACTGCGTGATATCGAAAAGCACACGCAGGGCAAGTTCCGCAGTCATACGCTGGACATCACCTACCCGCTGAGTTGGGGTCGCGAGGGCGTCGAAGCCAAGCTGGCTTCGCTGTGCGCCGAAGCGGTGGACGCGATCAAGGGCGGCCACAACATCCTGATCGTCAGCGACCGCGGCGTCAGCGCCACCCAGGTGGCGATTCCTGCGCTGCTGGCGCTGTCTGCCATCCACCAGCATCTGGTCGGCGCGGGTCTACGCACGACGGCCGGTCTGGTGGTCGAAACCGGCACTGCGCGCGAGGTGCACCATTTCGCCGTGCTCGCCGGTTATGGAGCCGAAGCCGTTCACCCCTATCTGGCAATGGAAACGCTGGCCAGCATGCACAGTGAACTGGCCGGCGACCTCACGGCTGACAAGGCGATCTACAACTACGTCAAGGCGATCGGCAAAGGTCTGTCCAAGATCATGTCCAAGATGGGCGTTTCGACCTACATGAGCTATTGCGGCGCGCAACTGTTCGAAGCCATCGGCCTGAGCACCGATACCGTCAATAAATATTTCACCGGAACGCCAAGCCGGGTTCAGGGCATCGGTGTTTTCGAGATTGCGGAAGAAGCAATCCGCATGCACAAGGCTGCGTTCAGCGCTGATCCGGTTCTGGCCACCATGCTTGATGCCGGTGGCGAATACGCCTGGCGTGCGCGTGGCGAAGAGCACATGTGGAGCCCGGACGCGATTGCCAAGCTGCAGCATTCAACGCGCGCCAACAACTGGAACACCTACAAGGAATACGCCGAACTCATCAACGACCAGGGCAAGCGCCACATGACGCTGCGCGGTCTGTTCGAGTTCAAGCTCGACCCGGCCAAGGCCATTGCGCTCGATGAAGTCGAATCGGCCAAGGAAATTGTCAAACGCTTCGCCACCGGCGCCATGTCGCTGGGTTCGATTTCAACCGAGGCTCATGCCACGCTGGCCGTTGCCATGAACCGCATTGGCGGCAAGAGCAACACCGGCGAGGGCGGCGAAGACCCGGCGCGTTACCGCAACGAACTGAGGGGCATTCCGATCAAGCTCGGCGATACGCTCAAGAGTGTGATCGGCGCCGATGTGGTTGAAGTCGATTTGCCGCTGCAGGCGGGCGACTCGCTGCGCTCGCGCATCAAACAGGTGGCGTCCGGTCGCTTTGGCGTCACCGCCGAGTACCTCAGCAGCGCGGACCAGATCCAGATCAAGATGGCGCAGGGCGCCAAGCCCGGCGAAGGCGGCCAGTTGCCCGGCGGCAAGGTCTCTGACTACATCGGTCGCCTGCGCCACTCGGTGCCTGGCGTTGGTTTGATTTCGCCGCCGCCACACCACGACATCTACTCGATCGAAGACCTGGCACAACTGATTCACGACCTCAAGAACGTGGCGCCGCATTCCAGCATCAGTGTCAAACTGGTCAGCGAGATCGGTGTCGGCACCGTCGCCGCAGGTGTTGCCAAGTGCAAGAGCGACCATGTGGTGATCGCCGGGCACGATGGCGGCACCGGGGCCTCGCCCTGGTCGTCCATCAAGCACGCCGGCAGCCCCTGGGAAATCGGGCTGGCCGAAACCCAGCAGACCCTGGTTTTGAACCGTCTGCGCAGCCGCATCCGGGTTCAGGTGGACGGCCAGATGAAGACCGGTCGCGACGTTGTCATCGGTGCTCTGCTCGGTGCCGACGAGTTCGGCTTCGCCACGGCGCCGCTGGTCGTTGAAGGCTGCATCATGATGCGCAAATGCCACCTCAACACCTGTCCAGTGGGTGTGGCGACACAGGATCCGGTTTTGCGCAGGAAGTTTTCCGGCAAGCCCGAGCATGTGGTGAACTATTTCTTCTTCATTGCCGAGGAAGTGCGCCGCATCATGGCCCAGTTGGGCATCCGCAAATTTGACGACATGATCGGTCGCGCCGACCTGCTCGATACGCGCCAAGGTGTCGCGCACTGGAAGGCCAGCGGCTTGGACTTCAGCCGCCTGTTCGCCATGGCACCGGTGCCGGCCGATGTGCCCCGCTTCCAGATCCTGGAGCAGGACCACGGACTGGACAAGGCCCTCGACATGGTGCTGATCGAGAAAAGCCGCGCCGCCATCGACAAAGGCGAAAAGGTGCAGTTCATGGAAGTGGCGCGCAACGTCAACCGCTCGGTTGGCGCCATGCTGTCGGGTGCAGTCACCAAGGTGCATCCGGAAGGCCTGCCTGATGACACCATCCGCATTCAGTTGGAGGGCACGGGTGGCCAGTCCTTTGGCGCCTTCCTGGCCAAGGGCATCACCCTGTACCTGATCGGCGACGCCAACGACTACACCGGCAAGGGCCTCTCGGGCGGGCGCATCGTGGTGCGCCCCAGCATCGATTTCCGCGGCGACGCGATCCGCAACACCATCGTTGGCAACACCGTGATGTTTGGCGCAACCAGCGGCGAGGCTTTCTTCAGCGGTGTCGGCGGCGAGCGTTTCGCCGTGCGCTTGTCGGGAGCCACGACAGTGGTCGAAGGCACGGGCGATCATGGTTGCGAGTACATGACCGGCGGCACCGTTGCCGTGCTGGGTCGCACCGGGCGCAATTTTGCTGCCGGCATGAGCGGTGGCGTGGCCTATGTTTACGACGAGGACGGCCAGTTTGCCAAGCGTTGCAACACGGCCATGGTGAAGCTGGAAAAAGTGCTGACCACGGCTGAGCAGACGGCGGCGCTGGATGTGGGCCTGTGGCACCGCGGCCAGAGCGACGAGGCGCAGCTGCGCAAGCTGCTTGAAGAGCACAACCGCTGGACCGGCAGCAAGCGCGCGCGCGAGCTGCTCGACAACTGGGACGCCTCGCGCCTCAAATTCGTCAAGGTCTTCCCGCTGGAATACAAGCGGGCCCTGGGGGAAATCCATGCGCGCAAGCAAGCGGGCGGCCGGGTGGCTTGAATCAGTTAAAGACGAAAAGGACAGGAATCATGGGAAAAGTCACTGGCTTCATGGAGATTGAGCGCATCGAAGAGGGCTACAAGCCTGCGGCCGAGCGCCTCAAGCATTACCGCGAATTCGTGGTCGGTCTGGACGAGTCACAGGCCAAGCTGCAGGCAGCGCGCTGCATGGACTGCGGCACGCCGTTCTGCAACAACGGCTGCCCGGTCAACAACATCATTCCGGACTTCAACGACCTCGTTTACCGCGGCGATTGGAAGAACGCGATTACGGTGCTGCACAGCACCAATAATTTTCCCGAGTTCACCGGTCGCATCTGCCCGGCGCCCTGCGAGGCCGCCTGCACCCTGAACGTGAGCGATGCCGCGGTGGGCATCAAGTCGATCGAGCACGCCATCATCGACCGCGCCTGGAGCGAGGGCTGGGTCCAGCCGCAAGTTCCCGCGCACAAGAGCGGTAAGAAAGTGGCCGTGGTCGGCTCCGGCCCGGCCGGCATGGCCGCAGCGCAGCAGTTGGCGCGTGTCGGTCACGACGTGACCCTGTTCGAGAAGAACGACCGCGTTGGTGGCCTGCTGCGCTACGGCATTCCTGACTTCAAGATGGAAAAGTCGCACATCGACCGCCGTGTCGAGCAGATGCAAAAGGAAGGCGTGGCGGTTCGCACCGGCGTGCTGGTCGGCACCCTGCCCAAGGGCAGCAAGGTTACGAACTGGGCCAAGGAAAGCATCACGCCAGAGCAGTTGCAAAAGGACTTTGATGCGATCATCCTGACCGGTGGCGCCGAGCAGTCGCGCGACCTGGCAGTGCCGGGGCGTGAACTTGACGGCGTTCATTTCGCCATGGAGTTCCTGCCGCAGCAAAACAAGGTCAATGCCGGCGACAAACTCAAGGGTCAGTTGCGCGCCGATGGCAAGCACGTCATTGTGATCGGCGGCGGAGATACGGGTTCTGATTGCGTCGGCACCAGCAACCGCCACGGAGCGGCCAGCGTTACCCAGTTTGAGGTGATGCCGCAACCGCCCGTGGAAGAAAATCGCCCCATGACCTGGCCTTACTGGCCGCTCAAGTTGCGCACCAGCTCCAGCCATGACGAAGGCTGCACCCGCGAATTCGCCATCTCCACCAAGGAGTTCATCGGCGAAAAAGGCAAGGTCACCGGACTCAAGACCGTGCGCGTCGAATGGAAGGACGGCAAGATGGTCGAGGTCGCAGACAGCGAGCAGGTCATGAAAGCCGATCTGGTGCTGCTGGCCATGGGCTTTGTCAGCCCGGTGGCCTCGGTGTTGCAGTCTTTTGGTGTCGAGCTCGACGCACGGGGCAACGCCAAGGCCAGCACGGAACTGGTCGGGGGCTATGCCACCAATGTCGACAAGGTCTTTGCCGCGGGCGACATCCGGCGTGGCCAGAGCCTGGTGGTCTGGGCCATCCGCGAAGGGCGGCAGGCGGCCCGCGCGGTTGACGAATTCCTGATGGGGGCGAGCACCTTGCCACGCTGAGGTCTTGGGTATGCAATAAGGTGTGAACTCGGGTAATCCCGTATGATCCGGGTTGCCGGGTTTGCCCGGCTTTTTCTCACCATGGCCGCACCCGCTTCAGAATCCCTTGTCGAAATGCGTCACCTGACCTTCGGGTACGGCGAGCGCGTGATTCTGGACGACGTTTCGGTGTCTGTTCCGCGTGGCAAAGTGACGGCGCTGATGGGTGCTTCTGGTGGTGGCAAGACCACCATCCTGCGCCTGATCGGTGGACAGAACCGGGCCCAGTCGGGCGAAATGCTGTTTGACGGGCAGGACGTCGGCCTCATGGACCAGACGCAGTTGTATGCAGCCCGGCGCCGCATGGGCATGCTGTTCCAGTTCGGCGCCCTGTTTGCCGACCTCTCGGTGTTTGACAATGTCGCTTTCCCTTTGCGCGAGCACACCGATCTGCCTGAAACCCTGATTCGAGACATCGTGCTGATGAAGCTCAATGCCGTCGGTCTGCGCGGCGCGCGGGACCTGGCGCCCAGCGATGTCTCTGGCGGCATGGCGCGGCGTGTTGCGCTGGCGCGCGCGATTGCGCTGGACCCGGACCTGGTCATGTACGACGAGCCGTTTTCCGGACTGGACCCGATCTCGACCGGCACCTCTGCCCGCCTGATTCGCCAACTTAACGATTCGATGGGTCTGACCAGCATTTTTGTTTCCCATGAGTTGGAACAAACCATGTCGATTGCCGACCATGTGATCATCCTGGCCAATGGCAAGGTGGCGACCCAGGGCACGCCCGAGCAGGTCCTTCACAGCACCGACCCGCTGGTCTATCAGTATGTCAATGCCCTGTCTGACGGCCCGGTGCGTTTTCATTACCCCGGCCTTTCTGTCAATGCCGATTTTGGATTGGGGGTTGAAGCATGAGCTGGTACAAACCGGGTGATGTCGGCTTTGCCGTGCGTTCGCAACTGGCCGACCTCGGGCATGGCGCGCGCCTGTTCCTGCGTCTGCTCGCGACCCTGGGCCCGAGCCTGAAGCGCTTTGGCCTGATCCGTGACCAGATTCATTTTCTGGGCAACTACTCCCTGGCTATCATTGCCGTCTCCGGCCTGTTTGTCGGTTTTGTGTTTGGCCTGCAGGGTTATTACACCTTGCAGCGCTATGGTTCGTCGTCGGCCCTGGGTCTGCTGGTGACGCTGACACTGGTGCGCGAACTCGGGCCGGTGGTGACGGCCTTGCTGTTTGCGGGACGCGCCGGCACCTCGCTGACGGCCGAGATCGGGCTCATGAAAGCAGGCGAGCAGATCAGCGTGATGGAAATGATGGCGGTGGACCCGGTGCAGCGCGTGCTGGCACCGCGTTTCTGGGCCGGCGTCATCACCATGCCCTTGCTGGCGGCTGTTTTCAGCGCCATGGGCATTATTGGTGGTTGGGCGGTGGGGGTGGTCATGATCGGCGTTGATGGTGGCTCGTTCTGGAGCCAGATCCAGGAAGGTGTCGATGTCTGGCAGGATCTGGGCAACGGCGTCATCAAGAGCATCGTGTTTGGTTTTACCGTCACTTTTGTGGCGCTGTTGCAGGGTTTCGACGCCCAGCCCACGCCAGAAGGTGTGGCCAGCGCAACAACCCGCACCGTGGTGGTGTCGTCGCTCGCCGTACTCGGGCTTGACTTCATCCTGACGGCGATGATGTTTACCATTTGAACCGCTTGCGACTTGGCTCTGTGCGCAAGGGGTATTTGAATATTGAAAGTTAGGTAGGTTTCTTATGCAGCGTTCGAAGAATGATGTTTGGGTCGGACTTTTTGTCCTGATCGGTGCCGTCGCGATCCTGTTCCTGGCCTTGCAGTCGGCTAATTTGCTGAGCCTGAGCTTTCAAAAGAGCTATGTGCTGAACGCCAAGTTCGACAACATCGGCGGTCTCAAGCCCAAGGCGGCGGTGCGCAGCGCCGGCGTGGTCGTGGGGCGCGTGGAAAAGATTTCGTTTGATGACAAGTCCTTCCAGGCCCGTGTCACGCTGGCGATGGAAAACCGCTATGCGTTTCCGAAGGACAGTTCCCTGAAAATTTTGACCAGCGGTCTGCTCGGCGAGCAATACTTGGGCCTAGAGCCTGGCGCCGACGAGAAGGTGCTGGCCGAGGGCGACACCGTAACCAGCACCCAGTCGGCCATGGTGCTCGAGAGCATGATCAGCCAGTTCCTCTACAGCAAGGCCGCCGAGGGTAGTTCCGCCGACGCCGCCAAGGGAAAGAAATAAGCGTGTTCTGGGTTTTTACGATTCTTGTTGATTCGGGCCGTGCGCGGGCTCGCTGGGCTGGCCTGCTGCTGGTCCTGTTGACGTTGGGCGGTTGTGCCAGCGGACCCAATGCCAATCCGCGCGATCCACTGGAGCCATTCAACCGCGCGGTTTACCGTTTCAACGACACGCTTGATGCCGCAGTCCTGAAACCTGTTGCGACCGGGTACCGCGACGGGATCCCGGAACGCATACGCCAGGGCATTGGCAATT
Organism: uncultured beta proteobacterium; assembly: GCA_903876735.1. Taxonomy (GTDB): domain Bacteria; phylum Pseudomonadota; class Gammaproteobacteria; order Burkholderiales; family Burkholderiaceae_C; genus Rhodoferax. The sequence continues at coordinate 36,204 of CAIRAW010000030.1, read as the reverse complement.
TCTTCGAAAATCTGGAAGATGTCTGGTCGCTGGTCAACAATGTCCTGCAATTCAAGGGCCAGGCCAGCTTCGACAGCCTGCGGCGTGTCGGTGTCAACACCTTCCTCGGCTGGGGCGGTTTGTTCGATGTCGCCACTGAAATGGACATCGAAAAACACACCAAGGATTTTGGCCATACCCTGGGTTACTGGGGGGTGGCGCCCGGCCCTTATCTGGTGCTGCCGCTACTCGGGTCGTCGAGTCTGCGCGACACGGTAGCCCTGCCAGTGGACTGGAAGGGTGATCTGGTGGTGGCCGTTCCGCATGTCCCAACCCGCAACACGGCGACGGCGGTCCGTGCCATCGATGCGCGCTCTGATCTGCTCAAGGCTGGCAATATGCTTGAAGAGGCGGCGTTGGACCGCTACAGCTTCATGCGTGACGCCTACTTGCAGCGCCGGCGCAGCGTGATTTTTGACGGCAATCCACCGGAAGACGAAACGGGCGATGCGGCCTCGAACCCGACGGATTCCAGCACGCCCCAGAGCGTACCACCCAGCCCCGCGCCAACCAATCATGCGGCTGAAACGTTAAGCAACACCGGAGTTTCCGGAGAAGAGAAAGTCAAACCATGAAGATTGCGTTTTCGCGCCGGCTGTTTGCCATGCTGTTGCTGGGCGTTTCGACCCTGCTGGTGCTTCCGGCGCGTGCAGCGGACGAAGCGGCCGACGCCCTGATCAAGCGCCTGTCAACCGAGGTGCTCGACAACATCAAGGCCGACAAGGCGATCCAGAGCGGTGACCTGTCGCGCATCATCGCCCTGGTCGATGGCAAGGTCATGCCCAACGTCAATTTCCAGCGCATGACGGCCATGGCCGTCGGCCCCACTTGGCGCCAGGCCACGCCGGAGCAACAAAAGCACTTGCAGGACGAGTTCAAGATCCTGCTGGTGCGCACCTACGCCGGTGCCTTGACCCAGGTCAGTGACCAGACCATTGCCATCAAGCCGATGCGCGCTGCTGCAGAAGACAAAGAGGTGGTGGTTCGCACCGAAGTCAAGGGCCGCGGTGACGCCATCCAACTCGACTACCGGCTCGAAAAGACGCCAGGCGAGGGCGCTGGCTGGAAGATTTTCAATATGAACGTACTGGGCGTCTGGCTGGTGGAAACCTACCGCAGCCAGTTTGCCCAGGAAATCAGCGCCAAGGGCATCAATGGCTTGATCACCACGTTGACCGAGCGCAACAAGACCAACGCCAAGAAGGGTTGACCGTGCTGGTGCTGCCAAAAGAGTTGACCCACGCCCAGGCCAACGCCTGCCTGCGTATGCTGGTGCAGGGTTTGCGTGCGCAGACCGGACCCGATGTGGTGGTGGACGCCACAGGGCTGAGCCGGTTCGATTCTTCGGCACTGGCCGTGTTGCTTGAGTTCCGGCGCGAGAGTCTGGCGCTGGGCAAGCGCTTTTCGATCCGTGGCTTGCCGACTCGCCTGCATGACCTGGCGACCCTGTACGGCATCATGGACCTGCTGGCGTCGGCTTGAATTTGTCCATGCCCGCCATTTCCTTTCAGTCGGTCTCCAAGGCCTACCCTTCGCCGCGTGGCCCCAAGGGCAGCACTTTTCTGGCGCTCGACCAGGTCAGCTTCGATATCGAGCAGGGTGAATTCTTCGGCCTGCTCGGTCCCAACGGCGCCGGCAAGACCACGCTGATCAGCATTCTGGCCGGATTGATACGCGCCAGTTCTGGGCGGATCTCGGTACTCGGTCACGATGTGGCGCGCGACTACGCCCAGGCACGGCGCAGTCTGGGCGTGGTGCCGCAGGAACTGGTGTTCGATCCATTCTTCAACGTGCGCGAAGCGCTGCGTTTTCAGTCCGGCTATTTCGGTATCCAGCACAACGACGACTGGATCGACGAGCTGCTCGAGAGCCTGGGGCTGACCGATAAAGCCGGCGTCAACATGCGCGCGCTCTCGGGCGGCATGAAGCGCCGCGTTCTGGTGGCACAGGCGCTGGTCCACAAGCCGCCGGTGATCGTGCTCGACGAGCCGACCGCCGGCGTTGACGTCGAGTTGCGCCAGACCCTTTGGCAATTCATCGCCAAGCTCAACAAGCAGGGCAGCACAGTCTTGCTGACCACCCACTACCTGGAAGAAGCCGAAGCCCTGTGCTCGCGCATTGCCATGCTCAAGACCGGCCGCGTGGTGGCGCTCAACCACACCAGCGAACTGCTCAAGGCCGCCTCGAGCAATGTGCTGCGCTTCAAGGTGGACAGCGAACTGCCGGCTGAGTTGGCGGCGCAGGCCCGCATCACCGGGCGTATCGTGCAGTTTCCCGCGCAGGATGCGCATGCGATTGAGCGTTTCCTCGCCGCCGTGCGCCAGGCCGGCTTGACGGCGCAGGATGTCGAGATCCGCAAGGCTGATCTGGAAGATGTCTTTCTTGAGGTCATGACGCAGAACAAAGACTCGGTACACGGGGTGGGGTTGGCATGAACGGCTGGCAAACACTCCTTTACAAGGAAGTCCTGCGCTTCTGGCGCGTGGCGTTTCAGACCATCGCCGGGCCGGTGCTGACTGCCATGCTCTACCTGTTGATCTTCGGCCACGCGCTGGAGTCGCACGTCAAGGTTTACGGCCAGGTCAGTTACACCGCTTTTCTGGTGCCGGGCCTGGCCATGATGAGCCTGCTGCAAAACGCTTTTGCCAACAGTTCTTCGTCACTGATCATGAGCAAGGTCATGGGCAATCTGGTGTTTCTGATGCTCACGCCCCTGTCCTACATGAACTGGTTTGCTGCCTACGTCGGTGCCGCTGTGATCCGCGGTCTGGTCGTTGGCCTGGGCGTGTTTGCGGTGTCAGCACTGTTCACGGATATCAGTTTCATCGCGCCGCTTTGGATTCTGACTTTCGGCGTGCTCGGCGCGGCCCTCATGGGTACGCTGGGCCTGATTGCCGGTCTGTGGGCAGAAAAGTTTGACCAGCTCGCGGCATTCCAGAATTTTGTTGTCATGCCCATGACGTTCCTGAGCGGTGTTTTTTATTCGATTCATTCGCTGCCGCCGTTCTGGCAGACCGTGAGCCACTTGAACCTGTTCTTCTACATGATTGACGGCTTCCGTTACGGCTTCTTTGGTGTCAGCGATGTTTCGCCCTGGCTCAGCCTGGCCGTCGTGGGCGGCGCACTGGCGGTCATCAGCGCGGTGGCGGTGGCGCTGCTGCGCAGCGGTTACAAAATTCGCAGTTAAGCTGCTTACCTATTCCTAAATGGACGATTGAGATGAATGCAGACCAGATCAAGGACCTGATTGCCGCCAAATTGGCGTGCCAGCACATTACGCTCGACGGCGACGGCCGTCATTGGTTTTCCACCCTTGTCTCCGCCGAATTTGAAGGCAAGCGCGCCATCCAGCGCCACCAGATGGTCTATGCCACGCTGGGTGACAAAATGAAGACCGACGAGGTGCATGCTTTGTCGATCAAAGCCTACACGCCGGCCGAATGGGCGGCTTTACCCAAGTAAGAGGCAGTCAAGTCGGACACCTGTCCGATTGCGTCAGATACTGAAAGAATGAAATGATCACGCTTGCTTTGTCCAAGGGCAGAATATTCGAAGAAACCCTGCCGCTGCTGCGCGCAGCCGGTATCGAGGTGCTGGAAGATCCGGAGAAATCGCGCAAACTCATTCTCGCCACCAACCAGAGCGACGTGCGTGTGCTGGTGGTGCGCGCCACTGATGTGCCGACCTATGTGCAATATGGCGGTGCCGATCTGGGCATCACCGGCAAGGACACACTGCTTGAGCATGGCAGCGAGGGTCTGTACCAGCCGCTTGATCTGCAGATTGCCAAGTGCCGCATCAGCGTGGCCGTGCGCGCCGATTTTGATTACGCCTCGGCCGTCAAGCAGGGCTCGCGCCTGAAGGTGGCCACCAAGTACGTGGCGATCGCGCGCGAGTTCTTTGCCACCAAGGGCGTGCACGTGGACCTGATCAAGCTCTACGGCAGCATGGAGCTCGCGCCGCTGGTCGGCTTGGCAGATGCGATCGTCGATCTGGTCTCTACCGGCAACACCCTGAAGGCCAATCACCTGATCGAGGTCGAGCGCATCATGGACATCAGCTCGCGCCTGATCGTGAACCAGGCTGCGCTCAAACTCAAGCAGGCGCCGATCCGGCGCATCATCGATGCCTTTGCTGCGGCGATACCCGCCTGAGTCCTTTTTTCACCGTTCAGAATTGCCATGACGCTCCAAGCTCTCCCCGTCCGTCTGTCAACCGCCAGCGCCAGTTTTGAGGCTGAGTTCAAGGCGCGACTGCACTGGTCGGCGCAGGCCGATGCCGAAATCGAGCAGCGTGTGGCCGACATCCTGGCTGACGTGCAACAGCGCGGCGACGCCGCGGTGCTGGACTACACGGCACGCTTTGATGGCGTGCAGGCCACATCGATGGCCGCGCTGGAGTTGACGCAAGCGGAATTCAAAGCCGCTTTCGATTCGATTCCCGCCGCCCAGCGCGAGGCTCTGCAGGCAGCGGCGCGGCGTGTGCGCAGCTACCATGAAGCGCAGAAGAAGGCCAGTGGCGAGAGCTGGAGTTACCGCGACGTCGACGGCACCCTGCTCGGGCAGAAGGTCACGCCGCTGGACCGGGTTGGCATTTACGTGCCGGGCGGCAAGGCAACTTACCCTTCCAGCGTGTTGATGAATGCAATTCCCGCCCACGTGGCTGGCGTCAATGAGATCATCATGGTCGTGCCCACGCCCAAAGGCGAGAAGAACGCGATGGTGTTGGCTGCAGCCTATGTGGCTGGCGTCTCCCGTGCCTTCACCATCGGCGGCGCGCAGGCCGTGGCGGCGCTGGCCTACGGCACGGTCACCATCCCGAAGGTGGACAAAATCACCGGCCCCGGCAACGCCTACGTGGCAGCGGCCAAGCGCCGCGTCTTTGGCACGGTCGGCATCGACATGATTGCCGGCCCGAGCGAGATCCTGGTGCTGGCCGATGGCACGACGCCGCCCGACTGGGTCGCGATGGACCTGTTCAGCCAGGCCGAGCACGACGAACTGGCGCAGAGCATTTTGCTGTGTCCCGATGCCGCCTATATCGAGCAGGTTCAGTCGGCCATTGATCGTCTGCTGCCCCTGATGCCGCGTCGCGCGATCATCGCCCAATCACTCAATGACCGTGGTGCGCTCATCCTCACGCGCAGCATGGGAGAGGCGTGTGAGATCAGCAACCGGGTCGCGCCCGAGCACCTGGAAGTCAGCAGCCAAGCGCCGCAACGCTGGGAGCCATTGCTCAAACATGCGGGCGCCATCTTCCTGGGCGCCTACACCAGCGAGTCGCTGGGCGACTACTGCGCCGGACCGAATCATGTGCTGCCGACCAGTGGCACGGCGCGCTTCTCCTCGCCGCTGGGGGTCTATGACTTCCAGAAGCGTTCCAGCCTGATTGAAGTGAGCCAGGCCGGCGCCCAGACCCTGGGTCTGATTGCCGCCGAACTGGCTTATGGCGAGGGCTTGCAGGCGCATGCCCGGGCCGCGGAATTGCGATTGAACCAGGTGCCGCCAATGCGGGATCCCCAATGAAAGAAATCAGTCCCCAAACCATGCAACGCATCCGTCAGGACATCCAGTCCATGCACGCCTATGCCGTGCAGGACTCGGTCGGTATGGTCAAGCTCGACGCCATGGAGAACCCGCACCGCCTGTCGCTGCCGCTGCAGACGGCTTTGGGCATGCGCCTGGGTGCGCTGGCGCTGAACCGCTACCCGGCCGAGCGTGTCAACGTGTTGCGCCGCGCGCTGGCTGTTTACGCCCGCATGCCAGTCGACTTTGACATCATGCTGGGCAACGGCTCGGATGAGCTCATCAGTCTGCTGGCGCTGGCCTGCGATGTGCCGGGCGCCAGTATTCTGGCGCCGGTGCCCGGTTTCGTGATGTACGCCATGAGCGCGCAACTGCAGGGTCTGGCCTTTCATGGCGTGCCCTTGAGCGCTGACTTCGAACTCGATGAGGCGGCCATGCTGGGGGCCATTGCTGAACACAAGCCGGCCATTACCTATCTGGCTTACCCGAACAACCCGACTGCCAACCTGTGGAATGACGACGTGATCGAACGCATCATCCAGGCCGTCGGTGCGCAAGGCGGTCTGGTTGTGCTGGACGAGGCTTACCAGCCGTTTTCCAGCAAGAGCTATATCGACCGTCTGGCGCAGCACAGCCATGTGCTGCTGCTGCGCACGCTGTCAAAATTCGGGCTCGCTGGCGTGCGCCTGGGCTACCTGATGGGGCCGGCCGGCCTGATCGCCGAGATCGACAAGGTGCGCCCGCCCTACAACATCAGTGTCCTTAACTGCGAGTGCGCGTTGTTTGCGCTCGAGCACCGGGCGGTTTTTGCCGCCCAGGCCCAGGAACTGCGGACCCAGCGTGCGCTGCTGCTCGAAACCCTGTCCGCTTTGCCCGGCGTGCGCGCCTATCCGAGCGACGCCAACATGATTCTGCTGCGCGTGCCGGATGCGCAAAAAACCTTTGACGGTCTGAAAACGCACAAGGTGCTGGTCAAGAACGTCTCTAAAATGCATCCGCTGCTGGACAATTGCCTGCGCCTGACCGTCGGCACCGCCGATGAAAACCAGAAGCTGCTGGCGGCCCTGCAGGCCAGTCTTTAAGCCGACACAAGCGCCGGCGACAATACGACCATGAACCAACGAACTGCCGAAGTCAATCGCAACACTGCCGAGACCCAGATCAGCGTCAAGCTCAACCTGGATGGAACGGGCAAATCTCGCCTGCATACCGGCATCGGATTTTTCGATCACATGCTCGACCAGATCGCGCGCCACGGCATGATCGATCTCGATGTCCAGGCCGCCGGCGATCTGCACATCGACGGCCACCACACGGTCGAGGACGTCGGCATCGCCTTCGGTCAGGCTGTGCACCAGGCGGTGGGCGACAAGAAAGGCATCCGCCGCTATGGACACGCCTACGTGCCGCTGGACGAGGCACTGTCGCGTGTTGTGATCGATTTGTCGGGCCGTCCGGGACTGGTCATGAACGTGGCGTTCAAGAGCGGCATGATCGGCGGCTTTGACAGCCAACTGGCGCACGAATTCTTCCAGGGTTTTGCCAACCACGCTTTTGTCACGCTGCACATTGACAACCTGCGTGGCGAAAACGCCCACCACCAGGCCGAGACTGTGTTCAAGGCCTTTGCCCGGGCTTTGCGCAGCGCGCTCGAGCTCGATCCGCGCGCGGTTGGCACCATTCCCTCGACCAAGGGTTCGCTCTAGCGTATGGCGGGTAACAAAACCGTTGCGGTGGTGGATTACGGCATGGGCAACCTGCGCTCAGTGTCGCAGGCGGTGCAGGCTGCGGCGGCCGGCAGCGGCTTTGAGGTGCTGATCACGTCGGACCCTGAGGTCGTGCGTTCCAGCGCGCGCGTCGTGCTGCCGGGGCAGGGCGCGATGCCGGACTGCATGCGCGAGCTGCGTGAATCGGGGCTGCAGCAGTCGGTGCTCGAAGCGGCCGCCAGCAAGCCTTTGTTCGGAGTCTGCGTCGGCATGCAGATGTTGCTCGACCACAGCGCCGAGGGCGACACCCCGGGGCTGGGGCTGATCCATGGCGAGGTGATCAAATTCGAGCTGGCCGGACAATTGCAGCCTGACGGCAGCCGCTACAAGGTGCCGCAAATGGGCTGGAACCAGGTCTACCGCAATACGCATGGTGGCGCGCCGCACCCGGTCTGGGGCGATGTGCCCGATGGCAGCTATTTTTATTTTGTGCACAGTTTTTACGCCCAACCGTCTGATGCGCGCCACAGCGTTGGGGAAACCGATTACGGTCAACGCTTCAGTTCGGCCATTGCACGTGATAATATTTTTGCCACCCAGTTCCACCCGGAAAAAAGTGCCGATCACGGTTTATCCCTTTACCGCAATTTCCTTCACTGGAATCCCTGAGCCCGTGCTTGCACTGCGTTTTTCTGCCCCCGTTTTCTCATCAACCCTGAAGCATCATGCTTTTAATCCCTGCAATTGACCTTAAAGACGGTCACTGTGTGCGTCTCAAACAAGGCGACATGGCCCAATCGACCACCTTTGGCGAAGACCCGGTCGTGATGGCCAGCCAATGGATTGGCAAGGGCGCACGTCGTCTGCACCTGGTGGACCTGAACGGCGCTTTTGCCGGCCATCCCCAGAACGAGAAGGCAATTCGCAGGATTCTCAAGGAGGTCGGCAGCGCGGTCGACGTTCAGCTCGGCGGCGGCATTCGCGACCTTGACACCATCGAGCGCTACCTGGATGCCGGCTTGCGCTACGTCATCATCGGTACAGCCGCCATCCGCAACCCCGGTTTCCTGCAGGATGCCTGCACCGCTTTTGGCGGCCACATCATCGTCGGCCTGGACGCCCGGGACGGCAAGGTCGCAACCGACGGCTGGAGCAAGCTGACGCGCCACGATGTGGTGGACCTGGGCAAGAAGTTCGAGGACTTCGGCGTCGAATCCATCATCTACACCGACATCGGCCGCGACGGCATGCTCACTGGCATCAATGTCGAAGCCACCGTCAAACTGGCCCAGGCGCTGACGATTCCGGTGATCGCCTCCGGTGGCCTGTCCAACATGGCCGACATCGAAGCCCTGTGCGCAGTCGAAGACGAAGGCATCGAGGGTGTCATCTGTGGCCGTGCCATCTACAGTGGCGATCTCGATTTTGCAGCCGCGCAGGAACGCGCCGATGAGCTCAACGGCTGAAGATATGGCCCCCACGGTCTCCCACTTCGTGTGGTTCCCTGCCCCCCAAGGGGGCCGCATTTTGCCTTGGGGCGGCCCGACGGCAAGACTTGCTCCCACGCTCGTCACTTCGTGTACTTCGCTGCCCCCCGAGGGGGCTAATTTTTCTTGGGGCGGCCCGGCGAAAAATTGTCTGGTCTTCGTATCGGGTTTGTGCCTGTGCTAGCCAAACGCATCATCCCTTGCCTTGACGTCACCGGTGGCCGCGTTGTCAAAGGCGTTAATTTTGTCGAACTGCGCGATGCCGGTGACCCGGTTGAGATCGCGGCGCGTTACAACGAGCAGGGGGCCGACGAGCTGACCTTTCTCGACATCACAGCCACCAGCGACGGGCGCGACCTGATTCTGCACATCATCGAGGCGGTGGCCTCGCAGGTTTTCATTCCACTGACCGTCGGCGGAGGTGTACGCACGGTGGACGATGTGCGCCGTCTGCTCAACGCCGGCGCTGACAAGACCAGTTTCAACTCGGCTGCGATCGCTGATCCGCAGGTCATCAAGGATGCCTCAAGGAAGTACGGCGCCCAGTGCATCGTGGTCGCGATCGACGCCAAACGCCGCAGCGCCGCCGACGAGCAACGGCTGAGTGCTGATGGTCTGGCCATGGGGCCGGGCTGGGACGTCTACAGCCACGGCGGGCGCAAGAACACCGGGCTTGACGCCCTGGCCTGGGCTTGCCAGATGGCGGACTTTGGTGCTGGCGAGATCCTGCTTACCAGCATGGACCGCGACGGCACCAAGGCCGGCTTCGATCTGGCGCTGACGCGCGCCGTGAGCGACGCGGTCAGCGTGCCGGTGATCGCCTCGGGTGGCGTCGGCACGCTTGACCATCTGGCCGACGGCATTCAGCTCGGCGGTGCCGACGCCGTGCTGGCGGCAAGCATCTTCCACTACGGTGAATTCACCGTGGCCCAGGCCAAGGCCAGAATGGCCGAGCGCGGTATTCCGGTGCGACTATGAACTGGCTTGACGAAATCAAATGGGACGCGCAGGGCCTGGTGCCGGTGATCGCGCAGGAGGCCACATCCGGCGATGTGCTGATGTTCGCCTGGATGAACCGCGAGGCCCTGCAAAAGACGGTCGAACTCGGTCGCGCTGTCTATTTCAGTCGCTCGCGTGGCAAGCTCTGGTTCAAGGGCGAGGAGTCCGGCCATGTGCAGACCGTGCATGAAATCCGGATCGACTGCGATCAGGACGTGATCCTGCTCAAGGTCAGCCAACTCGGGCACAGTCCCGGCATCGCCTGCCACACCGGGCGCCACAGCTGTTTCTTCAGCGTTTACCGAAATGGTGAGTGGCAAGCGACCGATCCGGTCTTGAAAGACCCGCAAACCATCTACAAATAGGCTTCTATGTCTTCCACTGTTTCCGCTGCCGATTCACTTGCTGCGCTGGCGCGCGTGATTGAGAGCCGCCTGCCGCAAAACGGCGGCAATCCGGATGCCAGCTACGTCGCGCGCCTGCTGCACAAGGGGCCCGACGCTTTCCTGAAAAAAATTGGCGAAGAGGCGACCGAGGTCGTGATGGCGGCCAAGGATGCCGACCACGGCGCTGACAAGACCAAGATCGTCATGGAAGTGGCGGACCTGTGGTTTCACTGCATGATCGCGCTGGCGCACTATGGTCTGTCCCCGGGAGATGTGGTGGCCGAACTCGAGCGCCGTGTTGGCACCAGCGGCCTCGAAGAAAAGGCTTTGCGCAAGGTTCTGGCGCGCGAAGGGGAGCGTCCATGAGGGAAGACATTGTTGACAGCGACCCCGGCTGCCTGTTCTGCAAGATTGTTGCGGGCCAGATTCCATCGCGGCTGGTTTACCAGGATGATGAGATTTACGCCTTTCACGACATCCATCCCTGGGCGCCCGTGCATTTCCTGATGATCCCCAAGATTCATATTCCGTCGCTCGCGGTCGTCGCAGACGCGCACGCAGCGTTGCTGGGGCGCATGATGGTGCTGGCGCCGAAACTGGCTTTGCAGGAGGGTTGCAATCCCTATCCAGAGGGGGGGTTTCGCCTTTTGAGCAATATCGGAGCCGAGGGGCGCCAGGAGGTGCAGCATCTGCACATTCACGTCATGGGCGGACCGCGGCCCTGGCTCAGAGGTTAATTTTCAGCCTGATTCACCCTGAATCGGCTGCGCCGACTAAAATTCGCACCATTCGCTAGGAGAGATACATGGGACTTTCGACAACGCACCTGATTATTTTCCTGATCATCATCGTGGTGATTTTCGGTACCAAAAAGCTGCGCAACATCGGCTCCGACCTTGGTGGCGCCGTCAAGGGCTTCAAGGACGGCATGCGCGACGGTACCGAAAAGCCGGCCGAGGCAGCGCCAGCGCCGGTGCAGCAGGTTGCTTCGACGGCACCGGTAGCCAAGGAAACCATCGACGTGGAAGTCAAGAACAAGGCCTGATGGATTTCCTTAAGTGATTGATATCGGGGTTACCAAACTCGCCATCATTGGTGCCATTGCACTGCTGGTCATAGGTCCGGAAAAGCTGCCCAGTCTGGCCAAGACTGCTGGCACCCTGCTGGGGCGGGCGCGTCGCTATGTGGCCGACGTCAAAGCCGAAGTCAGCCGCTCTATGGAGCTCGACGAGCTCAAGAAGGTCAAGGAAACGGTGGAAAGCGCTGCGCGCGAGGTCGAGCAGTCGATCCAGACCGGCACCGCCGATTTCGAGAAAAGCTGGGCCGAAACGACCGGCATGGCGACCCAGGCTTCATCGATTAGCGCTTATGCCAGTTTTCCAGAGTACAAACACCCCCACAAGAAATGGCGTGTCAAGCAGGGCGCCACGCCGCGCTGGTACAAAGTCCGCAGCGGTATCCGCACCAATGCCTTATCGGGAGCGGCCCGGGTGGCGCGCTTTCGACCGACCCGACTCAGCTGATGACTGATTCCAACAACAAGGAAGATGAACTGGCGGGCACCGAACAGCCCTTTGTGCAGCACCTGATCGAGTTGCGCGACCGCCTGCTGCACTCGCTCTATGGCATTGCCGGCGTGCTGGCCGTGCTGCTGTTTTATCCGGGCCCGTCCAAACTTTACGATTTTCTGGCCATGCCGCTGGTCAAGACCCTGCCCGAAGGCTCGCGCATGATTGCCGTTGGCGTCGTCTCGCCCTTTCTGGTGCCGATCAAGGTCTCAGTGATGGCGGCGATCGCGCTGTCCCTGCCCTGGATTCTTTACCAGATCTGGGCCTTTGTTGCGCCGGGTCTCTACAAGCACGAGAAGAAACTGGTGCTGCCACTGGTGGCGGCCAGCACCGTGCTGTTCTACATGGGCGCGGCCTTCTGCTATTTCTTTGTCTTTGGCCAGGCTTTTCCGGCGATCCAGAAGATGGCGCCGATGTCGGTTGCGGTCAGCCCCGACATCGAGGCCTATCTTGACTTCGTCATCACCATGTTCATTGCCTTTGGCGTTGCCTTCGAGGTGCCGATCGTCGTCATCATTCTGGCACGCATGGGGGTTGTGACGATTGCCCAGCTCAAGTCGTTTCGCACCTATTTTGTGGTCGGCGCCGCAGCCGTTGCCGGTCTGGTCACGCCGCCCGATCCGGTGTCCATGATCGCCTTGCTGATTCCGATGTGCCTGCTTTATGAGTTGGGAATTCTGGCCGCGCAGGTCTTCATCAAGCACACCGCTGCACCGGATGATGAAGCGGCTGATGCCGCCAAATCCTAAACCCGTATGTCCTTGCCCTCTGACGTTATCGTCTTCGAGCGCGGCTGGCTTTCGTCCAACAACATCCTGATCCAGGGCCGTGAGGCCACAGCGCTGATCGACACCGGTTACTGCACGCACGCGCCGCAAACGCTGGCCCTGCTTGAGTCCGCCCTGAAAGGGCGCGCGCTCGATCTGGTGGTCAACACCCATTTGCACAGTGACCACTGCGGCGGCAATGCCGCGTTGCAGGCGCGTTACCCGGCGCTCACGACGCTGATCCCGCCCGGTGCCGCGCAGCATGTGCTGGACTGGGACCCGCAGGCGCTGACCTATACCCCCACGGGCCAGAACTGCCCGCAGTTCCGCTTTGACGCGGTGCTGGTGCCGGGCAGCGAAATCAGGCTGGGCGACAGGCTCTGGCAGGTGCACGCAGCGCCGGGTCATGACCCGCATTCGGTGATCCTGTTCGAGCCGGCCTCGCGTTTGCTGGTGTCGGCCGATGCCTTGTGGGAGCGCGGTTTTGGCGTGGTCTTTCCGGAGCTAGAAGGGCTTGATGCTTTTGACCACGTGGCGCAAACCATTGATCTGATCGAGTCGCTCGCACCAGCGCAGGTGATCCCGGGCCATGGCGCGGTGTTCTCGGACGTGGCCACAGCGATTGCGCGTGCCCGCGACCGCCTGGACGGCTTCGTCGCCAACCCCGAAAAGCACACGCGGCATGCGGCCAAGGTCCTGCTCAAGTTCAAACTGCTGGAAATGCAGGCGCTCGAATTCGCCAGCTTTATTGCCTGGGCGCAAGGTACGCCTTACTTTGCGCTGATCGCGCAGCGGCATTTGGCGGGCATCGATTCTGCCCGGTGGATCGATGCCCTGATCCAAGATCTGATCCGCGCCGGCGCCGCCGCGCGCGAGGGAACGCTCATTCGCAACGTCGGCTGAGACTGGGCGCTTTCGTACACGTGCCAGGCGCAAGGTCATGCCTTGCCAAACCGTGGTTTTGGCCAGATACTAAAAAAAATAGTTCGCCAGAATGAAGCCTTTGCACGTGGCGCAGAGACATGGCGTTCAAACTCTCCAGGAGACATCCATGTATCCAGGCAAATACGCCACCCAGCACGCCAACCGTGCCGCCTTCATCATGGCCGACAGCGGCGAGGCCATGAGCTATGCCGAGCTTGAACGGCGTAGCAACCGGTTGGCCCATGTGCTGCGAGCCCAAGGGCTCAAGCGACTGGACCACTACAGCGTTTTCATGGAGAACAACAGCCGCTTCGTCGAGGCCTGCGTGGCCGGTGAACGCACCGGGCTTTACTACACCTGCATCAACTCATACCTCACGGCCGGCGAACTGGCCTATATCCTCAATAACAGCGAGTCGCAGGTGCTCATTACCTCGAAGGCCCGCTTTGAGGTCGCGCGCCAGGCGCTCGTCGACTGCCCCCGTGTGGTCCTGTGCCTGGTGGTGGGTGGTGGTGCTGAACTGGAAGAGCAGGTGGGCGCTGCCAGCGTGCGTGACTACGAGACGGTGCTGGCCGGCCAGGCCGGCACCCCGGTCGCCGACGAAGCGCAGGGCACGGCCATGCTTTACTCCTCAGGCACAACGGGCCGGCCCAAAGGTGTCTTGCGGCCTTTGCCGGAAGTTCCCCCGAGCCAGGGTATTGCGCTCAATGCACTGCTACAGCAACTCTGGCAGTGCGAGGAGGGCATGGTTTATCTGTCGCCAGCGCCCCTGTACCACTCGGCGCCGCTGGCCAATGTGAGCATGGTGATTCGCAACGGTGGCACCGCCATCATCATGGATCATTTTGATCCGGAGCAGTACCTGGCGTTGATCGAGCGCTACCGTGTCACGCACACCCAGTTGGTGCCCACCATGTTCAGCCGCATGCTCAAGCTCCCGAGCGAAACGCGCTCCCGCTATGACCTGTCATCCCTGAAGATTGCAATTCATGCTGCTGCGCCCTGTCCACCTCAGGTCAAGGAGCAGATGATCGACTGGTGGGGACCGGTCATCCATGAATACTATGGCGCGACCGAGGCGCTTGGCTTCACCGCCTGCAACAGCGCCGAATGGCTGGCCCACCGTGGCACCGTGGGCCGGGTTCTGTTCGGTGACCTGCACATCCTGGATGACCAGATGCAGCCCATGCCGCAGGGCGTGCCGGGTGAGATCTGGTTCAAGACCGCCTCGCCCTTTGTCTACTACAACGACCCCGAACGCACGGCCCAGACCTGCTCGCCCGATGGAACGATGACCACCGTGGGTGACATCGGTTTCGTCGACGAGGACGGTTTCCTGCACCTGACAGACCGCTCCACCTACATGATCATTTCAGGCGGCGTCAACATCTATCCGCAGGAGTGCGAGAACCTGCTCATCAGCCACCCGAAAGTGGCCGACGCAGCCGTGTTTGGCGTTCCGAACCCGGACCTGGGCGAAGAAGTCAAGGCGGTGGTACAGGCCATGCCCGGCATTGCCACAGGACCCGAACTGGCGCGCGAGTTGATGGACTATTGCGCCGCGCACCTGTCGCGTCAGAAGTGCCCGCGCACCGTGGATTTCAGCGAACAGTTGCCGCGCACGCCCACCGGCAAACTGTTCAAGCGCCAACTGCGCGACCCCTACTGGGTCGGGCACGCCAGCCGCATTGTCTGAGGCCTGATCAAGTTGGCTTCATGATCCCGTCACTGCGAGGAGCGTGGCGACGCGGCAGTCCATGCATGGATTGCCGCGCTGCGCTCGCAATGACGGCCGGTATCAGGCCGCTGCCTTCACCTTCAGCCGTGAGGCGTGCAGCAGCGGCTCGGTGTAGCCGCTGGGTTGCGCCAGGCCCTTGAACACCAGATCGCAGGCGGCCTGGTAGGCCATGGAGGTCTTGAAGTTGCCGGCCATCTTCTGGTACAGCGGGTCACTGGCGTTCTGCTTGTCCACCACACCGGCCATGCGCTCCAGCGTTTCCTTGACCTGGGCTTGCGTAACGACACCATGGTGCAGCCAGTTGGCGATGTGCTGGCTGCTGATGCGCAGCGTGGCGCGGTCTTCCATCAGGGCCACGTTGTGGATGTCGGGTACCTTGGAGCAGCCGATGCCCTGATCGACCCAGCGCACCACGTAACCGAGGATGCCCTGCGCGTTGTTGTCGATTTCCTGCTGGCGCTCGGCGGCGCTCCAGGTGGCTTTTTTGACCACGGGAATCGTCAGCAGATCGTTCAGCACGGCTTCGCGCTGCGCATCCATGTCGGTTTTTTCCAGCTGCTTTTGCGCGACGAACACGTCGACCTGGTGGTAGTGCAGCGCGTGCAGCGTGGCCGCTGTCGGGCTCGGCACCCAAGCCGTGTTGGCGCCGGCCTTGGGGTGGGCAATCTTCTGCTCCAGCATGGCCTTCATCAGGTCGGGCATGGCCCACATGCCCTTGCCAATTTGCGCCTTGCCGCGCAGGCCGCATTCCAGGCCTACCAGCACGTTGCTCTTTTCGTAGGCGGCAATCCAACTGCTCGATTTCATGTCGCCCTTGCGCAGCATGGGGCCGGCCTGCATGGCGGTGTGCATCTCGTCGCCGGTGCGGTCCAGAAAGCCGGTGTTGATGAAGGCGACACGGCTGCTGGCCGCAGCGATGCAGGCTTTCAGGTTGACGCTGGTGCGGCGTTCTTCGTCCATGATGCCGAGCTTGACCGTGCTCTCGGGCAGGTTCAGCATTTTCTCGACGCGGCCAAACAGTTCGCTGGCAAAGGCTACTTCAAACGGGCCGTGCATCTTGGGCTTGACGATGTAGACGCTGCCGCGGCGCGTGTTGCGAATGCCGTTGACGCCATTAGAGCGCAGGTCGTGCAGCGCAATGGTGGTCGTGATGACGGCGTCCATGATGCCCTCGGGGATTTCGCGCAGCGTGCCCTGTGCGTCGGTGTAGAGGATGGCCGGGTTCGTCATCAAATGCCCGACGTTGCGCAAAAACAGCAGCGAGCGGCCATGCAGGGCGACGTCTTCGCCGCGCGGTCCGGTGTACTGGCGGTCCGGGTTCAGGCCGCGCTTGAAGGTCTTGCCACCCTTTTCCACGTCCTGCGTCAGCGTGCCCATCAGAATGCCCAGCCAGTTGCTATAGGCCAGCACCTTGTCGTCGGCATCGACCACCGCCACCGAGTCTTCCAGGTCCAGAATGGTGGACAGGGCCGATTCCAGCACCAGGTCGGCCATGCCGGCCGCGTCGGTGCGACCAATCGGATGCGTCTTGTCAATGCGGATGTCCATGTGCAGACCGTGGTGCGACAGCAGCACCGACGAGGGTGCCGTCATCTCACCCTGGAAGCCGACAAACTGCGCCGGGTTGTTCAGGCCCACGGTCTTGCCTGATTTCAGGCTCACGGCCAACTGGTTGTCGATAACGGCGTAGGCCGTGGCGTCCAGGTGCGAACCTTTCTTGAGCGGCACGCAGCGGTCCAGCACATGGCGCGCGTACGCAATGACGCGCGCACCGCGCTTTTCGTTGTAGCCCGCCCCCTTTTCGCAACCATCGGCTTCAGAGATCGCGTCGGTGCCGTAAAGCGCGTCGTACAGGCTGCCCCAGCGTGCGTTGGCAGCGTTGAGCGCGTAGCGGGCGTTGGTGATGGGCACCACCAGTTGCGGGCCGGCCTGCAAGGCGAGTTCGGCGTCCACGTTGCGCGTGCTGGCGTTGACCTTGCCGGGCACCGGCACCAGATAGCCGATTTTTTGCAGGAACTTGCGATAGGCCTTCATGCCACGCGCGCCAGCGACCGGTCCAGGGTTGGCGCGGTGCCAGGCGTCGAGTTCGCTCTGCAGGCGATCGCGCTCGGCCAGCAGGGCAATGTTCTTGGGCGCCAGATCGGCCACGATGGCATCAAGGCCCTGCCAGAAACTTGCGGCGCTGATGCCGGTGCCGGGCAGCACCTTGTCTTCAATGAACTGCTGCAAAACGTTGGCGACTTGCAGGCGATGGATGGCGGTGCGTGAGGTCATGGTGATCCCTTGGAGGAAGTGATAAAGAGTTTGTTAGTGTTGTTCGTCATTGCGAGGAGCGCCAGCGACGTGGCAATCCATGCATTCAGAAGTCATGGATCGCCACGCTGCGCTCGCGATGTCGGATATAGGATTCATGGTCAGTTTGTAGGTGCTGGAAAAAAAGCAAGCACATCGCGCAGGCTGCTGCCGCTGCGCGTGGGCTGGGTGCCGAGTTCTTCAAACGGCAACTGGTAGCGGTTCACCCACAGCGTCTGGTAGCCGTACCAGGTGGCTGCCAGCGCGTCCCAGGCGTTGCTACTGACGAACAGAATCTGGCTGGCGCTCAATCCCGTGGTCTGCTCGCCCAGCGCATAGGCCTCGGGGTGGGTCTTGTACTTGCGGATCGGGTCAACACTGATGACATGGTCGAGCAGACCGTCGAGACCGGCTGATTTGACGGCCAGATTGAGCATGGCGGCGTCGCCGTTGCTCAGGATGCCGGTCGGTATGCCCTGCGCCTTGAGTGTGCTGAGCACGGTCTTGATTTCGGGGAAGGCGCTCAGGTGCCGGTACTGGTTCATCAGGCGCTCGATCTGCGGCGCGAAGTCCGCACCCGGCGCAGCCGTCGGCGCAACGATGCGCTTGAGCGAATAGACCAGCGCCGCGCGCGTCAGTGCCCAGAACGGCTGGTAGTGCGCGCCGTGGTTGCAGGTGGTGACCAGTCGCGTGTAGTCGATCTGCTTGTCGCGCCAGAGCAGGCCGAGGGCCTGGCCGTGGCCCGGAAAGAGTTGCTCGGCCAGCAGGCCGACGCTGTAGACGTCGAACAGTGTGCCGTAAGCGTCAAACAGCGCGGCGCGCGGCGCCTCACCGTTTCGGACGCTGGACTTTTCGGCGGCAGTAGGCCTTGGTTTGGACATGGCTCTACTGTATTCGATACATTCCAATCGATTAATTCACATTTAATAGAATTATCAGTGACAAAAATAGATGTAATCAGATCTGAACCCGGGTGCCGAGTTCAATCACACAGTTGTTGGGCAGCCTGAAGAAGCCCGCCACACTGCCGGCGTTGCGCGACATCAGGGCAAAAAAGGCTTCGCGCCAGCGCGCCATGCCGGCGCCGCGTGTTGGCACCACGGTCTCGCGGCTCAGGAAGTAAGAGGTCTCAAACAGGTTGATCGGCAGCCCCTGTGCCCGACAGAGTTCCAGCGCCTTTGGGATGTCGGGTGTGTTCTTGAAGCCGTAGTTCACCTGCACGCGCCAGAAGCCCGGCACCAGTGGCGTGATCTGCACGCGCTCCTCGAACGCAATCCAGGGCACGTCGTGGAAGGCCACGGTCAGGATCAGGTTGCGCTCGTGCAGCACCTGGTTGTGCTTGAGGTTGTGCATCAGGGCTTGCGGCACGGTTTCGGGATTGGCCACGGCGTAGACCGCGGTGCGCGAGACGCGGTGGATCTCGTCGCTGGCCAGCGCCTGAATGAAGGGCAGCAGTTCGGGGTCGTCGTTGCGCAGGCTCTCGATCAACAACTCGCGCCCACGGCGCCAGGTTGCCATCACGGTGAAGATGGCGCCACCGAGCACCAGCGGGAACCAGCCGCCCTGGAAGAACTTGAGCGCGCACGAGACCACCAGCACGGTGTCCAGGGCCAGAAAGACGCTGGTCGCCGCGAGCGCCAGCGGCAGCGAATAACCCCAGCCGTCGCGCAGCACAAAGAAGGTCAGCAGCGTGGTGATCAGCATGGTGACGGTCACCGCGATACCGTAGGCCGAGGCAAGAGCCGAGGAACTGCCAAAGCCGACAACGGCCAGCAGCACAGCGACCAGCAGCGCCCAGTTGACTTCGGGCATGTAGATCTGGCCGGCCTCCCTGGCTGAGGTGTAGTTCACCTGCAGACGAGGCAACAGGCCGAGTTGCACCGCCTGCTTGGTCATCGAATAGGCGCCGGAGATGACGGCCTGCGAGGCAATTACCGTGGCCAGCGTCGCCAGCACCACCATCGGAATTAGCCAGGACGACGGGAACATGCGGTAGAACGGGTTTTCCAGGGCGCCGGGGTCACGCATCAGCAGCGCGCCCTGGCCCATGTAATGGAGGGTCAGGGCCGGCAGCACCAGGGCGACCCAGGCCAACTGGATCGGGCGTTTGCCAAAGTGCCCCATGTCGGCGTACAAGGCCTCGGCCCCGGTAAAGGCCAGCACGATCGCGCCTACGGCGACGAACATGTGCCAGCCCTGCGCGCGCAGAAAAGCCAGGGCTTCGAGCGGATTGAGCGCGGCCAGAATCCCGGGCTGGCGTGCAATTTGCGCTACGCCGGAGACCGCCAGCACCACGAACCAGACCATGATGATGGGTCCGAACAGGCGCCCCACGACAGCGGTGCCGAAGCGTTGCATGGCAAACAGGCCAATCAGCACCGAGATCGCGATCGGCAGCACATAGGGTTTGAGCAGCGGCGTCACCACTTCCAGCCCTTCTACCGCGCTGAGCACCGAGATCGCCGGCGTGATCACGCTGTCGCCATAGAAAAGCGCCGCGCCGAAAACGCCGGTCAGCAGCAGCACGCTGCGCCGCTTTGGCGTCTTGCCGCCGGCGTGTGCGGCGAGCGCCGTCAGGGCCATGATGCCGCCCTCGCCGCGGTTGTCGGCGCGCAGGATCAGTAGCACGTATTTGAGGGTGACGACCATCATCAGGCCCCAGAAGATCACCGACACGGCGCCGATCAGGTGGTTGGCGTCCAGCGCAACCCCGCTGGCGGGGTTGAAGATTTCCTTCATGGTGTAGAGCGGGCTGGTGCCGATGTCGCCGTAGACCACGCCCATGGCGCCCAGTGTCAGTACAGCCAGGCCTTCGCGGCCAGGAGATTTACCCATTGCAAGCGATCAACAGTGAACAGGGCGCCACTGTCGCGGCTTGCGCATCAGGAACGCATAAGGATGGTTTTGCTTTAACTGTCCGCGAGGCGATAGCCGACGCCGGTCTCGGTCAGCAGGTGGCGCGGTTCGCTCGGATTGCGTTCGATCTTCGCGCGCAGTTGCGCCATGTACAGGCGCAGGTAGTGAGTGTGCTCGGAGAACTCCGCGCCCCAGACATCGGTCAGCAACTGGCGGTGCGTGACCACGCGACCGGCGCTGCGTACCAGTCGCGCCAGCAAATTGAATTCGGTTGGCGTCAGGTGCAACGCTTCCCCGTCGCGCATTACCCGGTGGGTCGTCAGGTCCACGTGCAGGTCGTCCAGCGAGTGCGTCGTAATGGCAGCGGCCAAACTGGTGCCACGGTGGCGCAGGGCCACACGCATGCGCGCCAGCAGTTCGGCGATGCCAAAGGGCTTGGTCAGGTAGTCGTCGGCGCCAGCGTCGAGCAGTTCGATCTTCTGCGCTTCCTGGTGCCGCGCCGAAACCACGATGACCGGAACCTTGTGCTGGCGGCGCAGTTCGTGCACCAGATCCACGCCGTCGCCATCGGGCAGTCCGAGATCGAGCACGACGAGGTCGGGCAGGTCGTGTTGCAACAGGGCACGCGCCTCGCTCAGCGAGACCGCCGTCTGCACCGCGAAGCCTTCCACCGACAGCGACGACTGCAGCAGCGAGCGGATCTCGCGGTCATCCTCCACTACCAGCACGCGTAAAGTCATACTGAAGCCCCCACGCTTGGCACTAAAGTGTCCTCGCTGCCCCCCGGGGGGGCGTTCGCTTGCTTGGGGCGGCCCGGCGCGGCGCTCATGGCAGCTCCTGCTTCGGTTGCGGTTCGCTCATTGGCAGGGTGGCAAAGAAGCAGCTGCCGCCACCCTGGCGGTTGCGAACCGTCAGGCTGCCGCCGTGCGCCACGGCGATGGCGCGGCACAACGCCAAGCCGAGTCCGGCGCCGCGCTGACCTGAGCGGTCGCCGCGGTGGTAGGGCTCGAAAATCAGTTCCTGTGCTTCCGGCGCAATGCCGGCTCCGCGGTCTTTCACCGCAATCACCAGAGTCTGGCCTTTGTGCTTGACGCTTAGCTCGATCTCGCCGGCGCTGTACTGCAGCGCGTTGTCGAGCAGATTAGCGATCAGTTGCGCCAGCAGCACCGGGTCGGCCTTGAGCAATGGCAGGCCGGTCGGCACGCTGGCGCGGATGCGCCGTGTGTTGTCGCGCTGGCGCACGCGTGCCAGCACCGCGCCCACAATTTCTTCGAGTGACTCCCAGTCGCGCTGGATGTCTTGTTGCAGGCTCGTCAGCCTGACCAGTTGCAGTGTGTTCTCGGTCAGCGTCGACAGGTAGGCCGCTTCGCTGGCGATGCTGGCCAGCAGACGCCCACGCTCGGGCGTGCTGAGCTTGTCGTGCTGGGTTTGCAGTGCCGAGGCGGCACCGACGATGGCGGCCAACGGTGTGCGTACATCGTGCGACACCGCTGCCAGGAAAGTGCTTTGCATCTGCTGGCGCTGCGCCTCGGCTTGCGCTGCATGCATCGACGCCGCCAATCGAACCCGGCTCAGACTTTGCGCCAGCAGCGTGCACAGGGCTTGCGCGTGTTCACGTCCATCGTTGTCGCCGGCGCTTGCCGGCCAGACGCGCGCCGCACCCACCGTCTGTTCCCCGTCGCCCAGCGGCAGATACCAGGCGTTCAAGCCCGGCCAGCGCCCGGTACCGGGGCCGAGCACAGCGTTTTCCTTGATGCAACAGTGCAGTCCGTCGAGCCAGTCCTGCGGCATCGCGGCCTGCTTGGCAGCATCGCCCGCAGCGCCTTGCAACTGCAGCGCGTTCGGGCCTTCAAACGCGGCGTCGAGCGCGGTCTGGCCGAGTGCCAGCATGGCTTCGGGTGTGTCCGCCATGGACAGTTCGGTCGCCAGGATCTGCAACTGGCGCGCCCGCTGCGCGTTCAGGGTGGCAAGGCGCGATTCGCGCCGCACGCTGGCAGCGAGGTGGCTGATGACCAAGGCCACCACCAGCATGACCACAAGGGCAATCAGATGCTCACGGCTCTCGACATCAAAAGTCCAGCGCGGGGGGACGAAAAAAAAGTTCAAGGCGGTCACCGCAGCAATCGCGCAGACAGCGGACTGGACCCAATCCAGGCGGTAACTGGCAATGACAATCGCCAGCACGTAGAGCATGGCATGGCTGGTCAGCGTCAGATAGCTGTCAAACAGCGCGCAGACCAGGGTGGCAGCGCCCAGCAGCAGGGCAACCACGCCCCAGCCGCGCAGCGTGTGCGCGCCCGGTGCCGGATGCGATGAAACATGAACCATGCGCCCAGCGTACCACCGTCGGTATCAGGATTGCATCAGGAAGGACGGACGCGTCTCTAAAATCACCCCATGCCTGAAATTTCCGACACCCTGTCTGCCTTGCCGTCTCACGCCATCATCCGCGAGGTCGGTCTGCGCGACGGCTTGCAAAGCATTGCCCGCGTGCTGCCGACCGCGCACAAGCTCGAATGGATCCAAGCTGCCTATGACGCCGGCCAGCGCGAGATTGAAGTTGGCTCCTTTGTCCCGGCGCGGTTGCTGCCGCAACTCGCCGATACTGCCGAACTGCTGGCCTTTGCCAAAACCCTGCCCGGACTGACGGCGTCGGTGCTGGTGCCCAATCTCAAGGGTGCCGAACGCGCCATGGAATGCGAAGCGGACCTAATGCTGCTGCCACTGTCGGCCAGTCATGCCCACAGCCTTGCCAATCTGCGCAAGACGCCCGATGAGGTGCTGGCCGAGATCGAGCGCATCGTCGCCGCCCGCAATGCCAGCGGCTCGCGCACGCTGATTGAGGTCGGCATCAGTACCGCCTTTGGTTGCACCTTGCAGGGTGTGGTGGCGCCGGCCGAAGTGCTGCGCCTGTTGCGCGCCGTGCTGGACGCTGGCGTTGACCGCGTCGGTTTGGCCGATACCGTGGGCTACGCCGACCCGGCCATGGTAAGCCGATTGTTTGAACAAGCCTTGCCGTTGGCAGGCGCACGCCTGAACTGCGCGCATTTTCACGACACGCGCGGCCTGGGGCTGGCCAATGTTTTTGCCGCGCTGCAGTGCGGGGTGACACGCTTTGACGCCTGCCTGGGCGGTATTGGCGGCTGTCCGCACGCGCCTGGCGCCAGTGGCAACGTTGCCACTGAAGACCTGGCCTATATGCTTAAGAGCATGGGTGTGGCGACCGGGCAGGATTTTGACCGGTTGCTGGCGCTGCGCGCCAAACTGGCCCAGTGGCTGGCGGGCGAAAACCTGCGCGGCAGCATTTGGCGCGCCGGTCTGCCGCGCACCCTGCGCGCTGACGCCAGCAGCACCACCCTTTCCTGAACCTGCGAGCACCATGAACCAAGCATCAGAAACCCTTTCTTCTGTCGCCATGGCGCCGGCCCTGCCCCTGGCCGGTCTGCGTGTGGTTGAATTCACGCACATGGTGATGGGCCCGACCTGCGGCATGGTGCTGGCCGACATGGGTGCCGAAGTGATCAAGGTCGAGCCGATCGAGGGTGATCGCACGCGCCATCTGCTGGGCGCCGGCGCCGGATTCTTCCCGCTCTTCAACCGCAACAAGAAGAGCATTGCAATCAACCTGCATGTCAGCGAAGGCGCAACTGCCGCGTGCAAACTCGCCGCCAGCGCCGACGTGGTGCTGGAGAATTTCAAACCCGGCACCATGGCCAAGTACGGGCTTGACTACGCTGCGCTGTCGAAAGTCAATGAGCGCCTGATTTATGTCAGTCACAAGGGGTTTTTGCCCGGTCCTTACGAGCACCGCACGGCGCTTGACGAGGTGGTGCAGATGATGGGCGGCCTGGCCTACATGACCGGGCGCCCGGGTGACCCGCTGCGCGCGGGCTCGAGCGTCAACGACATCATGGGCGGCATGTTTGGCGCCATCGGCGCGCTCGGTGCCCTGATCCAGCGCGGTATCACCGGCAAGGGCCAGGAGGTGCAGAGCGCGCTCTATGAAAACAATGTGTTCCTGGTTGGCCAGCACATGCTGCAGTACGCCATCACCGGCAAGCCGGCCGCGCCCATGCCGGACCGCATCTCGGCCTGGGCCGTCTACGATGTTTTCACCGTCAAGAACGGCGAGCAGATCTTTCTGGCTGCGGTCAGTGATGCCCAGTGGGCCACTTTTTGCGAGGCTCTGGGCTTTGCCGATCTGAAGGCCGATCCGCGGTACGCCAGCAACAACCTGCGGGTGCAGGGACGCGTCACGCTGTTGCCGGTTTTGCGTGAGCGTCTGGCTGGGTACAGCGCGGCCGAACTGACCGCGCTGTTCGAGCGCGTCGGCCTGCCGTTTGCACCGATCCGCAAGCCCGAAGAGTTGTATGACGACGAGCACCTGCTGGCCACCGGCGGCCTGGCTGACATCACCCTGCCCGACGGTGAGCGCGCTGGCCAGACGGCCAAGACGACGCTGTTTCCGTTCACCATGAATGGCCGGCGTCTGGGGGTGCGCCTGCAACCGCCAACGCAAGGCGAGCACACGACAGCGCTGCTGTCAGCGCTTGGCTACGACGATGCGGCGATCGAGTCGCTGCGCCGGGCCGGCGCGGTGGCGTGATTTTCAGAGGCCCTGACCGGTAGCCTTCGGGTTGTGGCACAGTAGCCCAAGACCGAATGATCATCGGCTAACAACCCCCGCAAGGAACAAGCATGTTGAAGACCAAAGCCTATGGCGCACAAAGTGCCACCACACCGATTGCCCCGCTGGAGATTGAGCGGCGCGAGCCCGGCCCCCACGATGTGCTGTTCGACATTCTGTTTTGTGGCGTCTGCCACACCGACATCCACATGTCGCGCGGCCAGTTTCCAAGGTCGATCTTCCCAATGGTGCCGGGCCACGAGGTGATTGGCCGGGTGACCGAGGTCGGCAGCGCGGTCAGCCGGCACAAGGTCGGCGACATCGTCGGGGTGGGTTGTCTGGTCGACTCCTGCCGTGAATGCGGCGAGTGCCATCACGGCGAAGAGCAGTTTTGTGGTGCGCGCGTTGGCACCTACAACGCCTACGAGCGTGATGGCAAGACACCGACCTATGGTGGCTATTCTTCACGCATGACGGTCGATGAGGCCTATGTCCTCAAGATTTCGCCCAAGCTCGATCCGGCGGCGGTCGCGCCCCTGCTTTGCGCCGGCATCACGACTTATTCGCCCTTGCGGCACTGGAAGGTCGGCAAGGGCAGCAAAGTTGGCGTGATCGGCCTGGGCGGTCTGGGCCATATGGCGGTCAAGATCGCAGCGGCCATGGGGGCCGAGGTGACCGTGCTGAGCACCACGGACAGCAAGCAGGCCGATGCCCTGCGCCTGGGCGCCAGCGACTTTGCCGTCACCAAGGCGCCTGAAACCTTCAAGCGTCTGGCGGGGCAATTCGACCTGATCCTCAACACCGTTTCGGCCAACGTCAATTACGACGCCTACATCAACCTGCTCAAACGCGACGGCAGTTTTGTCATACTCGGATTGCCGGACGGACCCCTGTCGTTCAACGCCTTTGGTCTGATGCTCAAACGCCGAAGTGTTTCAGCATCCTTGATTGGGGGCATCCGCGAAACGCAGGAGATGCTTGATTTCTGTGCCGAGCACGGCATCGTCTCGGACATTGAACTCATCCGCATCGACCAGATCAACACGGCTTACGAGCGCATCCTCACGAGTGATGTTCGCTACCGCTTCGTCATCGACATGGCGTCCCTGATCTAGCCTGACGGTCATCCAACTGAGCGCCATGGCCAAACTCAAGCAGATTGAAACCTTTGTCTCGGTGGCCACGCGTGGCAGCCTGACGGCGGCAGCGCGGGCCGAAAGCGTGGCGCCAGCCATCATCGGGCGCCGTCTGGACGCGCTGGAGCAGCGTCTGGGCGTCAAACTGCTGGTGCGCACCACGCGGCGCATCACGCTCACGCATGAGGGCAGTGCCTTTCTGGAAGACTGTCAGCGGTTGCTGGCCGATTTTGCCAATGCCGAGGCCAGCGTCTCGGCCGGCGGCGTCAAGGCCAGCGGCCACCTGCGCATCACAGCCCCGGCCGGATTCGGCCGGCGCCATGTGGCGCCGCTGGTGCCGCGTTTTCGCGAGCAGCACAGTGATGTCAGCATTTCGCTGAACCTGAGCGACCGCGTTGTTGATCTGGCGGGCGAAGGGTTTGATTGCGCGGTGCGGGTGGGTGACATGCCGGACTCGAGCCTGGTCAGCGTGCGTCTGGCCGACAACCGCCGCCTGTGCGTGGCCACGCCGGCCTATCTCAAGCGCCACGGCACGCCGCTCCATCCTTCTGACCTGGCGCGCTTTGACTGTCTGGCGCTCTCAAGTGACGCTTCGCAAACCCGCGGCTGGGCCTTCACCGTGCCCAAAGGCGAGGGCACGGAACTGGTCTACCTCAAGCCCGGTGGACCGCTTGATTGCTCGGACGGGCAGGTGCTGCACGACTGGTGTCTGGCCGGTTACGGTATCGCCTGGCGCAGCACCTGGGAGGTCGAGGCCGAGATTGCCGCTGGTAGCCTGGTGGCATTGCTGGAGGACTTTGCGGCGCCGGCCAACGGTATCTACGCGCTGTTTCCGCATGCCAAACACCTGCCGCTGCGCGTGCGCCTGTGGATCGATTTTCTCAAGCACCACTACGGCCAGCCTGGTTTCTGGCGCGCGCAATGAAGAGTCTGATCCTGTGCGCCGATGACTTTGCGGTCAACGCCGCGGCCTCCATCGGCATTGCCCAGTTGGCACAACAGGGGCGCCTCAGCGCCGCCAGCGTCATGGTGTTGTCACCGCGCTGGGCGCAGGACGTGGCGCTGTTGCAGGAGTTGCGCGGACGCTTCGACGTTGGCCTGCACCTGGACTGGACCAGTGAGTTTGCCGTGGCCAGCGGTCATGGCCTGTCGCTGCACTCGGCCATGCTCAAGGCCGTGCTCGGCAGTTTTGGCCGGGGTGCAGCGCTGGCCGCAACACGTCGCGTGATCGATCGCCAACTCGACGCTTTCGAGGCGCACTGGGGCGCGCCGCCCGACTACGTCGATGGTCACCAGCATGTGCAGCAGTTTGCCGGCATACGCGAGGCGCTGGTGCAAGCGCTGGTGAGCCGCTATGGCGCTGGCGCTTTCATGCCATATCTGCGGATTTCATGCGCGCCAGCGCTCGCTGCCGATGCCAAGAGCCGGGTCATCGCCGCGATGGGCGCCTCGGCCTTGCAAGCATTGGCGGCGCGCCACGCCGTGCCCTGCGCGACGCCCTTGTTGGGTGTCTACGATTTTTCCGGCGACCTCGCGCAGTACGCGCGCCGGATGCAGGGCTGGCTCGCTGCCGCCCCGGCGCACAGCATCATCATGTGCCATCCGGCCCAGACGGCAACGCCCGGCGACGCGATCGGCGCGGCGCGCGCACGCGAGTTCGCCTACCTCGGAAGCCCTGCGTTTGCCGCAGCGCTGGCCCAGGCCGGTGTGCAACTGGTTCGAGGTCGCGACGCCTGGTCCCGCTAAAATCCACCGGTGAATACCCCCCTGAGTGAACGACAAAAATCCTGGCTGGCACTGGCCGGCCTCTGGTTGCTGCTCTTGCTGCTGGCTGCGCTGCGACCGCTGGCGGTACCGGACGAAGGCCGCTACGGCGAAATCGGACGCTGGATGCTGCAAAGCGGCGACTGGCTGACGCCGCGCCTGAACGGTATTCCGTTCTTCCACAAGCCACCCTATCTGTACTGGCTCGAAGCCATCTCGCTGGCCACCTTCGGTATCAACGAGTTGGCGCTGCGACTGGTGCCGGCCCTGCACGTGGGGCTGATGCTGGTGGCCTTGTACCTGTCGGCGCGCGCCATCAGCGGCGAGCAGGTGGCGCGCCGCGCCGCCATGATGTTGGGTACCAGCCTGGCCTTCTTGCTCGGGGGCCAGTACATCAACCACGACATGCTGGTGGCAAGCTGGATCGGGGTTGCCATCTGGTGCTTTGCCTTTGCCTTCATGGCCGGCGCCAAACCAGATGCGGTGTTGGCCCGTTTCGGCTTTGTCGCCTGCGCCCTGGGCATGCTGAGCAAGGGGCTGATCGGCATCGCGCTGCCGGGGATGGTGCTGCTGGTCTGGCTGCTCTGGACGCGCCAGTTGCGCAAGATGCTGTACCTGCCCTGGCTCAGCGGACTGGCCCTGTTTGCCGCGATTGCGCTGCCCTGGTTTGTGATCGGCCAGCAAAAGTACCCGCAGCTTTTTAATTACATGTTCATTGGACAGCAGTTCAACCGCTACACCGCAGCCACCTACAACAACCCGCAGCCCTGGTGGTTTTACCTGGCGTCGGTGCTGTTGCTGTTATTCCCCTGGATCTTCTTCGCCATCAATCCATTCGGTCGGACCGGTGAAAAAGAGGCTCAACTGCCGGCCAGC
Source organism: uncultured beta proteobacterium (assembly GCA_903876735.1). Taxonomy (GTDB): domain Bacteria; phylum Pseudomonadota; class Gammaproteobacteria; order Burkholderiales; family Burkholderiaceae_C; genus Rhodoferax. The sequence goes on along the minus strand of CAIRAW010000030.1, from coordinate 7,514 downwards.
CAATGGCGCAGTCTGTGCTGGATCTGGGCCGGCGTCATCATCATTTTCTTTTCGATCCCGCACTCCAAGCTGATTGGTTACGTGCTGCCGGTGATGCCGGCCCTGGCCCTGCTCTCGGCCCTGGGCTGGCAGCGCAGCATGTCGCAGCGCCGCCATGCGGGGCGTATTTTTGCTGCGTTGTGCGGACTCAATGTAGTCATTGCGCTGATCATCGTGACCCAGGTTGGCCCCGTCACGCGCGACAGCCGCACGCAAGACCTGGCTCAGGCGCTGGCCTGCGCAGCCCGCCCTGGCGACACCGTCTATGTGACCGACGCCTATCCTTACGATCTGCCGTTTTACGCGCAAACGCGCAAACCGATGGTGGTACTGGAAGACTGGCCGCAACTGCGCCAGCAAGCGGGGGACGGCTGGCAGCGCGAGTTGTTTGAAGGCGCTGATTTCGACGCGCAGGCGGCCCGATGGTTGCAATTGCCGGCTGAACTGGCCAGCGCCGGTGCGCGCCCGGGTAACTGGTTTGTTGCGCGCAAGGGCAGCAAATCAGCCGACCACCTGAGCGGCTGGAAGCTTTTCTACGAGGGTGCCGGCTGGACGCTTTACCAGTCGGGCGGCGCCTCAGCGCCGGAAGGCCCAGAAGCGGCTCAGCACAAAGGTTTGCCCGGCTGCAAAGACCAGCGCGGCAACCAGGGCCAGTAGCGCCGGCCAGTCCAGGCGGCGCAGCAGCAGCACAAAGACCAGCTCGTTGCTGGCAAAACCGGCCACTGCCGTGACGGCAAAGCGGCCCAGGCTGGTGGCAACACTGGTGGCAGCATCCTTGAAGCTGAGCAGTCGGTGTCCGGCAAAGCTGACAAAAAACGCAATGCAGAAACCCAGGGCGTTGGCCAGTTCCGGCCACATCCGGTGTTGTGTAAGGCTGAAAACCGCCAGATGGGTCAACGCTGCGGCGCCGCCGACCGCAAGAAACCAGAAGGTCGAGGCGCTCAAAGCAAAGAGGCTTCCTGCTGGTTCTGGTGCATCGGCGGTTGCGCCCAGGATTCGCCGCGTACCAGTCCGCGACCCTGGCGCAGGCTGATCAGGTAGGTCGGGCGCTGCTTGACCTCTTCGTAAATTCGACCCACGTATTCAGCCAACACACCAATCGAGAGCAACTGGATGCCGCTGAAGAACATCATGCCGACGACAATGGTGGCGTAGCCGGGGACGGCGATGCCGGTCATAAAATATTCGGCGACGACCCAGGCGCCATAGCCCAGCGCCAGCGCTGACAGCACCAGGCCAACCAGGGTCAAGGCTCGCAGCGGTGCGATCGAAAACGCCAGGATGCCGGTCAGCGCCAGCGAGAGCGAACCGCGCAGGCCGAAGTTGCTCTGGCCATCGGCGCGCGGCAGCGGTTGGTAATCGATGGCCGTGCTGTTGAACCCGACCCAGGCGTACAGGCCTTTCATGAAGCGGTTGCGCTCGGGCAGGCTTTTCAGGGCATCCACCACCTTGCGGTCCATCAGGCGGAAATCACCGGCATTGGCGGGAATCTTGACCCGGTTGCCCAGATTGACCAGCTTGTAAAAGAGGCCGGTCAGGCTGACCTGCAGTCCGGACTGGTCGTCGCGCGTTTTGCGCACGGCGTACACCACATCGGCGCCCTGTTGCCACTTTTCCAGCATGGTGGGCAGCAGTTCCACCGGGTGCTGGCCATCGGCGTCCATCAACAGCACGACTTCGCCGCGCGTGGCGTCGATGCCGGCTGTCAGCGCGGGCTCCTTGCCAAAGTTGCGCGAGAGCCGCAGGTAGACCAGCGCCGGGTGCTCCGCGCACAGGGCCTGCATCACGGCCGGCGTGTCGTCGCGGCTGCCGTCGTCAACCACGATCAGTTCGATCTGATTGCCCATGGTTTGCAGGGTGTTCAATACGCGCGGCAGCACAGTGCCCAGATTACGCGCCTCGTTAAAGGCGGGAATCACGCAGGAAATTGACGGAGACAGGTGGGAGCGAGGCATCATGGGACGCATCATGCCAAAAGAAAGCCCTCCTGGCGCAAACCAGCAGGGCTTTTTTTATATCGTTAACGCCTGAATTTAACTCTGGTGAGTGGTGTATGCCATGGGGGCTGAGCAATTTTCCGCCGGGCCGCCCCAAGGCTCTGAGCCGCTTGGCGGTCAGCCCCGCCAGGGAAAATTAGCCCCCTCGGGGGGCAGCGCAGCACACGAAGTGGCAAGCGTGGGGGTTATATCTATTTGCTCAGGCAGTCTTTCATGAAGGCCTTGCGCTCGTCGCCTTTGAGCTTTTTGTCGCCGGCGTCCTTGTTGCAGTTCTTCATCTTGTCCTGCTGGGTGGTCTTTTTTGCAGCTGATGCGGCAGAAGCCGGTGCGGCAGCGGCCGGTGCTTTAGCTGCCGGGGCACTGGCGGCAGCGGCGGGCTTGGCGCTCAGGCAGTCTTTCATGAAGGCCTTGCGTTCCTCTCCCTTCTTGCCGGCGGCTTCCTTATTGCAAACAGTCATCTTGTTTTGTTGCGCTGACTTGGCAGCGGGCGCGTCGGCGGCGTGGGCAGCGCCCAGGGACAGGGACAGGGCCGTGGCGAGCAGGGTCAAATACTTCTTCATGGTGCCTCCTTGATGTGATGATGGGGGGAATCCCGAAGCGGATTCCAGCACATAACGCCTGACTTTTCAAGCCGGATGACAGGGTAAACGTCCTTATGCACCAGCGTTTATGGGTCAAACGTAAAATCAAACCATGCTGTCTGTAAAAATTGAATTAATCGAAGCGCTGGCGCAAACCCTGGAGCAGATGTCGCCGGGTGCTGCTGCGCGCGCCGTCTTCGAGTCGCCCAAGGTCGCCGCCCATGGCGATCTGGCCACCACCGCAGCCATGCAACTGGCCAAACCGCTCAAGCAGAACCCGCGCCAATTGGCAGAGACGCTGCGTCTTGCCTTGCTGGAGACTGTGCCGTTCCAGCGCTGGGTTGAGGCCATCGACATCGCCGGCCCCGGTTTCATCAACATCAAACTCAAGGCCGAGGCCAAGCAGCAGATCGTGCGCGAGGTACTGGCGCAGGGCACGGGCTTTGGCAGCCAGCCCCGCACCGGCCACCGCATGATGGTGGAGTTTGTCTCGGCCAATCCGACCGGGCCGCTGCACGTGGGGCATGGACGCCAGGCGGCACTTGGCGACGCTATCTGCAATCTGTACCAGACCCAGGGCTGGGATGTGCACCGTGAGTTCTATTACAACGACGCCGGTGCCCAGATCGCGACGCTGGCCAATAGCACGCAGTTGCGCGCCAAAGGCTTCAAGCCGGGCGACCCGCAGTGGCCCAGTGGCGAGAACGCTGCAGCCTACAACGGCGACTACATCGCCGACATTGCCGCTGATTTCCTCGCGAAGAAGACTGTTTCCTCGGACGACCGCGAATTCACGGCGTCCGGTGACGTCGAGGCGCTTGACGATATCCGCCTCTTTGCCGTGGCCTACCTGCGCCATGAGCAGGATCTGGACCTGAAAGCCTTTGCCGTCAAGTTCGATCACTACTTTCTGGAGTCCAGCCTGTACACCAGCGGCAAAGTCGATGATGTGGTGAAGAAACTCCATGACGCCGGCAAGACCTATGAGCAGGACGGCGCGCTCTGGCTCAAATCGACCGAGTACGGCGACGACAAGGATCGCGTCATGCGCAAGGGCGACGGCAGCTACACCTACTTTGTGCCCGATGTGGCCTACCACATCAGCAAATGGGAACGCGGCTTCGAGAAGGTGATCAACGTTCAAGGCACCGACCACCACGGCACCATCGCGCGTGTGCGCGCCGGCTTGCAGGCGGCCAAGGTTGGCATCCCGGTGGGCTACCCCGACTATGTGCTGCACACCATGGTGCGCGTGGTGCGCGGCGGCGTCGAAGTCAAGATTTCAAAGCGTGCCGGCAGCTACGTGACGCTGCGCGACCTGATCGAGTGGACCTCGAAGGACGCGGTGCGCTTCTTTCTGCTCAGCCGCAAGCCTGACACCGAGTACACCTTTGATGTCGATCTGGCGGTGGCCAAGAACAACGACAACCCGGTTTACTACGTGCAATACGCGCACGCCCGCATCTGCTCGGTGCTGTCAAGCTGGCGCGAGAAAGACGGCGGCGCTGTCGCCAGTCTGGATCAGGTCGATCTGAGTCCGTTGCAGAGCGCGCCGGCGCAGGCCTTGATGCTGCTGCTGGCCAAATATCCCGAGATGTTGAGCGCTGCCGCGGCAGATTTCGCGCCGCACGATGTGACCTTCTACCTGCGCGAACTGGCTGCCAGCTACCACAGCTATTACGACGCCGAGCGCATTCTGGTCGATGACCCTGTTGTCAAGCAGGCACGGCTGGCCCTGGTCGCCGCCACGGCCCAGGTGCTGCACAATGGCTTGGCCGTGCTGGGTGTCAGTGCCCCACAGAAAATGTGAAGCGAGATCGAGATGCAACATAACAAGCAGCAACGCGGTGGAACCGCTCTGGGTTTCATCCTGGGCCTGGTGGTCGGACTGGCGGTGGCGCTGGCGGTCGCCGTTTATGTCACCAAGGTTCCGATTCCCTTTGTTAACAAGGGTCAGACCCGAACGCCCGAGCAGGATGCGGCCGAGAGCAAGAAGAACAAGGACTGGGATCCCAATACGCCGCTGTACGGCAAGAATCCGGCCAAACCAGCGCCACTTGCGTCGGCGCCCGAGTTGCCGGGCAGCGCAGCGCCAGTGGCGGTGCCGCCCGCCAAGCCCGAACTAAAACCGGCAGTGACCGCAGATCCCTTGGGCGATCTGGCCAAGGCCCGTACGGCGGGCGCGGCCAGCGAACCATTCATGTATTTTGTTCAGGTCGGTGCTTTTCGCACGGTTGAAGACGCCGAAAGCCAGCGTGCCAAGCTGACCCTGAGCGGGGTCGAAGCCAAGGTGTCGGAGCGTGAACAGGCTGGTCGTGCCGTCTTTCGCGTGCGCGTCGGCCCCTTCGACAAGAAGGAAGACGCCGACAAGACCAAGGAAAGGCTTGATGCCGCCGGTCTCGAGACCGCACTGGTGCGGGTGGCGCGCTGATCGATTGCGGGAACTTATGGCCCCATCCCTCAGTCTGTTATCGCGAGTTGGCTAGATTTCGTCATTGCAAGGAGGTTCTTGCCGTGATTTGCCCTTTTTTCTGGAGTGTTTGTAGATGAAACGTCGTGATTTTTCTCTGGCCCTGGGCGCTGCGGTGACGGCCAATACCCTGTTGCAGTCCCCTGCGCTGGCCCAGGCCAAGAGCCCGGAAGCCGGTACCGATTACCAAATGCTGGAGAAACCGGCCCCGGTCGAGGCGCCGGCGGGCAAGGTCGAGGTGGTCGAGTTCTTTGGCTACTTCTGCCCGCATTGCAACCACTTTGAGCCGCTTTTCGAGGCCTGGCGCAAGCGTGTGCCCAAAGACGTGTCGGTGCGCCGTGTGCCGGTTGCCTTCGACGCCGGCCTGGTTCCGCAGCAACGCCTTTATTACGCGCTGGAGGCGATGGGCTTGGTCGATCAACTGCATGCCAAGGTCTTTGCCGCTATCCACCAGGAAAAGCAGAACCTGTCCAATGCCGACGTCATCACCGCCTGGGTTGTCAAACAGGGTGTGGACAAGACCCAATTCCTGGCGCAGTACAACTCGTTTACGGTCAATACCAAGGCGACACGCGCCACGCAGTTGCACAACGCTTACCGGATTGAAGGGGTTCCGGCTCTTGGCGTGGCGGGGCGCTTCTGGACCGATGGTGGCATGGCCAAGGGCATGGACCGTGCTTTGCAAGTGGTTGATTTTCTGGCTGCCAGGGTCCGCGCCGGCAAATAAGTGGGCGCAGTGATGCGCTGATCGCGCATTTCTATGCGGCGCAGCGTCGGGCTGCCGTTGGTGATCGTTACAATCAAAAGGCAAGATTTCTTTGCAAGATTCGTGCCTTTATGAAATCACCCACATTTCCCCTGTTTCTTATCGCTGCACTGGCCCTTGCAGGTGGCTTGGCCCGCGCCGAGAAGGCCGACCGTGACAAGCCCATGAATGTGCAAGCCGACGCTCTGCGCTACGATGAACTCAAGCAGACCAGCGCTTTCAGCGGCAGTGTGGTCTTGACCAAAGGCAGTATTCTGATCCGCGGCGCCAGGATCGACGTGCGCCAGGATGCCCAGGGTCACCAGTTCGGACTGGTCAGCGCCGAGCCCGGCCAGGTCGCCTTCTTTCGGCAAAAGCGCGAGGGACTTGACGAGTTCATTGAGGGTGAAGGCGAGTCCATCGAATACGACGGCGCGGCTGATACCGTCAAGTTTGTCAACAATGCCCGGCTGCGGCGTTACCGCGGCGCCACGCTCAATGACGAGTTCAGCGGCCACGTCATTCATTACAACAACAGCACTGAAGTATTCACCATCGACGGCGCAGCGGCCAAGGCTGGTAGCAGCACGCCAGCTGGCCGCGTTCGTGCCATGCTGACCCCCAAGCCGGCGATTGACACGCCGGCGGCCGGTAACGCGCCAGCCGTGACGCCTTTGCGTTCTTCCGGCGCTCTGGGCGGGGAGAAGAAGTGACGTCTGACGTGCCGGGTGGTGAAACCCCATCAAGGACAGACTGCGCCACTTGTGAGAGTCGGCTCGAAGTCCATCACCTGCAGAAGTTTTACGGCAGCCGCAAGGCGGTCAAGGATGTGTCGCTGACGGTGTGCAAGGGCGAGGTGGTTGGTCTGCTCGGGCCCAACGGTGCCGGCAAGACAACCTCGTTTTACATGATCGTCGGCCTGGTTCATGCCAGTGCCGGCGACATCACGATTGACGGCCAGTCGGTTGCCCACATGCCCATGCACCGGCGCGCGCGCCTGGGGCTGAGCTACCTGCCGCAGGAAGCCTCGATTTTTCGCAAGCTCAACGTGGAAGACAATGTGCGCGCCGTGCTGGAACTGCAGTTCGACGAGCAGGGTAAGCCGCTGAGCCACAGCGAAATTGAAAAGCGCCTGACCGGGCTGCTGCAGGAACTGCGGGTGGACCATCTGCGCCAGACGCCGGCGCTGGCTTTGTCGGGCGGCGAACGCCGCCGCGTTGAAATTGCGCGGGCGCTGGCGACGCAGCCACGCTTCATCCTGCTGGATGAACCGTTTGCCGGCATTGACCCGATTGCCGTGATCGAGATTCAGCGCATCATCAGTTTTTTGAAGGGTCGTGGCATCGGCGTGCTGATCACCGACCACAACGTGCGCGAAACCCTGGGCATTTGCGACCACGCCTACATCATCAGCGATGGCAGCGTGCTGGCGCAGGGCACGCCGGCCGAGATTGTCAACGACGCCGAGGTGCGTCGCGTGTACCTTGGCGAACATTTCAAAATGTAGAAGTATGGCCCCCACGCTTGTCACTACGTGTACTGCGCTGCCCCCCGGGGGGGTGCGGCCTTGCTGGGGGCGGCCCGGCGCGGCGGCCATGGCCCCCACGCTTGTCACTACGTGTACTGCGCTGCCCCCCGGGGGGGTGCGGCCTTGCTGGGGGCGGCCCGGCGCGGCGGCCATG
>CAIRAW010000029.1 GCA_903876735.1 uncultured beta proteobacterium | reverse complement strand
GCCGTGAAGCGCTTGAGCGAGGCACCTTGCTCAACGTAGATGGTTTTCACCTTCAGTTCGTCGATGTCGGCACCGTCATTGTGCTCAGCGTTGGCGATGGCCGACTCCAGAACCTTCTTGATGATCACAGCAGCTTTTTTCTGCGTGAACTGCAAAATGTTCAGGGCTTGGTCCACCTTCTTGCCGCGGATCAGGTCCGCGACCAAACGGCCTTTGTCGACCGATAAACGAACGCCACGAAGGGTTGCACGAGTTTCCATGGTCACCTCCTTATTTCTTTTGGACTTTTTTGTCCGCAGGATGGCCCTTGAAAGTCCGTGTGAGCGCGAACTCACCCAACTTGTGGCCAACCATTTGATCGGTGATATAGACCGGCACGTGTTGTTTGCCGTTGTGCACAGCAATGGTCAGACCGATGAAATCGGGCAGAACCATGGAACGACGCGACCAAGTCTTAATCGGCTTCTTGTCCTTGGTAGCAACAGCCTTTTCAGTCTTGGCTACCAGGTGGTGGTCCACAAAGGGACCTTTTTTGAGTGAGCGAGTCATTTAACCTTCCCCTTACTTCTTGCGACGCGACACGATCATGACCTGCGTGCGCTTGTTGTTACGGGTACGGTAACCCTTGGTCAGATTACCCCAAGGATCAACTGGATGACGACCTTCGCCGGTCTTGCCTTCACCACCGCCATGGGGGTGATCGACCGGGTTCATGACAACGCCGCGAACCGTCGGGCGAATGCCCATCCAGCGCTTGACACCGGCCTTGCCGAGTCGACGCAGGCTGTGCTCTTCATTGGCCACCTGGCCCAGCGTCGCACGGCATTCAATGTGAATCTTGCGAACTTCACCGGACCGCATGCGAACCTGAGCGTAAGTGCCTTCGCGTGCCAGCAGGGTTGCCGAAGCACCCGCTGAACGCACGGTTTGGGCACCACGGCCAATTTGCAGTTCTACGCAATGCACGATCGAACCGACCGGGATATTGCGGATCGGCAGGGTATTGCCAACACGAATCGGGGCTTCTGCACCGCTCATGATGGACGCGCCAACTTCAAGACCGCGCGGTGCGATGATGTAGCGACGCTCGCCGTCTGCATAGCAAACCAGGGCAATGTGGGCGGAGCGATTGGGATCGTACTCAATGCGCTCAACCTTTGCCGGAATGCCATCCTTGTTGCGCAGAAAATCGACAACGCGGTAGTGATGCTTGTGACCACCACCTTTGTGACGCGTCGTGATATGCCCGTTGTTGTTGCGGCCAGCGTGCTGAAACTGGGGTTCCAGCAGCGGTGCAAAAGGCTCACCCTTGTACAGGTGATCACGCGAGATCTTCACCACGCCACGACGGCCTGGTGAAGTTGGTTTCATTTTAATAACAGCCATGATTACGCGCCCTCCCCACCAAGGTTCAGCTCTTGGCCCGGCTTCAGCGTCACATAGGCCTTGCGAACGTTGTCGCGACGACCCACAGATTTGCCAAAACGCTTGGTTTTGCCTTTTGTGTTCACCACAGACACGCCCTTGACCTCAACCTTGAACATCAACTCCACAGCGGCTTTGATTTCATATTTGGTCGCATCCTGCAGCACCTTGAAGGTCACAGCATTGCTCTTCTCGCCGATCATCGTTGCCTTTTCAGACACGATCGGGGCGACGAGCACCTGCATCAAACGACCTTCTTCGAATTTCGTGTTATTGGGACCGTGGCTCATGCGAACATCTCCTTGAGTTTGTCCATAGCAGCCTTGGTGACCAGCACTTTGCGGTAATGAACCAGGGACAATGGATCCGCGTAACGCGGCTCAACGACCAGAATATTCACCAGATTGCGGGAAGCCAGGTACAGATTTTCATCGACCTCATCGGCGATCACCAAAACGGAATCGAGATTCATGGCCTTGAACTTGGCAGCCAAAGGCTTGGTCTTGGGGGAATCAACTGTCAAGGAGTCAACCACCGCCAGACGGCCTTCACGTGCGAGTTGCGAGAAGATAGAAGCCATACCAGCGCGGTACATCTTCTTGTTGATCTTCTGGGCAAAATTCTCATCAGGCATATTCGGAAAAATCCGACCGCCTCCGCGCCACAGCGGCGAAGACGTCATACCAGCACGAGCACGACCGGTGCCCTTTTGCTTGAATGGTTTCTTCGTGGAGTGCTTGACCTGTTCGCGGTCTTTCTGGGCGCGCGTACCTTGACGGGCATTGGCCTGGAAAGCCACCACAACCTGGTGCACCAGATCTTCGTTATAGGCACGACCAAACACGGTTTCGGGCACTTCGAATTTCGAAGTTGCCTGACCTTGGTCATTCAGGAGTTCGAGCTGCATCAGTTCGCTCCTTTCACATCATTATTCTTAGCCTTGACCTTGACGGCAGGGCGGACGGTAACAAAACCGCCAGCGGAACCGGGGACAGCGCCTTTGATCATCAAAAGCTGGCGTGCTTCATCGATGCGGATGACATCGAGATTTTGCGTGGTGACAGTGTCATCACCGAGATGCCCGGTCATGCGCTTGCCAGGAAACACGCGACCCGGATCCTGCGCCATACCAATGGAGCCCGGAACATTGTGCGAACGGCTATTGCCGTGCGATGCCCGCTGCGAACTCATGTGGTGGCGCTTGATCGTGCCAGCAAAGCCCTTGCCGATGGTAGTGCCCTGCACGTCCACCTTTTGACCGACAGCAAACACAGCCGTCACAGGCACGGTTGCGCCTGCCTGGTACTGGGCCGCCACGTCGGGGGTCAAGCGGAATTCCTGGATGATTTCGCCAGCTTCAACACCTGCTTTGGCAAGGTGACCGGCTGCCGGCTTGGTGACGCGCGAAGCTTTGCGCGCACCGAACGTCAGTTGCAATGCAACGTAGCCGTCGTTCTCTTGGGTTTTGACTTGGGTAACGCGGTTGTTCGACACATCTACCACCGTGACAGGAATTGCATCCCCGTCGTCAGTGAATAGGCGCATCATGCCAACCTTGCGGCCCAACAACCCTAGGGAGTTGTTCAGACTCATTATTTTCTCCGTAACTCTCACCGCTGCGACTTCAATTGGCCACAACGTTTTTGCGTGAGAGACTGTTAATAAAACCCCGCTGAAAGCCCATAGAACTGTCAGCAGAGCCTCACAGTATATCCCGAACTGCTTGGGCAAGCAAGCTCAGGACACCGTGCCTTCAAAGAGCGCCGGTTTTCACCGGCACCCCTTATCCTTTACTGCAACTTGATCTCGACATCCACACCAGCTGGCAAGTCAAGCTTCATCAACGCATCAACGGTTTTGTCCGTTGGGTCAACAATGTCCATCAGGCGCTGGTGGGTGCGAATTTCAAACTGGTCACGACTGGTCTTGTTGACGTGTGGCGAACGCAGAATGTCGAAACGTTTCATGCGTGTCGGCAGGGGCACTGGACCCTTGACAATGGCGCCGGTCCGTTTGGCGGTGTCAACAATCTCGGCGGCCGACTGGTCGATGAGCTTGTAATCGAAGGCCTTCAGGCGGATGCGGATTTTTTGTTTGGTAGCCATGGTAGTAGTTCCTTACGCGATGATCTTTGCAACCACACCGGCACCGACCGTCTTGCCACCTTCACGGATGGCGAAACGCAGGCCTTCTTCCATGGCGATCGGGTTGATCAGCTTGACCGTGATCGAGACG
>CAIRAW010000028.1 GCA_903876735.1 uncultured beta proteobacterium | reverse complement strand
GGCCACGCCTTTTTCTTTCAAACGCACGGCCTCTTCGATGGCGATTTCGTCAAAGGGGTTCATGCTCATTTTGACGTTGGCGATATCCACACCGCTGTTGTCCGACTTGACGCGGACCTTCACGTTGTAGTCCACCACGCGCTTGACTGCGACCAGGACTTTCATTGATGTAACTCCAGATAGTTGAGGAAATTTGGTGATGGGCAAACGTCATCTCGATTGACGTGCACGTCAACTTTCAATTCTATGCGGACTCGACCGTAAGACAGGATGCGCCAAGTCAAGAACCCACAAACAATAAGAAAAAGAACGACCGTGCTTTTTTGAAATTATAGCGACATGAAAAACAGTTCCGTCGAACGCAAGTGCTTAGTGCGCACGCGTGTGCAGAACCCGCTGCGGATAGGGAATCTCGATCCCGTTTTCGCGCAGAGCGCGAAGAATATCCAGATTGATCAGTGACTTCAGATTGAGACTGCCGTTTTCAGGATCGGCGATCCAGTAACCCACAGTGAACTCCAGCCCGTCGGCACCAAACAATGACAATGAGACTGAGGGCTCAGGGTCACGCAGGACGCGGGCTTGGTTCAAGGCCGACTGTTTCAGCAACTGCATCACCAGTGCGACATCGCTGTCATAGGCAACCGAGACCAGGGTAAATTGCCAGACCCGCGCATCTGCCAGGGAAAGATTTTCGACCCGGCTGGTAATCAGCATCTCGTTTGGCACAATCGATTCTCGTCCCGCCAGCGAGCGGATCACGGTGTAGCGTGCGTTGATCTGTGTGATGCAGCCTTCGAAGCCGTCAACCCGCACGTTGTCGCCAATGCGCATGCTGCGCTCGGCCAGTATGACAAAGCCACTGACGTAATTGGCGGCGAGCTTCTGCAGACCGAAACCAACGCCAACCCCGATGGCGCCGCCCAGAACCGATAGCGCAGACAGGTTGATACCAACTGCCGACAAGGCCACCAGCAAACCGACAAACATCAGCAGGGCACGCGTTGCATTGCTCAAGGCCTTGCGCAGGGAGAGTTCACCCCCGGTGGCCGAGCGCAGCAGGCGCTCCTCAATACCGGAAGAAATCCACAAGCTGACGATCAGCACCACGCCCGCCGTCAGGGTGCCCTCGATCAGCGTGCGCACCGACATGCTGGCGCCGCCGATCTTCCAGGTAATCTGGTCGAGTTCCTCCAGGATCACAGGTAGCAGGCCGCTGACCCACAGCACCATGGCGAGCCAGGCGATCCAGGAAATACTCCTCTCGAGCAGGCGCACCAGGGGCGTCTGCTGGAATGCGGCCCGCAAGACCTTGACGGCGAACCGAATCACCAGCAGGGCAATCAGAACCGGAATCGCGATCTTGAAAACCGCCAGTGGCATGGATCGCAGCAGCAGAGCCCGGGCCACATAAGCCAGCGACAGCAGCACGATCGGAAACAGGACTCCGTCCAAAATATTCCGGCCAAACAGGATGGAGTGCTTGTCGCGCGACACCCTGGCGCGCCCCGCAAGGGCGGCCAGGGCCCAGGCCAAAGTGACACACAGGGCCAGCGCCGCCAACTCCTTAAGGGCACCTGGCTTCGCCAGCGCCGCAATCCAGCTCTCCAGATCAGTGATCTGCGGATCAGACATCGGCCAGAACCCGGATGTGCGCCTCCACGCTGCGACCCAGGGCACTCAGGGCATAGCCGCCTTCTAGGCAGGACACGATGCGCCCCTTGCTGTGGCGCCTGGCCACATCCTTGATGCGGTGCGTGATCCAGGCATAGTCCTGTTCGACCAGCCCCATCTGGCCCATGTCGTCTTCGCGGTGGGCATCAAAGCCGGCGCTGATGAAGATCATCTCGGGTTCAAACGCCTCCATTCGCGGAATCCAGGCGCTTTCGATCAGTTCGCGCACGTCCATGCCCTTGGTGTAGGCCGGCACCGGCAGGTTAACCAGATTGGAAGCGCCCGAATGCGGCCAGTCCAGCGGGTAAAACGGGTGCTGGAAAAAGCTCACCATCAGGATGCGCTGGTCACCCGCCACGATGTCCTCGGTACCGTTGCCGTGGTGCACATCGAAGTCCACAATCGCCACGCGGCGCAGGCCGTGGCGCTCGAGCGCGTACTTGGCGGCAATCGCCACATTGTTGAAAAAACAAAAGCCCATCGCCTTGTCGCGGCAGGCGTGGTGGCCGGGCGGACGAACCGAGCAAAAAGCGGTCTGCATTTCGCCCGCGATCACGGCATCAGTCGCCGCCATAGCGGCCCCAGCCGAGCGCAGAGCAGCATCCCAGGTGTGAACATTGATGGAAGTATCGGGGTCAAGCTGGGCGTGGGTTGGGCCACCGGCCTCGATTTCCTCGCGCAGTCCGTCGCTCAGACCGCGCATTGACGCCACGTGCAGTCGGCCATGCGCCAATTCGATGTCTACCAGCGAGGCCAGCGGCGCTTCACGCCGGTCCAGCGCCACATCGAGCCCCGAAATCAGGATACGGTCTTCGATCGCGTCGAGCCGCTCCGGGCATTCGGGGTGTCCTGGCCCCATTTCATGTTTCCAGCAATCGCTGTGGGTAAAGTATCCGGTCATTGTCACAGTGTTCGCCCCTCTTAGAGTATTTTTGGTAAGGTCACGCCATGAATGCGCAACAAAAACTTAAATCACTGGTGGATCAGCTTAACACGGTGCTCGTTGGCAAACCCGCACAGACGCACGATTGTGTGGCCTGCCTGCTCGCTGCCGGTCACCTTTTGATCGAAGATGTGCCCGGAGTTGGCAAGACGACCCTGGCGCACGCGCTGGCCCGCACCTTCGGGCTGCAGTTTTCACGCGTGCAGTTCACGGCCGATCTGATGCCCAGCGACCTGACCGGCGTTGCCATCTATGAGCGCAGCAAGGAGGCCTTCGTTTTCCATCCCGGACCCTTGTTCACGCAGGTTCTGTTGGCCGACGAGATCAATCGCGCCAGTCCGAAGGCACAAAGCGCCCTGCTCGAAGCAATGGAGGAGCGACAGGTGAGCGTGGACGGTGAAACGCGCGCCCTGCCCGAGCCCTTCTTTGTCATCGCGACGCAAAACCCGCATGACCAGATCGGCACCTATGCGCTGCCGGAATCCCAGATGGACCGCTTCCTGATGCGTATCTCGCTGGGCTACCCGGACCGCGCCGCTGAACGCGAGTTGCTGGCCGGGCAAGACCGGCGCGAGATGGTGGAGGCACTGCCAAGCCTGCTCAGCGCGGCCGAACTTGCCGAACTCCAGCAAAAAGTCATAGCCATCCACGCCGCCCCACCGCTGCTCGACTACGTGCAGGACTTGATCAGTGCCACGCGCTCCGGTCAGTGGTTCGTGATGGGCCTGAGTCCGCGCGCCGGCATGGCTGTGCTGCGCGCCGCCAAGGCGCAAGCCCTGCTGTGCGGGCGCGACTACGTGGCGCCCGACGATGTGCAGGCGATCCTGCCGCAAACCACGGCCCACCGCCTGATTCCACTCAGCGAAGCCGGGCGCGGCGCGGTGGAACAGGTACGGGCCATGATCGATGCCGTGCCGCTGCCATGACAAACACGGGCGGACTCCCAGGCCTGTTCAGGAGGTGGCTTGAAGGCCGATTGCCACTGTCCGACAGCATCAGTCTGACCCAGCGCAATGTCTATATCCTGCCGACCGGCCCCGGCTTCATGCTCGCAGCCACGCTCCTGCTTCTGCTGCTCACCTCGATCAATTACCAGCTGAATCTGGGCTACCTGCTGACCTTTCTGCTGGCCGGCAGTGCCATCGTCGGCATGCACGTCGGTCATGGCACGCTGCGCGGTCTGAGCCTGAGTCTGATGCCACCCGAGCCCCAGTTCGCAGGCGCCAGCGCCCAGATCGGGGTCTCGCTTCAAAGCGGGCGTCGCACGGTACGGCATGGCATTGGCATCGCCTTCATGGGGGCAGCGCAATGGGCCTGGACTGATGTGCCGGCGCTGGGCAGCAGCACGCTGCAGATTGCTTTCGCGCTCAAACACCGGGGCCTGCAACGTGTGCCGACGATCACGGCAGAAACGCGTTTTCCGCTGGGGACCTTTCGCGTCTGGACAGTCTGGCGACCGGCCGCGCAGGTGCTGGTCTACCCGGCGCCCGAATCGGGAGCGCCACCACTGCCCAGCGGTGAACCCCGCGCTGATGGCGCCACCACGCTGCAGGCTGCCAGCCGTGGCGACTACGACGGCGTGCGCGCCTACCGCCGCGGCGATCCGCTGAAACTCATCGTCTGGAAAAAAGTGGCCAAAGCCGACGAACTCGTGAGCCGTGACGCGCAGCAACTGCAGCACAGCGAACTCTGGCTGGACAACCGGCATTGCGGTGCGGCCGAACCCGAACAGCAAGTCTCGCGCCTGTGCGCCTGGGTGCTGCAGGCTGAGCAGCAGGGACTGGATTACGGCTTGCGCCTGCCCGGTCTGGAGATCAAGCCCGGACGCGGTCAGGCGCACAAGCGACGCTGCCTGGAGGCGCTGGCCTTATGCTGACCAGGCTGCACCAACTGCCACGCGACAGCCGCGACACGCTGTTCCTGCTGCTGGTGATGGCCTGGGTCGTGCTGCCACAGGTCAACCATCTGCCACTTTGGTGCAGCCTGCTGGCCGCAAGCCTGATGCTGTGGCGCGCTTGGCTTGCGTTCACGGCGCGGGCTCTGCCTTCGCGCTGGTGGCTGCTGGGTTTGCTGCTGCTCACCGTCGCCGCCACGCTCTACACGCACAAGACCCTGCTCGGGCGTGAGGCTGGCGTCACGCTGATCGTTCTGCTGCTGGCCTTGAAGACGCTGGAGTTGCACGCCAGACGCGATGCCTTCGTCGTTTTCTTTTTAAGTTTTTTCACCTTGCTGACCAATTTTTTCAACTCGCAATCGCTGCTGACAGCGGCCGCGATGCTATTGGCCTTGCTGGGCCTGCTGACGGCACTCGTCAACGCCCACATGCCGGTCGGCAAACCGCCCTTGCTGCAACCGGCCCGCACCGCTGCCTGGATGGCCTTGCTCGGGCTGCCGATCATGCTCGTGCTGTTCCTGTTGTTTCCGCGCCTGGCGCCCTTGTGGGGCCTCCCCTCGGACGCCATGAGCGCGCGCAGCGGCCTGTCCGCCACGATGCAGGTGGGAAATATTGCGCGGCTCGCGCTCGACGACAGCATTGCCCTGCGCATCCGCTTTGACGGCGCCGCACCGGACGCGTCGAGCCTGTACTGGCGCGGACCGGTACTGTCCACATTTGACGGCCGCGAGTGGCGCACCTTGCGCTCGCGTCTGCCGACCCGACTGCGTCTGACGTCCGAGTTGCAGGTGCTGGGTGCGCCACTCAACTACCAGGTGACACTTGAGCCCAACAGCCAGCCCTGGCTGCTGGTGCTCGACGCCACACCGGAACAGCCCGAGCTTGCAGGCCTGGCTGCGCGCCAGACCACCGAGTTGCAGTGGCTGGCCGAGCAGCCCGTGACTAGCCTGTTGCGTTACCGGGCACAGAGCTATCCGGATTTCCGTCACGGTCCGCAACAAGCGGTGCCGGGGCTGCAGGATTACCTGGACCTGCCCTCGGGCTTCAACCCGCGCACCGTGCAACTGGGTCAGCAGTTGCAGCGTGAGGCGCGCGACAAGCAGGGCGACGGCGCGGCGCTGGTCGCGACCGTTCTCGAACGTCTGCGCAGCGGCGGCTACCGCTACACCCTGGAGCCTGGCCTCTTTGGTGAACACAGCGCCGACGAATTCTGGTTTGACCGCAAGCAGGGCTTTTGCGAGCACTTCGCCGCAGGCTTCGTGATCCTTATGCGCGCAGCGGGCGTTCCGGCGCGTGTCGTCACCGGCTACCAGGGCGGTGAGCGCAACGCCATGGACGGCTACTTCGTGGTGCGCCAGAGTGACGCCCACGCCTGGACCGAGGTCTGGCTGGCGGGGCGCGGCTGGGTCCGGGTCGACCCCACGGCTGCCGTCGCGCCCGGGCGCGTTGGCGCCTTGCAGCGCCTGCCAGCACCCCGCAGTGCCCTGGCTGGCGCCCTGCTCGGCACCCTGAGCCCGGACCTGACGCTGCGCCTGCGCGCGCTCTGGGACGCCACCAACAACGGCTGGAACCAGTGGGTGCTCAATTACACCCAGACCCGCCAGTTAGATCTGCTGCGAAGCATCGGCTTTGCGTCCCCCAGTTGGGAAGACCTGAGCTACTTGCTGATCGGCATCGTGGTGCTGTCGAGCCTCGTGGGCGCGGCCTGGACGCGCTGGGAGCGCAGCCGCCAAGCCCCCTGGCTGCGCCTGCTCGCAGGCGCCGGCCGGGTCCTGCGCGAGGCCGGCATAACGCTGGTCCCCAACAGCACGCCGCGCGCCATGGCCACGCAACTGGCAGCGCAGCGCGACACGAACGACCCCAAGGTGGCCGCGCTGCGGGACTGGTTGCTAAGGCTGGAGGCGCAGCGCTACGCGCCAGAGCACCAGCAAACCGCCAGCCTGGCTACACTGCAACAAGAACTCAAACGACTCCAACCAGGCATCCGACCCAATTGAAATCCAGGCCACTCCTGTTTGCGCTGCTACTGCTGCCTGCCCTGGCCCTGGCCACGCCAGCACAGGCGGGTAAGCGCGCCAAGAAAAGACCGCATGCCGTGCAACAGGCCGTTCCGCCGGGGCCGGCTTATGCCAAGCGCGATGACGCCATGCAGACCGCTGACGACATCGCAGCGCGGCGCGACCTGGACCGCGAATGGGTGCGCGCCACCCTTGCGCAGGCGCGCTACATACCGCAAATCGCCAAGGCCATACTGCCGCCCCTGGTGGGAACGCCAAAAAACTGGCGTCTTTACCGCAGCCGCTTCATCGAACCCATCCGCATCAAGGCCGGCGTGCGCTTCTGGCAGGACAACCGGTCCACGCTGGAACGTGCCGAACGCGAAACCGGTGTCCCACCCGAAATCGTGGTCGGCATCCTCGGCGTTGAGACCATCTACGGCCAGCAGATGGGTAACTACCGCGTCATTGACGCCCTTGCCACGCTGGCATTTGACTTTCCGGCCACCCATCCGCGTGCGATCGAACGCACCGCCTTCTTCAAAGCCGAGTTGGAGCAGTTCCTGAGCCTGATGCAACGCACCGGCGGTGACCCGCTGACAGTGCGCGGCAGTTACGCCGGGGCCATGGGCATGGCGCAGTTCATGCCCTCAAGCTGGGCCAAGTTCGCCATCGACTTTGACGGCGACAGCAAGGTCGACCTGCGCAACAGCGCGGCCGATGCCATCGGTTCCGTCGCCAATTATTTCAAGGCCTACAACTGGCAAAGCGGCATGCCAACCCATTACCCGGTGCGTTTTTCCGCAGACACGCTCAATCTTGAAGCGCTGCTCGTACCCGACATCCAACCGACTTTCAGCGTTGCCAGTTTCACAGCCAAAGGCGCCGTTCTTGACGGCGATGGTCTGCGGCACATTGGTCCGCTGGCCTTGGTCGAACTGCAGAACGGTGATGCGCCAGCGAGCTATGTCGCCGGTACCGAAAACTTCTACGTCATCACGCGCTACAACTGGAGCAGCTACTACGCGATGGCGGTGATCGAACTCGGACAGGCCATTGCGGCCGAGATGGATCGGCTTAAGCCACCGATGGAATCAAAAAGTCCCGGCTGATGTGCGCGCCCAGATCATTGACCCGGTCCAGAAACTGGGTCAGGTAAGCGTGCAAACCCGTGGCCATGATCTCGTCGATGCGACCGTATTTGAGCTCGGCGCACAACTTGCCCGCGCGCCGGTGCGTTTCAGCTGACTGCTCGTTGGCCACCAACGCCAGGTTGCTCACCACCTCATTCAAGCTGGCATGCAGCGAGCGCGGCATGTCGGGGCGCAGAATCAGCAATTCGGCAACGCGCTCGGGCTTGATGACATCGCGGTAGACCTTGCGGTAGACCTCGAAGCCCGAGACGCTGCGCAGAATGGCGCTCCAGTGGTAAAAATCGTACTCCTGGTCCTTCTCGCTGGCCGTGCCGTAAAAGTCGCTCTGCACCGCATGAAACTTGACGTCGACCAGGCGCGCCGTGTTGTCGGCACGTTCCAGAAAGGTCCCCATGCGCATGAAATACAGCGCCTCGTCCATCAGCATGGTGCCAACCGTCACGCCACGCGAGAGATGCGAGCGGAACTTGACCCATTCAAAAAATTGCGCCGGGTCGCGTTCAAACTCGCCGCTTTTGACCATGCGCTTGACCTCGATCCAGGTCTGGTTCTGCGTTTCCCAGACTTCGGTCGTGAGCGTGCCGCGCACGGCCCGTGCGTTTTCGCGCGCCGCGCCCAGGCAGGACAGGATGGAGGACGGATTGCTCTCGTCCTTGACCATGAAGTCCAGCACATTGCGCGCCTGGATTTCACCATGCGCCGCCTGGTAGGTTGACAGCAGTTCGCTGATGCTCAGCAGCCCCTGCCATCCAACGCGTGCCACAGCGTCGGACTGCGGCAACAGGGAGGTCTGGTAGTTGACATCGAGCATGCGGGCGGTGTTCTCGGCGCGCTCGGTATAGCGCGACATCCAGAACAGGTGATCGGCGGTACGTGACAGCATTGATTGACTCCTTGCACTTAAGCCGACTGGGTTTGCGTCTGGGTTGGCAGTGCCGGCGCAGCGCCGTTCTCCAGTACCCAGGTGTCCTTGGTGCCACCGCCTTGCGACGAGTTGACAACCAGCGAACCGTCCTTGAGCGCCACGCGCGTCAGGCCACCGGGCACCATTTGCACCGTTTTGCCGCTGAGCACGTAGGGACGCAGGTCGATGTGGCGCGGCGCAATGCCGCTTTCGACAAAAGTCGGGCAACTTGACAGGCTCAGCGTCGGCTGCGCGATGTAGCCGCTCGGGTTGGCCAGCACGGCCTTGCGGAAATCCTCGATTTCCGCCTTGGTCGAGGCCGGCCCGACCAGCATGCCATAGCCGCCGGCACCATGCACCTCCTTGACCACCAGGTCCTTCAGATTGGCCAGGGTATAGGCCAGATCGTCCGGGTTGCGGCACATGTAGGTTGGCACGTTGTTGAGAATCGGTTTCTCTCCGAGGTAGAACTCGATCATCTTGGGCACGTAGGGGTAGATCGACTTGTCGTCGGCGACGCCGGTGCCGACTGCATTGCAGATGGTCACATGACCGGCGCGGTAGACGTCGAGCAGGCCGGCGCAACCCAGGGTTGAGGTCGGACGAAACACCTTGGGGTCCAGAAAATCATCGTCGACGCGGCGGTAGATGACATCGACCCGTTTCGGGCCGCGTGTGGTGCGCATGTAGCAGAAGTTGTCTTTGACAAACAGGTCCTGTCCCTCCACCAGTTCAATCCCCATCTGCTGCGCCAGAAAGGCGTGCTCGAAATAGGCGCTGTTGTGCATGCCGGGCGTCAACACGACCACGGTCGGCTCGGCGGTCGTGGCCGGGCTGCTGGCGCGCAGGGTTTCGAGCAGCAAGTCGGGGTAATGCGCAACGGGCGCAACGCGGTAGGCGTTAAACAAGGACGGGAACAGCCGCATCATCATCTTGCGGTCTTCCAGCATGTAGCTGACCCCACTGGGCACGCGCAGGTTGTCTTCGAGCACGTAGTACTCGCCCTGCCCGGCTGCATTGGGCGCGCGCACGATGTCGATGCCCGATATGTGCGAATAAATGTTATTGGGCACGTCCACGCCCATCATCTCGGGGCGGAACTGGGCATTGTTCTCAATCTGCTCACGCGGCACGACACCGGCCTTGATGATCTCCTGACCATGGTAAACATCGTGCACGAACCGGTTCAGGGCAGCGACACGCTGCACCAGGCCGCGCTCCAGAACCTTCCACTCGCTGGCCGGGATGATGCGCGGAATCAGGTCAAAGGGGATCAGGCGCTCGGTACCGGCACCTTCCTCGTCCTTTTCGCCGTATACGGCAAAGGTGATGCCGACGCGGCGAAAAATCATTTCCGCCTCTTCCCGGCGCTGCGCCATCATGTCGCCCGGTTGGCGAGCCAGCCACTCGTCGTAGATCTTGTAATGCTCGCGGATCTGCGCGCCGTGAGTGAAAAACTCATACGGCAGCCGGGTGTACATCTCGTCGAATTTCTGCATGGACATTTTTCTCTCCTACCCCTTAGCTTAGCAAGCTTTGCGCCAACCCCCTCAAGGCAGGCGATGTTGCCAATAGTGCATTTCCTGCTGGCGCTGGCATTTGACCTCGTCCGGCTGCACTGATTGCCATGTTGCCGCACCACAACGGGGCGAATTCAGGACGCGAATCCCACGTTCCTGATAACGCACCAAAACAGACTGGGCCGGATGTCCGAATCGATTACGGTAACCGGACTGCACCAAGGCGATGCGCGGCTGCGTGGCGTCCAGAAAAGCTGCACTGCTGGAGGACTTGCTGCCGTGATGCGGCACCAGCAGCACATCGAGTTTGAGCGGCTGGGCCGCTATCAGTCGCGCTTCCTGCGCCTCTTCGATATCCCCGGTCAGCAAGACGGTCTGCGCACCGTTGGAGACGCGCAGCACGCAACTCATGGCATTGGCCTTGGACTGGCTTGCATAATCCTGTGCCTGCGGGTGCAGGATCTCGAAGTCAACGCCGTCCCATTGCCAGCGCTGGCCGGCCACACAGCGGGTGACGCCTCGGGCGCCTGACGGCGCCTGATCGTCCCCGGTCGAACTCAGCAGGATCGCCCCGGGCTGCATGGCCAGCAACGCCGGCGCGCCACCGCTGTGATCGCTGTCGCGGTGGCTCAGCAACAGCACATCGATCGGAAGATCAAGCGCACGCAGTAGCGGCACCAGCACGCGATGTCCGGCGTCGCTCTCGCGGCTGAAACGCGGCCCGGCGTCATACAGCAACGCATGGTGGGCGCTGCGCACGATGACGGCGCTGCCTTGCCCGACGTCGGTCGCCAGCAGTTCAAACTGTCCCATCGGCGGATGCGGCGTCTGCCACAGCAGAACTGGCAACATCAGCGGCAACCCGGCCAGCCGAACACTCAAGGGCAAGGGCAGTACCAGCAGCACACCACCGAGCACTCCGGCAAGCCCGGCCCACAACGGCGCCTGGGCCACGCTCAAGGTGGCAAACGGCAGGGCCGCAAGCAGTTGCAGATAGCTGCTCAGCGCCGCCAGCGCCAGTGCCGCCAGATCCCACAGGGGCGAGAGTAAGACGCCGGCCATGGCCAGCGGGGTCACGACCAGCGTGACCCAAGGAATCGCCAGCGCATTGGCGACCAAGCCCACCAGCGAGACCTGGCCAAACAGCAACAGGGTCAACGGCGTCAACGCCAGCGTGATGACCCATTGTTCTTTCAGCGTTGACTTCACACCGGCCAGCACAAGCGCTGCCTTGGTACGCCAGAACCCCGGTTCCTGCGGCGATGCCACGGCCCCGCCCAATGCACCACTGGAAGCTGAGGAAAACAGGACGCCAACGGCGACAAAACTCAACCAAAAGCCGGCCTGCAACAACGCCCAAGGATCGACCAAAACCACGACGGCACAGGCCAGCAGCCAGACCTGTGGCCAAGGCCAGGTTTTGCCTGACAGACGCAGCAGACCCACGCTGCCCAGCATCAGGATGGTGCGCTGCGAAGGCACGCCCCAGCCGCTGAACAGGGCGTAGCCCGTAGCCAGCAGGACACCACCCAGCAGTGCCGCACTGGGCGCCGGCAGCCACAGGCAAAGACGGTTCGAGCGTCGCCACAGCCAACCCAGCATCAAGGAGGCGGCCCAGGCAAACATCGTGATGTGCAAGCCCGAGATCGACATCAGGTGCGCCACTCCGGTGGAGCGGAAAATGTCCCAGTCCGCGCGGTCGATGGCGTTCTGGTCGCCAACCACCAGCGCCGCGATGAGACCCGCGTACTGGCGTTGCGCCACGCGCTCGATAATGCGCTCGCGCACCACCTGTCGCGAATGCTCCACTGGATGCCAACCGGTCTGACCCAGACGCAAAGGCGCCGGGTCCTTGGCGCCATTTCGAACATAACCACCGGCCTGCAGGCCTTGCTCCCAAAGCCAGAGTTCATAGTCGAAGCCGAACGGGTTGCTGGCGCCATGCGGCGCCTTCAGCCGCACGGCCATCTGCCAGCGTTCGCCCGCCACCAGAGCCGCTGGTTGCCTCGTCGCTTCGTCGGCCGTGTCACCATCAGCGCCGGCAAAGGCGTTTGCGTACCAGCTCAGATAAAGACGGGGTGGCAGGCGCAGTGGCCGCCCTTCAAGTTGCGCCGCCTCCACGTCCAGCCGAAAGCGCAGACCGGCCTCGCTGCGCTGCGGCATGGCGCTGACAACACCGGTGACCAGCAGGTCACGCCCCTCCAGCGCCGGGTCAAGCGCCTCAGAGACAAACGCGCTGGCACGCAAGCCGGTCAGGCCCAGGGCCAACACACAAAAACTGATGCCGGCGAGCGCCATGCGCCAGCCAACGGCCAACGATAGCGACCGCATCGGCAACCAGAGGACCAGCGCCAATACCAGCAGGCTCGCGTCGCATTGCCATGAATGCAGTACCGCCTGTTGCAATTGCAGGGCCGTGCCCAGAACCCAGCCCAGCAGGGCCGGAAAGATCAGTCGCGCCTTGGCAGGTAAGTGAAGGCCCATGCCATAGCCCCAAAGCGCTAAAGCGCCAGCACCTGCCCCGGATCGGGTCGGCGTAGCCAAGCCTCGAATTCATCCACCAACTGCACGCTGGCCTGGGTGGCAGTGTTCCATGCCCTGACACGGGCCGCCAGATCCGGCCCGTAATGCGTGAAGTCGCTGCGGTCGGGCAACTTGCCGTTGGGCAGCGTCTTGACCCACTCGGGGTTCGGGGCCAGCAAAACCAGGTTATCGAGAAACGGCGTGGCCTTGTGGCGCCATGCCAGATGCTTGTCGAACCAACCTGGCACAACTGCTTTCTGAAAATGCGGGTACAGCACCAGACCGCCTGCCTGTGTCGCGCCAGCATAGTCGAGGTGCAGGTGGTAATCGGTCAGGCCGCCATCCCAGTAGGCACCGCGCGGCGCGCCCACAATATCGTGTACAGCCTGAAGCACAAAAGGTATCGAACAACTGGCCTGCAGCACCTGGCCGAAGTTCGCCTCACTCAGATTGAACTGGCGCGTGCGGTAGTCGCTGCCATCAAAGGGCAATGCAGCATCAGGCGTCGAAAACACCACTCGCTCCAACCAGGCCCCCAACGCCTTGCGCTGCAGCGTGTTGCTCAGGACGGCTCCCAGGTAAGCGGCCGGTGTGCGCCAGCGCTGTTCGCGCGCCAGCAAGTGGCGCCCATGGGCCGTGATGATGTGCAGACGGTAACGTGCATGGCACAGAACTTCTGGCACGCGCCCGGCGTAAAAAGCCTGCAGGTTCCGCCCGAAAAGCTCGCTGACGCGCTGCGCGCTGGGTCGCTTCTCTCCGGGCTGGAGTTCATAGTGCTGATGGATGTAATCATGCTCTAGGCGTTCGAAGGCTGCCACCGGATCGCTCAGGCACGCGGTCGCCATACGCCAGGCACCGATCGAGGCACCGACCAGATGCAGGGGCTGCGTCGAGCGTGCCAGCCAGGGACCAAAAATGAAACGGTCCAGCGGCCCCAGAATCAGACCCTTGGGGCCACCGGCAGCGCCGGCCATGGTGCTGATCGCGTCTGGCAACAGGCCATTTTTTTCAATGTGCCGACGGGCCGCCGGACCCGCATGAATGCACAGGGCTTGCACAGGTAACGGCCTTACAAGGGAATATGAGCGGAGGACTGCGCCATCCAGTCGAACGGATTCTGCTGCAACACCATGTCGATATCAAGGCCCAGGACCTCGCCGACTGCGCCCGGGAAAGTCACCGCCAAACCGCGCTCGGGCAAACCCGCTTCCTGAGCCCGTACGCGCCAGGTCGCGAGGTGGATGACGCCGGCCAACGGTTCGTAGACATCGTGCTCGAACGGCGCGTACTGGTGTTCCAGCGCGTCCACCATGGGTTGCGGATACTGCCAGCGCCTTGCCAGACCGGCCCCGACCTGGGCGTAACAAAAACCCAGGGATTCGCGCTCGGCATCAGCGCGCCCGAGGTCAAATGGCGCCAGCGTGCGATCAAGCAGCGCCACTTCCTGCGCCATGCCAATGTGAATGGCCAGTTCACCGATGGCGTGAATCAGGCCGCAGGTATAGGCCGCCGGCTGATTCTGGCGCACCAGACCGGCCAGCGAACGCGCCAACTTGGCGACCTGCAAACTGTAACGCCAGAACTGCTGCAGATGAATGCCCGGCACCGCCCGCAGGGAAGCGCCCGAGGCGGCGGCTTCGACCACGCTGCGCACCTGGCTGCAGCTCAGCAGCGCGAGCGCCTCGGAGACGCTGTGTATCCGCCCCGAAAGCTTGAAAAAATCGGAATTGGCGATTCTCAGCAGGCTGGCCGTCAATGCCGGGTCAGCACCGACGAACTGGGTGATCTTGCGCAGGTCGGGCGTCTCCCGCTCCAACTCGCTAAGCAACAGCGCCAGCACCTTGGGAATGCTGGGCAGCACGAACTGCTGGGCCAACAAGGCATTCAGTTCCATGGTCACATGACTCCCTTGCGGCACGTTTGAAGAATTGATGAAACCAAGGGTCGCATTATCCGTCAGCCAGCAACACCCTTGAGCTTGGCAAACGCGGACGACATGGCCGTCGTTGACACGCCGACGCCGCTAGACGCCGATCGGTTGCGCTGGCTCTGGCCCGCCGCCTGAAACCGGTTGTCCGCCACGCCATCGCGCCGGGACGGTGGCGCGCCCAGCTTCATCGTCAGCGCGATGCGCTTGCGCGCCACATCGACCTCCACCACCTGGACCCTGACGATGTCGCCGGTCTTGACGATCTCGCGCGCATCGCTGACAAATTTATGCGCCAACTGGCTCACATGGACCAGCCCGTCCTGGTGCACACCGAGGTCAACAAAGGCACCAAAGGCTGCCACATTGCTCACCGTGCCCTCCAGCACCATGCCCTCGACCAGGTCCTTGATGTCGTCGACGCCATCGTTGAATCGGGCAACCTTGAAGTCCGGACGTGGATCGCGTCCCGGCTTTTCCAATTCACCCAGAATGTCTTTGACCGTGATGACACCGAACTGAGCATTGGCAAAGCGCTCCGGCTTGAGCGTCCTGATCACATCCATGCGGCCCATCAATTCAGTCACAGGCTTGCCGGTCTCGCGAATGATCTGCTCCACCACCGGATAGGTTTCCGGGTGCACACCCGTCATGTCGAGCGGATTGTCTCCGCCGCGGATGCGCAGGAAACCGGCACTCTGCTCGAATGTCTTGGCGCCCAGACCTGTAACCTGCAGCAGTTGCTGTCGGTTCACAAAAGCGCCATTGGACTCGCGCCAGCGCACCACCGCCTTGGCCACGCCCGCACTCAAACCCGAGACGCGCGACAGCAGCGGCACACTGGCCGTATTGAGGTCGACGCCGACCGAGTTCACGCAGTCCTCCACCACGGCGCTGAGCATCTTTGCCAGTTCGCTCTGGTTCACGTCGTGCTGGTACTGACCAACGCCAATCGCCTTGGGATCGATCTTGACCAGCTCAGCCAGCGGGTCCTGCAGGCGCCGCGCAATGCTGGCGGCGCCACGCAGGCTGACATCGACATCGGGCATTTCCTGTGACGCAAATTCGCTGGCCGAGTAGACCGAGGCGCCCGCCTCGCTGACAACCACCTTGTCAATCGGCATGGCACCATCCTTGGCCATCAACTTGATCAGATCGGCCGCCAGCTTGTCGGTCTCGCGACTGGCCGTGCCGTTGCCGATGGCAATCAGGTTGACGCCGTGCGCCCGGCACAATCTTCCCAGGGTGTGCAGCGCGCCTTCCCAGTCACGCCGCGGTTCATGCGGAAAAACGGTGGCGGTTTCGATCAACTTGCCGGTGCCGTCGACCACCGCTACCTTGACACCAGTGCGGATGCCGGGGTCCAGCCCCAAGACCACGCGCGGCCCTGCCGGTGCCGCCAGCAGCAGGTCGCGCAGGTTATCGGCAAAGACCTTGATCGCCACCCTCTCTGCATCTTCGCGCAGTTTGGCAAACAGGTCGCGCTCGGTCGACAGGCTCATCTTGACGCGCCAGGTCCAGGCGATGCATTTGCGAATCAGGTCATCGCCGGCCCTGCCCTTGTGCGACCAGCCCAGCCGCAAGGCCAGGCGCGCTTCAGCCAGCGAGACCGGCGCTGCGGCCCGGCTCTTGGGCGCAGCGGACGGCACTGGCGCCGTAGCAGCCGGCTCGGGCTCGGCCAGCGCCAGTTTGGCATCGAGCAGCTCCAGCGCGCGGCCACGGAACACGGCCAGCGCGCGGTGCGAGGGCACGCGGCCAATCGGTTCGTCGTAATCAAAGTAGTCACGAAACTTCGCCACATCGGCGTGGTTCTCATCCTTGCCTGCCATCAGACGGGACTGGAACAGTCCTTCGCTCCAGAGCCAGTTGCGCAAGTCCTGCACCAGGTTCGGTGCTTCGGCCCAGCGTTCGCTCAGAATGTCGCGCACGCCGTCCAACACGGCGGGCACGCTGGAAAAATCGGCTTGCTTGTCTTCGCCCTCGACCTGAGGCCGCAGCGGCACGACATAGGCCAGTGCCTCATCCGCCGGCACCAGGTCCGGATTGGCAAACAGCGCGTCCGCCAGCGGCTCCAGGCCGGCCTCGCGCGCGAGCTGACCTTTGGTGCGGCGCTTGAGCTTGAACGGCAGGTACAGGTCTTCAAGCTCCTGTTTGGTGCCGGCAGCAGCCAGCGTCGCCAGCAGCGCCGGCGTCATCTTGCCCTGCTCCTCAATGGCCTTGATCACGGTTTGCAGTCGATCCTGCAGTTCGCGCAGATACCCGAGGCGCGCCTCGAGCTCGCGCAATTGGATGTCATCCAGGCCCAGCGTCGCCTCCTTGCGGTAGCGCGCGATGAAGGGAACGGTGGCGCCCCCGTCGAGCAAATCGACAGCGGCCCGGACCTGCTGCGGTTGAACCCGGATTTCCTGCGCAATCTGCGCGATGATTTTCTGCATGGATGGAACAGGCGCCAGCCTGACGCTGACAACAACTTGAATGAAGGCAGCGAGTGTGCCACAGGGGGTCGGGCCGCATTGCATTCTTGTCATTGATCAAGCTTGCTTACCTTTTGTTACTGACTTTGCCCTCTGCTTAACCGTAGACTGCCAGCGTCTAGCGGGTCAGTCAGAACCCGCAGGCTTCTTCATCCCACTTCTTTCAAGGAATGCCATCATGTTTCATCACGCCACATCCGCAGTCTTTCAGCCACGTCGTATCGAGACGCTTCCCTCCAATGTTGAAGTTCAGGCAACCGCAACCCTGACCGAAGAACTGCTTCCCTTCACGGTGCGCCTGGTGCACGACGACGAAGGTCTGAGCAAAGCGGTTCAAATCCGCCATGCGGCATACGCCCGCCATCTGCCCGGTTTTGCCGAAACGCTCAAGGCGCCCGAACACGCCGATATCGAAAATGGCGTGGTGGTCTTGCTGGCGGAATCCAAACTCGACGGCTCCCCGCTGGGCACCATGCGCATCCAGACCAACCAGTTCAAACCCCTTTGCCTGGAGCAGTCGGTCGAGTTGCCGGACTGGCTCAGAACACGACCACTGGCCGAGGCAACCCGGCTGGGCGTCACCAACGAAAAGGGCGGACGCCTGGTCACCACCGTGCTGTTCAAGGCCTATTTCCAGTTTTGCCAGCAAACCGGCATCGAATGGATGGTCATCGCCGGGCGCGCGCCGGTCGACCGCATGTATGACCGCCTGCTGTTTGATGACGTATTTCCGGGCTTGGGCTACATACCGCTGGCGCACGCCAGCAATCTGCCGCACCGCGTGCTGTCGTTCAATGTCGAGACGGCGCAAGACCGCTGGACCCGGGCCAGCCACCCCCTGCTTGGCTTTATGTGCAGTGTCCACCATCCAGACATCCAACTCGGCCGTTTGAGCCCGGTGGGTGTCGCGCCTGCAGCGCCACCCGTACAGCCGGCCTATGCCCAAACACGTCCGATGTGAGCCGGCCTGATTGGGTGCCCGATGTGGCACCCGGTCCAGCACCCTTTTTCGCGTGGCGGCGCCAGCCCGCGCCACCCGTCCAAATCGAACCTATCAAATGAATTGTGCTAAGTAACTTTATGATTTTTATGGCATTATGCGAAAAATGTTTCTCCTGGCTTGTTGGCGGTTTCTGCTGACAGGCGTATCGTTCGACCTGAACACCCTGCTTCAGAACTGCAACACAGCCAAGATGTCTCCACCCTTTCGCTTTCGAAATTTCAGCATGAGACCACTCACAAAATGCCAACACAGCCCTCGTTAATGCGCCGAGGTTTCAATCAGCTCAGCCCGTTGATTGACGCCGGGCTGCAGTTGTTTTCAATTTACACCCTGCCCGTGGTGATTGGCCTGGTTTCCTTGTTGGCCCTTGGCACCTGGGAATTGCAGTACCACGACGCTGTCCCGCAACAACTGCCCATCCGGATGATCCAGGACCCAGGCGCCACTCTCGACCCGGCCCAGGCGCTGGCACAACTGCGTGAGGTCCCGAGCAGTGCTTTTCATGACACGCAACTCTCCGAAGCCCCGTTCTGGTTTTCCTTTTCGCTTCCCAGGGAAATGGTTTACATGCCGCTGATGGTTGAGTTTCCGTCGCGCCATACGGTCGAGATTGCGTGCTGGAGTGGCAAAACGCTCAGCCCGATGGGTCACGGCAACCGCCATGAAAGTACAGGTTCGGTGAGCGCCATCAAGGCTGGTTTTGCACTTGATCTGGGCCACTCACTGCGGGATTCGTTAGTGCTATGCCGCACCCGGGCCATCGGGCCGGCCCGGCTCTCGGCCCTGATTTGGCAAGCCAGTGATTTGCAGGCATCTGCCCAGAAATTTCAGCGCAACTCCGGTTTGCTCGACGGCGGGATCATCGTCCTGGCCACGTTTGTCCTGATCACGGCCCTGGTCAACCGCAACCGCTTGTACATCCTGTTTGCGGCCTGGCTCGTGATCAACCTCCGAATGGGCGCCCTGTCCGCCGGCTGGGACACGCAGTGGCTTGGCCATGTCGTTCCCTATGACTGGCTGTTGCAGGGCCGGATGGTCACCATCACGCTGTATTACGTGCTGACGCTGACCCTGTTCACTTCGCTGTTCAAGGACGACTTGGTGCAGGTTGGCCACCGCACCCTGGTGCAGTTGCTGCAGTGGACCTGTTTCCCGCTGCTCATACTGTCGTGCTTTCTGCCGTCAGCCCTGTTTCTGCCATTTTTCTGGCCCGTTGTGGGCGTCGGAATTGCCCTTCTGACCTACCTGCTGTTCAGGATTCTGGTCCAGACCCGCTCGCGCGTGGCCATGTGGTACAGCGCCGCCATCAGCGCCACGCTGGTCGCCAGCCTCTATGAGGTTCTGGCGGCGGCCCTTGGCATCAAGGCCTTGATCGGGTCGTTCAACAGCGTAACCGCAGCCCTGACCTCCAGCCTGCTCGCAGCGCTGGCGATTGCCGAACAGATGCGCCAGGAGCATGAACAGCGCCTGGAGGCACAGGCCGAACTGGCGCACACCTACGAAGCGATGCCGATCGGGCTTTTCACACTCGATCTGCACGGGCATTTCCTCAGCGCCAACCCGGCCCTGCTCGACATGCTCGGGCTACGGGCGCTCGAAGGCGACGGCGCCAGTTGGCAGCGCTATTTCGCTGACGGCTCGTGGATCCAGTTGCACCAGATGGTGCATGCAAGCGGTCATGACGAGATGGAAATCGAAGTCGACCCCCGAGACAACGGCAACGTGGCAAAACGCTTTCTGGTCAAGGCAACGCTGGCGCGCGACAAAATTGAGGGCTCGCTGCAGGACGTCACGGAAAAATCCAAAGCTACCGAAGAACTGTCGTTTCTGGCCGACCACGACCCGTTGACCAAGGTCTTGAACCGGCGCGGTATCGAGAAGGGGTTTACCAGCACACTCGCGCTGCTGGCCAACCCTGACGCCCAGGCCGCACTGGCTTACCTTGATCTTGACCGCTTCAAACTGATCAACGATCTGTTCGGCCACAGCATCGGCGATCAGGTGCTGCAGCAGGTCTGCGTTCGGGTGTCGAAACTGATTTCACGGGATCACTACTTTGGCCGCGTCGGCGGTGACGAGTTCGTCATCGTGTTTCCCGAAACGCCGATCGCGCTGGCCTCGGTGATGTGCCGTGCCATCATCGACAGCGTCTGCATTCTGCCCTACCGCGTCGGTGAAAACGCGTTCAACGTGCGCGGCTCCATCGGCCTGATCGAAATCAGCGCCGACATGCGCTTCAATGACGCCATATCGACTGCCGACCGCGCCTGTCGCGAAGCCAAGAGCAGCGGCAATGACGGGCTGATCGTCTATGAAAGGAGCGCTGTCGCATTCAAGCAGCATGTGGCCGAGCTCAAACTGATTGCGCTGCTGGCGACCAGCAACGCCACTGACGGCCTGTACCTTGAGATGCAGCCGATCATGTCACTGAGCGCCCCGCATGAATCGCTCAATTTTGAGGTGCTGGTGCGCATGCGCGATCCGGATGGCCAGGTGTTGCGCACTGATCACCTGATTGCCGCGGGTGAAGCCAGCGGTCGCATGAGCATGATTGACCGCTGGGTCCTGACGACCGCCCTGGCCTGGCTCAACCAGCATCACCAAGAGCTCAAACGTACCCGCTTCGTTTGCATGAATTTGAGCGGCGCGTCAATCAACGACGTGAAGTTCCTGCAGGAGGTCTACGTCCTGCTGGAGCAGAACCGGCATATCGCCAGTCAGTTGTGCCTGGAAATCACGGAAAGCGTGGCCTTGCGCGACCTGGACAATACCCGGCGCTTTGTCAACACGGTGCGCAGTCTGGGCGCCAAGGTCGCGCTGGACGACTTCGGCGCGGGCTATACCTCGTTTTCCTACCTCAAGGAGTTCAAGGCCGACCTGCTCAAGATCGATGGCAGCTTCATCGTCGACATGAACCGGCACCCGGCCAACATTGCCATTGTCGAAGCCATCCTGAGCCTGGCCAAGAACCTCGGAATGAAGGTCATCGCAGAGTGGGCCGAAGACAACGCCACGGTGCAAACTCTCACCGAGATCGGCGTCGATTACGTGCAGGGATTCGCCGTGGCGCGTCCCCAGCACCCGGACAAACTGCTGTCAGCCCACTCGGCAGCAAGTTTCATTCAGGACAAGGAACTGGCCAGTTTTGTCGACCAGATCGGCAAACCCGGTTCCATGAGCAGCAGCCTCGACCTCTTTTCCGAAGTGCGCGCCGTGAAGGTGCACTGAGCGCGCAATCCAGTCGGAGGCGCAGCTACGCGGCGCGCAGGGCGCGGCGCAGTTCAACCCCGAGTTCGGGCTTGTGGGCGAACGGATCGGTCGGGTTGCGTGCCTGCAAGACGTCTTCCATCCGCGTCTGCACCGAGCCGATGGACTTCGGATGGCTGTAGATGTAGAACTGATTGGCTGCAATCGCGTCAAACACCTTCTGCGCCACCTCGGCCGCGCTGACCTTGCCCGAGCCGACCGCCTTGTCGGTCATGGCCTGGCCTATCAGTTGGCTGCGCGTCGGTTTGGCGGCCGGCGTTGCGGCAGGCCGGTTGCGCTCGCTTTGCGTGATGCCGGTCGGCACAAAGAACGGGCACAGCACGCTGGCGCCGATCTGCTCCGTCACCAGCGCCAGATCCTGGTACAGGGTTTCGCTGATGCTGACCACCGCGTGCTTGCTGGCGCCGTAAATGCCCATATTGGGCGCATTGAGCAACCCGGCCATGCTGGCGGTGTTGACGATGTGCCCCTGGTAGGCCGGATCCTTGCTCGCGGCTTCGAGCATCATGGGTGTGAAAACGCGCACACCGTGCGCCACGCCCATCAGGTTCACACCGATGACCCATTCCCAGTCCTGAGCCGTGTTCTCCCAGATCAGCCCGCCAGCGCCGACGCCAGCATTGTTGAAAACAAAATGCGGCGCGCCAAAGCGCGCGAGGACCGCCTGTCCCAGGGCTTCAACCTCGGCTGCCTTGGACACATCGACCTTGAGCGCCAGCACCTGCGCACCAGCGGCGCGCAGTTCGGCCGCCGCCTTGTCCAGCGCGTCCTGCTGCACGTCGGCCAGCACCAGGTTCATGCCCAGTCTGGCGCCGATGCGCGCGCACTCCAGGCCAAAGCCGGAGCCGGCGCCGGTCAGTACAGCCGTCTTGTTTTTAAAATCAGTGATCATGTGAATACTCCAGGGTTCAAGCAATGCTGCGGCCTGTGCAGCAGGTTCGGATTAAGTGCGGTTCATGCCGGCGCGGCCGCGCGCAACACGTAACCAATGCGCGGAAAGTGCACGTGAACGCTGCCGGCGCGCGCGTCTTCGCGGCGCAGCGTGTAACGGGTGCGGGTGGCAGCGACCAGTTCACCTTCGGTTGGCTCCTGGCCGAAACTCTCGGCCGTCACCGTGACCCGACTGCCCAAGGCAATGCCGTGCTCATCCTGAAAAAAGTTCCCGGCAAGCGACGCCGCTCCGGCTGCGGCCTTGCAGGCCGCAATCGCCTCGCTTGCGGAATACTTCTCGAGCGCCCCATGGCCGAGTGCGGCCATGCGGTCCATCCAGCGCAGCACCGCGGGGGTAGCGTCCAGAATGCCGGCCATGACCGGCACGCGCGAGCGCGAGAACCAGAGCGGATGATAGGCGGAGAAATCAGCGACGCAGGGTGCGCTACCAAGCAGGAAATCCTGCTCCTCGAGCATGTTCGCCAGGCGCCGCAGATACGATTTATAGGCCACGATGGCATCGGCCGGGCGCAGGCGCGTCATACCGACCGACATGGCTGCGCGGTCGGCGCCAAAGGCCTTGACTGCTTCCGGCGGCGCGCCCTCGAACATGGCGGCGGCACCACGCGGCTGCAGGTTATAGGCCATGGCAGCCCAGAACAGCGTGCTATCAGCCCACTGCGCCAGCACCCGGGCCAGACCCTTGTGCTGCGCCGGGTACAAGCCGGGTTGCGGCTGCAGGTGTTCGAGCACATCGCAGATCAGCGCGCTGTCACAGTAGACGTCGGAGCCGATTTGCAGGAAGGGCGTACGCCGGTAGCCGCCGGTGAGCGCAAGCACGTCCGGCTTGGGCATGATGGACGGAATGATGACCGACTTCCAGGCCAACTTCTTGTAACCCAGAACGAGCCGGATCTTCTCGGAAAACGGCGAGGTCGGGTAGTGGTGGAGAATGATGTCAGTCATGCAGTTTCACCAACTGTTTGCCAAAGTTCTTTCCTTTGAGCAAACCCAGGAATGCCTCTGGCGCCGCCTCGATGCCCTGGGCGATCGACTCGCGGGCGCGCAGTTTGCCGCTTGCCACCAGGGTGCCCAGTTCCTTGAGCGCCTCGGGCCAGATTTCCATGTGCTCGCTGACGATGAAGCCTTCGATCTTGAGCCGGCTCATCAAAATCAGGGCCGGATAACTCAGCGGCAATGGCGCGCCATCGTAGCCGGCAATCATGCCGCAGACGGCGATGCGGCCAAACGCGTTCATGCGCGACAGCACGGCATCGAGCACCATGCCGCCGACGTTTTCAAAGTAGCCGTCGATGCCCGCTGGACAAGCCTCTTTCAGAGCCTTCGACAGCGAGGCCGCGTTCTGATGCCGTTTGTAGTCGATGCAGGCATCGAAGCCGAGTTCATCGACCGCATAACGGCATTTTTCCGGCCCGCCAGCGATGCCGACGGTGCGGCAGCCACGTGCCTTGGACAGGGCCGCAAAGGCACTGCCGACAGCACCGGTCGCGGCGCTCACCACCATGGTTTCGCCGACCTTGGGCGCAATGATTTTCACCAGCCCATACCAGGCCGTGACACCAGGCATGCCGACGGCGCCGAGGTAGGCGCTCAAGGGCACGTGGGTGGTATCAACCTTGCGCAGCGCACCGGGCTGCTCGGCGTCCACCACGCTGTATTCCTGCCAGCCGCCCATGCCGACCACCTTGTCGCCGACCATGAATTTGGCACTCCTGGATTCGATCACCTCACCCACCGTGCCGCCCCCCATGGTTTGGCCCAGCGCCTGTGGTTGCGCGTAGCTCTTGGCATCGTTCATGCGGCCGCGCATATAGGGGTCCAGGCTCAAATAATGGTGGCGCACCAGAACCTGGCCGTCCTGCAGCGCCGGCGTATCGCTGACCACCAGTTTGAAATTACCCGCGACTGCTTCACCAACCGGACGGTTATCCAACTGGAATTGTTTGTTTCTTGGCATGGTAAATCCTGTAAAAAAAATAGGGGAGATGCAGCGCATCCCTAGTCGGTTGAAATGACGTTGAGCGCGCTGGCGCTCTTGGGCCCGACAGGCAGGCGTCGGACATATTTGAAAGTGCCGGTGGAATGGGCACAAGCGCGCTCGGCTTCGTCAAAAATGGTCGCCTCGACAAAAGCCATGGTCGCCGTGCGGTGCATCAATCGGCCCTTGCCGGTGAGGGCGCCGCGTGCCGGCTGCATGAAGGTGGTCTTCATCTCGATCGTGACCACGCCCATGTCCTTTTGCACGCTGCGGGCCGCTGCCGCCATGGTGACATCGAGCAGGGTCATGAGCGCTCCGCCATGCGTGACATCAAACGAATTGAGGTGCTCCGGCTTGGGCGAATAACCCAGTTCCGAGTGACCGTCATCAAACAGCCGCAACTCAAAACCGAGGTGATCGACAAAGGGAATCCTGACGCCGAAGCCCATATTCTGATCAGCCACCGATAACGGAACTAACGCCGCCATCCACCGCCAGCCATTGGCCGGTGATGTGCTTGCCGGCGTCGGAAGCGAACAGCAATGCGATGCCCTTGAGATCCTCGTCGTCGCCCAGACGCCGCAGCGGCGAATGTGCAGCCAAGCGCTCCTCGCCCATC
The DNA here is from genome assembly GCA_903876735.1 of uncultured beta proteobacterium. Lineage (GTDB taxonomy): Bacteria > Pseudomonadota > Gammaproteobacteria > Burkholderiales > Burkholderiaceae_C > Rhodoferax. The sequence continues at coordinate 57,051 of CAIRAW010000028.1, read as the reverse complement.
GCGGCCAGGATTCCTGCGGACATCTTGCTCGGGAAAAAACCAGGGCAGATGGCATTGACGTTGATGTTGTACTTGCCCCATTCCGCGCCCAGCGCGCGCGTGAAATTGACCACGGCGCCCTTCGAGGTGTTGTACGCAATCGTGGTCATCGCAGGCGGGTTGCCGTTCAGACCGGCAATGGATGCCACGTTGATGATGCGCCCTGACCGGCGTGCGATCATGCTGCGCTTGGCAATGATCTGGCTCAGAATGAAGTAGCCCCGCACGTTGAGGTTCATGACCTTGTCCCAGGCTTCCAGCGGATGGTCTTCCGCCGGAGCACCCCAGGTGGCACCGGCGTTGTTCACCAGGATATCGACATCGCCCATGCGCTGCAGCGTTTCATCAGCGAGCCGAACAATGTCTGCTTCTTTGGCGCAGTCGGCGGCAATCCAGCGTGCGTCAATACCGGCGGCCTGCAGTTCAGCCGCGGCCAACTCGAGGTCGCCCGCCTTGCGCGAACTCAGCATGATGCGCGCGCCGGCTTCGCCGAGTGCATGGGCCATCTGCAGGCCCAGGCCGCGCGAGCCGCCCGTCACGAGTGCGGTCTTGCCGGTGAGATCAAAAAGCTGTTGGACAGTACGGGTCATGCTGATTTCCTGGTTTGAATCGACGAAGGAGACACTGTGTGTCGTGCGGCATTCGGCGCAGGCACCGAGCCCGCATTTTGCAGGAACTTGGGACTTTGGTGCGGCAGCACTGTCTCAATGGCGATAGCGGCGCAAGACGCAAGCGGCGCGGGTGCCTTGCGATTGGCGGGGAAATATGCCTTACCATTGTCACTATGGACAATACTCCACCGTTGAAACACCCGCTTTTTGCCGACCTGGAAGTGGGCTATCCAGTGCATCTGGAAAAACACCACGACCATATCCTGCGAAAGTTGGACGAAATCTGGGACCACCCAGAGGTCCATGACTACCTGAGTGACCTGCTGATCGACAAACGCGGTGGGCGCCAGGGATTTTCCAAGGAGGTCACGCACGAGATCATCGCCCTGCGCGAATTCAGGTCCATGGAAACGTTTCGCGCGGCAGAGCGCAAGGAAGCAGCGATTGAAGCCCTGACGCAGCGCGGACTCTATGTCAGCTTGGACGAATTTTTTCGGGCGCTCAAGAAAGGTGACCAGGAAGTCATCGATCTTTTTGTACGTGCCCATTTCAACATCCACGTCCGCGATGAAGACGGCAACCCGCCCCTGATGTTCGCCTTGAAACGCGGCTATACCGTCATTGCCAAGATTCTTTTGAACACGGGCGCCGATGTCAACGAAAAAGACAATCTGGGCTTGACTCCTTTGCTGGTGACCTGCGGCAAGGCCGCCAAGGGCTACCGGGAGGTCGCCGAGACCCTGATCCGCAAAGGTGCCCAGATCAATGTGCGTGACTCGCTGGGATTCACTCCGCTGCTGCTCTCGCTGACCGGTGGCACCTTCGACATTGCGCAGTTGCTGGTAGAGCACGGCGCCGATGTCATGGTGCGCACGCGAAAAGGCGAGACACCATTGATGCTGGCGCAAGAAGGCGCCAGCCCGGAACTGGTGGACTTGATCCGCAGCAAGATTTCACCAACACCAGCACCAGGGCTTTAGAAAGCGTCTTCCGGCATCTCGGCGCAAGTCGGATCGCGACTCGCCACCACTTGCAGCCAGGCGCCGATCTTGGGCAGTTCGTAGTGGAAGAAATAGCGCGCCGCAGCCAGGCGACCGACATGGGCTGCGCTTGACCCCGCTGCTTGCTGTGCTTGCGCGATGAGTGCCACATCCAGCCAGATCCAGGCCAGCACGGTATGTCCAAAAGCCTGCATATAAGGCACGGCATTGGCCAACACATCGGCTGGTTGGCCGCCAGACCAGGCAGCCTGCGTTGCACTGCCAACCTGCTGCAACGCGGACAGCAAGGCAGCAGCATGCGCCGCCAGTTCGGGGTGTTCGGCAGCGCGCTTGGCGGTCGCCGTGACGCGCGCCGCCAATAGCGCCAGGCCGCGTCCGTTTTCCATCAGAACCTTGCGCCCGAGCAGGTCCATGGCCTGGATGCCATGTGTACCTTCGTGGATCATGTTCAGGCGGTTGTCACGCCAGTACTGCTCAACCGGAAAATCACGCGTATAGCCGTAGCCGCCGTGAATCTGGATCGCCAGCGAATTGGCCTCCAGACACCACTCACTCGGCCAGCTCTTGGCGATGGGCGTCAGCACTTCGAGCAACAAGCGCGCTTCATCGGCAAGCTCCGCTGCGCCGGTGTGCTGCTCGTCAACCAGTCGCGCGCAATACAGTTCCAGGGCCAAAGCCCCTTCGCAATAGGATTTTTGCGCCAGCAACATGCGCTTGACGTCGGCGTGTTCAACAATGCGCAACTGGGGCTGGGACACATCCTTGCCACCAGCGCCCATGGCACGTCCCTGCGGCCGGGTCTTGGCGTAGTCCAGGCTCGCAAAATAACCCGCCATGCCGAGCATGGTGGCGGCGATGCCAACCCCGATGCGGGCTTCGTTCATCATGTGGAACATGCAGCGCAGGCCTTCTCCCGGTTTGCCAACCAGGTAGCCAACGGCACCCGCTTGCCCATCCACCGGGTACTTGCCTTCTCCGAAGTTGAGCAGCGTGTTGACGGTGCCACGCCAACCCAGTTTGTGGTTCAGGCCGGCCAGCGCCACGTCGTTGCGCTCGCCGGTCAAATGGCCATCGGTGCCGACCAATTTCTTGGGCACGATGAAGAGCGAGATGCCACGGGTTCCGGCGATCAACGTACCGTCAGGTCCAGGGATCTTGGCCAGGACCAGGTGAATGATGTTCTCGCTCAACTCGTGCTCGCCGGCCGAGATCCACATCTTGTTGCCAGTCAGCCGGTAACGCGGGCCCAGTGGCTCGGATTCGAAGGATTCGCCATCGGGCACGGCGCGCGTCGCCACATCTCCCAGGCTGGAGCCGGCTTGCGGCTCGCTCAGGCACATGGTGCCCGAGAAGCGGCCGGCGAACTCATGCCTGGCAAAAACTTCCTTTTGCAAAGGCGTGCCGTGCACCATCAGCAAATTGGCATTGCCGGTTGTGAGCATGCCGGTGCCGATGCTGACCGAGGCGCAGGCGAAGAACGAATTGGCCGCCGCCTCGATCGTGTAAGGCAGTTGCATGCCGCCCATCTCGTAATCCTGCGCCGCGCTCAGCATGCCGGACTCGGCATAGGCTTTCTGCGCCTCAAAGGTGGCCTGCGGCAGGATCACCTTCTCACCGTCGAATTGCGGCTCCTGGGTGTCCACCACACGGTTGAACGGAGCGTACTTCTCGCGCGCAATGCGTTCGCAGGTGTCCAGCACCGCATCGAAGGTTTCGCGTGAGTGGTCGGCAAAACGCGTGCGTTGGCTCAAAGACTCGACCTTGAGCCACTGGAATAACAGGAAATCAACGGTAGTCCGCAAGCTCATGGTGGCCTCGCACAAAGTGGAAATGAAATGCCAGCGCCTAGATCTTTGTCATGCCGGACCTGATCCGGCATCCAGTGGCATGTGCAAACTGGATTGCGGGTCAAGCCCGCAATGACACAAGCGGCAAGCGATTCTTACAAAACTTCGAAGATGCCAGCAGCGCCCATGCCGCCACCGATGCACATGGTGACGCAGACGCGCTTGGCGCCACGGCGTTTGCCTTCGATCAGCGCATGGCCGGTCAGGCGTTGACCGCTGACGCCGTAGGGGTGGCCCACGGCAATCGCGCCACCGTTGACGTTCAGGCGATCATTCGGAATGCCGAGTTTGTCGCGGCAATAAATCACCTGCACGGCAAAAGCTTCGTTGAGTTCCCACAGGTCGATGTCGCTGACCTTCAGACCCAGACGTGCGAGCACCTTGGGGATGGCAAAGACCGGACCGATGCCCATCTCGTCAGGCTCGCAGCCAGCCACGGCAAAGCCGAGGAAACGTCCGAGCGGTTGCAGGCCCTTTTTCGCCGCAACCGATTCGTGCATTACGACTACGGCGCCGGCACCATCGGAAAACTGGCTGGCATTGCCAGCGGTGATCAGTCCACCGGGGACGGCCGAACGCAGGCCGCTGATGGCCTGCACCGTGGTACCAGCGCGGATGCCTTCGTCCTGGCTGACTGTGACCTTCTTCGTCATCAAGCCCATGACCTTGTCGGCCACTCCCATGGTTACGGTGATCGGTGCGATCTCGGCCGTGAACAGACCGGCTTCAAGCGCTGCAGTTGCGCGCTGCTGGCTGGTCGCACCGTATTCGTCCATCACGTCGCGACCAATGTTGTAGCGTTTGGCCACGTTCTCGGCCGTCTGCAGCATGTTCCAGTAAATCTCGGGCTTTTTTTCCAGCAACCAGGGGTCAGCCAGCATGTGCTGGTTCATCTCTTGCTGCACGCAGGAAATCGCTTCGACGCCGCCAGCGACAAAGATGTCGCCTTCGCCCGCAATAATGCGCTGCGATGCCAGCGCAATCGACTGCAGACCGGACGAACAGAAACGGTTCACCGTCATGCCCGAAACGGTGATCGGACAGCCTGCAACGAGGGCGACCTGGCGCGCAATGTTGGCGCCGGTTGCGCCTTCGGGCGTGGCGCAGCCCATGATGACGTCCTCGACTTCGCCGGCTTCAATACCGGCGCGGGCGATCGCATGCTCGACGGCATGGCCGCCCAGCGTGGCGCCGTGCGTCATGTTGAAGGAACCCTTCCAACTCTTGGCAAGCGGGGTACGGGCAGTGGAAACAATTACGGCTGATGTCATGGTGAATCTTTCTAATCAGTTGAACGTTTTGCCTTCGGCCGCCAGTTTGGCAAGCAAAGGCGCCGGCTGCCAGAACTTGGCGTCGTCAAGCGGGTTCTGGGCAAAGCGGTTCATCGCCTGCACCACATTGAACAATCCGACCTGATCGGCGTAGTTCATCGGGCCACCGCGGTAGATCGGGAAGCCGTAGCCCATCAGGTAGACCATGTCGATGTCGCTTGCCTTGGAGGCGATGCCGTCTTCAAGAATGTGTGCCGCTTCGTTCACCAGCGAGTAGACCAGGCGCTGCACGATTTCTTCGTCGGAAATCTTGCGCGGCGTGATGCCCAGGGCCTTGCGGTGCGCCTCGATCATGGCGACGACTTCGGCATTCGGGATCGCATCGCGCTTGCCAGGAACATAGTCGTACCAGCCGGCACCGGTCTTCTGGCCGTAGCGACCCTTTTCGCACAACAGGTCGGCCGTCTTGCTGTACTTCATGTCCGGCTTTTCCTGGTAGCGGCGCTTGCGAATGGCCCAACCGATGTCGTTGCCGGCCAGATCGCCCATGCGAAACGGTCCCATCGCAAAGCCGAATTTTTCGATCGCCTTGTCAACCTGCGCCGGCGTGCAGCCTTCGTCAAGCAGAAAGCCGCCCTGGCGGCCGTACTGCTCGATCATGCGGTTGCCGATAAAGCCATCGCAGACGCCCGACACCACAGCCGTCTTCTTGATCTTTTTGGCAATCACCATCACGGTGGCCATCACGTCCTTGGCGGTCTTGGCGCCGCGCACAACTTCGAGCAACTTCATCACATTGGCGGGGCTGAAAAAGTGCAGGCCAACCACATCCTGCGGCCGCTTTGTAAACGACGCGATCTTGTCGACGTCCAGCGTCGAAGTGTTGGAGGCCAAAATGGCGCCTGGTTTCATGACGCGGTCGAGTTCCTTGAACACCGCTTCCTTGACGCCGATCTCTTCGAACACGGCCTCGATCACCATGTCGGCATTCTTCAGGTCGTCATAGCTCAGCGTGGTGGTGAGCAGGCTCATGCGCTGCTCGTACTTGTCCTGCTTGAGCTTGCCCTTCTTGACCTGTGCTTCGTAATTCTTGCGGATCGTGGCCACGCCGCGGTCCAGCGCGTCCTGCTTCATCTCCAGCATCGTGACCGGAATACCGGCGTTGAGGAAGTTCATCGTGATGCCGCCACCCATGGTGCCCGCACCAATCACGGCCAGCGCCTTGATCTCGCGCAGCGGCGTGTCGGCCGGCACATCCGGAATCTTGGAAGCCGCACGCTCGGCCAGGAAGATGTGGCGCAAGGCCTTGCTTTCAGGCGACCACATCAGGTTGATGAAGATCTCGCGCTCAACCGTCATGCCGTCATCAAACTTCCTGGTGGTCGCGGCTTCGACAGCGTCCACACATTTGGCCGGAGCCGGAAAGTTCTTGGACATGCCCTTGACCATGTTGCGGGCGAACTGGAAGTAGGCTGCGCCCTGCGGATGCTTGCACGGCAGCTTGCGCACCAGCGGCAGGGGCCGCGCATCGGCCACCGAGCGCGCAAAAGCAAGCGCTTCTTCGGCCAGCGTTTCAGCGGAGGCTGCCATCTTGTCAAACAGTTTCTGACCCGGCACCATCGCGAGCATTTCGCTCTTGATCGCCTCGCCGCTGACGATCATGTTGAGCGCAGGCTCCACGCCCAGGGCACGCGGCAGACGCTGCGTACCACCAGCACCCGGCAGCAAGCCGAGCTTGACTTCGGGCAGCGCCACGCTGCAGCCTGGTGCGGCAACGCGGTAGTGACAGCCCAGCGCCAGTTCGAGTCCGCCGCCCATGCAGACACTGTGGATCGCAGCGACCACCGGCTTCGGGGAATTTTCGATGGCCAGAATAACGCTCAGCAGGTTCGGCTCCTGCATTGCCTTGGGGCTGCCAAATTCCTTGATGTCGGCGCCGCCCGAGAAGGCTTTGCCTGCGCCGGTCAGGACGACGGCCTTGACGGCGCTATCGGCATTGGCCTGGGCCAGCGCGTCAGCGATTCCCAGGCGGGTCGCGTGTCCGAGCCCGTTAACGGGCGGATTATTGAGCGTGATGATGGCGATGTCGCCATGCACTTTGTATTCAGCGGTCATGCTTGCTTTCCTCGGAAGTGAAAATAGTACGGTCGTGCGTTTTTTTGATTGTAAAAGGGCTACCGGGTACGGCATCCCTGTTTTGTCACGAGTGGGACAAGGCCGTCAGACCTCAAGCCACTCCTTGCGGATGTAGTTGTCATTGCGCAGTTCAGTCGGTGTGCCGGTGAACACGATGCTGCCGTGGCCCATGACCATGCAGCGATCCGAAATATCCATGGCAATCGTCAGTTTCTGTTCGATCAGCAGCACAGAAATGCCACGCTTCTTGAGTTCTTTCAGGTACTGCGCCACCAGTTCCACGATCTTGGGCGCCAGGCCTTCGGTCGGCTCGTCGATGATGATCAGGTCGGGGTCACCCATCAGGGTGCGGCACAGCGTAAGCATCTGCTGCTCGCCGCCAGACATGACGCCGGCCAGCGTGTTGCGGCGCTCTTCGAGCCGCGGAAACATCTGGTACATGTCATTCAGCGACCAGCGCCCGGCTTTGCGCGCGCTTTTCTGGCCCAGGTACAGGTTCTGTTCAACCGTGAGCGTCGGGAAAATATCACGGCTCTCGGGCACATAGCCAATACCCAAATGGGCAATCTCAAACGTTCGTTTGCCCCGGATTTCCTGCCCCTTCCAGAGCACCGAACCCTGGCAATCGACCAGGCCCATGATGGCTTTGGCCGTGGTGGAGCGGCCCGAACCGTTGCGCCCCAGCAGCGCCGTGATTTCGCCCTCATTCACATTCAGGTGAACGCCGTGCAGGACATGGCTTTTGCCGTAGAAGGCATGCAGGTTGTCAATCTTCAACATGATCAGTGCCCCCCTGCTTGAGAGTCAGCCACAGAAGAGCCTAGGTAGGCCTCCTGAACACGCTGATTGGCGCGCACGGCTTCGGGCGTGTCGTAGGCCAATAGTTCGCCGTAGACAACCACCGCAATCTTGTCAGCCAGTCCGAACACCACGCCCATGTCGTGCTCCACGGTCAACAGGGTCTTGCCCACAGTCACATCCTTGATCAGCTTGATGAATCGGCTGGTCTCTGACTTGCTCATGCCGGCGGTCGGCTCGTCAAGCAGAATGACGTTGGCGCCGCCCGCGATGGTGATGCCAATCTCCAGTGCGCGCTGCTCGGCATAGGTCAGGTTCATGGCCAGCACATCGTGCTTCTTGTCGAGCTTGACCATTTCCATCAGTTCTTCGGTGCGCTCGTTGGCATCCTTCAGGTCGGCCAGAAACTTCCAGAAGCTGTACTTGTAGCCAAGGCTCCAGAGCACGCCGCAGCGCAGGTTCTCGAAGACGCTGAGCTTGGGGAAGATGTTGGTGATCTGAAAGCTGCGCGAGAGTCCCATGCGGTTGATCTCGAAGGGCTTCTTGCCGCTGATGCGCTCACCATTGAGCAGCACTTCGCCGCTGCTGGGCTCAAAGCGCCCGCTGATCAGGTTGAACAGGGTCGACTTGCCGGCCCCGTTCGGGCCGATGATGCCAACGCGTTCACCGGCGGGAATGGCCAGGTTGATGCCGCGAATGATCTCGCTCTTGCCGAAAGCCTTGCGCAAATCCTTTAGTTCCAGGGCGTAGCTCATAGCGCAGCCCTCCGCTTGACTTCCTTCTCGATGTCTTCCTGTATCTGGCCCCACTCCAGCGCGAATTGACGCCGGCAGACCTCGAACAGACCGAGGCCGGTCAGCATGACAAAGATCGCGCCAAACCAGCTGTTGAGGCCCTTGGCGTCCAGCGTCATCGCCATGAAATGCAGTTCCGAGCCGAGCGCCGAATTGAGTTGCAGGTGGTAGACCATTTCGATCATCGCAGCGGCCCCGAGCAAGGTGACGATGGCGGTCACTGCCAGCGCCAGATAACTGACCCAGAGCCGGCGCAAGAAGCCGTACATCGCCACCCGCAGGTTCATCATGATGAGCGAAGCCACGCCGCCGGGCGCATACATCACCATGAACAGAAAGATCAGACCCAGATACAGCAGCCAGGCCTTGGTGAATTCGCTGAACAGAACGAAGGCCAGCACCATCAGGATGGCGCCAATGATGGGGCCGAAGAAGAAGGTCGCACCGCCCAGAAACGTGAACAGCAGGTAAGCACCAGAGCGCGCGGCGCCCACCACCTCGGCTGTGACGATTTCGAAATTGAGCGCGCCCAGCCCGCCTGATATGCCGGCAAAGAAACCGGCAATGATGAAGGCCGTATAGCGGATGCGCTGCGTGTTGTAGCCGACAAATTCGACCCGCTCCGGGTTGTCGCGCACGGCATTGAGCATGCGCCCGAGCGGCGTGCGCGTGAAGGCGTACATCGCGGCGACGGCAAAGAAGGTGTAGATCGCAATCAGGTAATAGACCTGGATCGGCGGCCCGTAGCTGATGCCCATGAAGGGCTTGCCGATGACCCGGTTACCCGAAACACCACCCTCGCCGCCAAAGAACTCGGGAATCATCAGCGACATGGCAAACACCAGTTCCCCCATGCCCATGGTGATCATGGCAAAGGTGGTTCCGGCCTTGCGTGTCGTCACATAGCCCAGCAGGGCTGCAAAGCCCATGCCGGCCAGGCCGCCGACCAGCGGCACGGCAGCGACCGGTATCGGCAGCGAGCCGTCGCTGATGCCATTAAGCGCATGAATCGCCAGAAAAGCGCCCAGGCCGGTATAGACCGCATGGCCGAAGCTCAGCATGCCGCCCTGCCCCAGCAGCATGTTGTAGGACAGGCAGGCAATGATGGCAATCCCCATTTGCGACAGGATGGTGCTGGCCAGACTGCTGCTGAAGAACAGCGGTATCACCGCCAGCAACAAGGCAAACAGGCTCCAGATCAGCCAGCGCCCGACATTAAGAGGTTTGAATTCGTAGGTAGTTCGCATGGCTCAGCCCTCCCGCGTGCCGAGCAGGCCCTTGGGCCGGAAAATCAGGATCAGGACCAGAAACAGGTAGGGCAGAATCGGCGCCACCTGTGACAGGGTCAGTTTGATGAACGAATTTTGCAGCGCACCACTGCTCAGCGTCAGCCCCAACTGCGCCGCCAGCGTGCCCAGCGAATAATCAAAGGCAACGGCAAAAGTCTGGATCAGGCCGATCAGCACCGAGGCCAGAAAAGCGCCGGGCAGCGAGCCCATACCGCCGACCACGACCACCACAAAAATGACCGAACCCACCGTGGCCGCCATCGCCGGCTCGGTCAGAAAGGTGCTGCCGCCAATCACGCCAGCCAGACCGGCCAGACCGGCGCCAGCACCGAACACCATCATGAACACCGCCGGTACATTGTGGCCGAGCGACTCGACCGCCTCCGGATGCGTTAGCGCTGCCTGGATCACCAGGCCAATGCGGGTACGCATCAGCAGCAGCCAGACCGAGAACAGCATGACCAGCGCAACCAGCATCATGAAGGCGCGCGTTGCAGGAAACGGTGAGCACACTACACGCACGGTCGCATCGACTGAACTGCAGAGTTCGGCCGGTGCCGCACCCCAGAGCAGATTCAGACCCTTGAGTGAATGGTTGATCAGGGTGAAGGCCGGTCCCTGGAGCAGGTCGGGCGGGCGGAACTCAAGCGCAATGCGGCCCCAGACCAGTTGCACCAGTTCCAGAATCACATACGAGAGTCCGAAGGTGATCAGCAACTCGGGCACATGGCCGAACTTGTGCACCTTGCGCAGAAAATGGCGCTCGAACAAGGCACCCAGCCCCCCCACGATCAAGGGCGCAATCAGCAGCGCCGGCCAGAAACCGACCAGGCCCGACACGGTGTAACCGATATAAGCCCCGAGCATGTAAAAGCTGGCGTGGGCAAAATTGAGAACCCCCATCATGCTGAAGATCAGGGTCAGACCCGAACTCAGCATGAACAACAGCAGACCGTAGCTCAAGCCGTTGAGCGTCGAGATGATGACGAACTCCATTCAAACGATCCTTAATTCCGCAGTAGACAAAAAAACAGCCCGAAACGGTACACCCGCCCGGGCTGGTGCAGGAAGACGCAGCGCAATCAGCCAGGGCGCTTCATCTGGCAGCTCGTCGGGGTGCTCGATACATAGTTCGGGTACTCCTTGAGCGGTGCCAGCGTCATGCCGGTGTTTTCCGGGCTGTACGGATACTTGGCACTGGCTTTCTCCCAAACCGTCATGTAAAGCGGCTGCTGCAACTGATGGTCGGCCTTGCGGATTTCGACTTCACCATTGAAGCTCTTGACCTTGATGCCTTCCAGCGCCGCAGCCACCTTGACCGGGTCGGTCGATTTGGCCTTGGCCATGGCCGCGCCCAGGGTCTCGTAAATGCGCATGGTGGCGCCGGTGTAGAAGTCGTCGTTGTACTTCTTCTTGAACTCGTTCATCCACTTGTCCATCTGCCCACCCATGTTGTAGTGGTTGTAGGCAATCTGGTAAACCCGGCCGGACCCATTGGTACCCAGAGCCGTCGGCGTGCCGGTGACACCCGCGTAGTAGGTAAAGAACTTGCCGTTGTAGCCACCCTCGTTGGCGGCCTTGATCAGCAGCGAGAGATCCGAACCCCAGTTCCCGGTCACCACGGTGTCGGCGCCGGTGGCCTTGATCTTGGCGATGTAGGGCGAGAAATCGCGCACCTGCGCCAGCGGGTGAAGGTCTTCGCCAACGATCTGGATGTCGCCACGCTTGCGCGCCAGCACTTCCTTGATGTACTTGGCAACCTGCACGCCATGCGAGTAGTTCTGCCCCAGGATGTAGACCTTCTTGATGTCCTTTTGCTCGGCCATGAAGCCGCCCATGGCTTCCATCTTCATCGAGGTATCGGCGTCAAAACGGAAATGCCAGTAGCTGCACTTGCTGTTGGTCAGGTCCGGATCCACCGCCGAGTCGTTGAGGTAGAGCACCTCTTTGCCCGGATTGCGTTCGTTGTGCTTGGTCACGGCATCCGACAGCGCCAGCGCCACCGAGGAGCCGTTGCCCTGAATAATGTAGCGAGCGCCCTGATCGATCGCCGCCTTCAAGGCGTTCAGGCTTTCGGCCGGGCTGAGCTTGTTGTCGATACCGGTGATCTCGAACTTCACGCCGGCCGGGTTGCCTGGCTGTCCGGGGTTGCCGGCGACCGGCAGACCGCTGTACTTCTCGGCAAAAAACTGGTAACCCTTGAGCTGGCTCACGCCGACCGGACCGAGCAGCCCGGTCAGGGGATCAATCCGAACGATCTTGACGACCTCACCCTTTTGGGCAAAGGCACTGCCAAAGCACAAGGCGGCGGCCGTGGCAGCAACTACTTTCAAAGCAAACTTCATTTTGATCTCCAAGGGTTGAATCATCTGACAGGCCCGCAGCGTACAAGATATTGTGCGCTGCACCACAAGGGTTTTCCACTACGCGGATCACCCATGTGACAGGTCATGACGCAGATCAGGCATCCGGCAATTTGTAATCCTTGAGGACTTCCCGCAACTTGCTCTTTTGCATCTTGCCGGTGCCACCCAACGGAATCGCGTCGACAAAGACGACGTCATCCGGAATTTGCCACTTGGCGGTCTTGCCTTCGTAGAACGCCAGCAGTTCTTCGCGCGTCACATCGAAACCGGCCTTCTTGACCACGGCAACGATCGGGCGCTCGTCCCACTTGGGGTGCTTCATGCCGATACAGGCTGCCATCGCCACCGCCGGATGGGCCATGGCGATGTTCTCCACGTCGATTGAGCTGATCCATTCGCCACCCGACTTGATCACATCCTTGCTGCGGTCCGTGATCTGCATGTAGCCATCGGCATCGATGGTGGCCACGTCACCGGTCGGGAACCAGCCATCGACCAGCGGCGAGCCGCCCTCGCCCTTGAAATAATCGCTGATGATCCAGTGTCCCTTGACCAGCAAATCGCCATAGGTCTTGCCGTCCCAGGGCAGTTCGACGCCGTCGCCATCCACTATCTTCATGTCGACGCCAAAAATGCCGCGCCCCTGCTTCAGGCGCACCTTCATTTTTTCTTCCGCTGACATGCCCAGGTGCTTGTTCTTGAGCGTGCAAACCGTTCCCAACGGTGACATCTCGGTCATGCCCCAGGCGTGCAGAACCTCGACCTGGTACAGGTCGTTGAAGGCCGTGATCATCGCCGGCGGACAGGCCGAGCCACCGATCACCGTGCGCTTGAGCGTGGAGAAGCGCACGTTGGCGCTCTGCATATGGCCCAGCATCATCTGCCAGACGGTGGGCACGCCCAGCGCAAAAGTCACCTTCTCGCTCTCGATCAACTCGAAGATCGACTTGCCGTCCATGGCCGGCCCCGGGAACACCAGTTTGGCGCCGGTCATGGCCGCCGCATAGGGCACGCCCCAGGCGTTGACGTGGAACATCGGCACCACCGGCAGCACGGTTTCACGCGCGCTCATGCTCAGTGCATCCGGCAGGGCACCGGCCATGGCGTGAATCAGGGTTGAACGGTGGCTGTACAAAGCCGCCTTAGGATTGCCAGTCGTGCCGCTGGTGTAGCACATGCTGGAGGCCGAGTTCTCGTCAAACGAGGGCCACTCGTATTTGCTGGACTGCGCGCCAATCCAGGCCTCGTAGCTCTGCAGTCCCGGAATGCCGCTGTCGGCCGGCAGCTTGTCGGCGTCGCACAGGGCAATGAAATGCTTGACCGTGGTACAGCGGCTGTGCACCGCTTTGATGATGGGCAGGAAACTCATGTCGAAGCACAGCACCGAGTCTTCGGCGTGATTCGTGATCCAGGCGATCTGGTCCGGGTGCAGGCGCGGGTTAAGCGTGTGCAGAACGCGCCCGGTACCGCTGACACCGAAGTACAGTTCCAGGTGCCGGTAGCCGTTCCATGCCAGGGTTGCGACCCGGTCGCCGAATTGCAGCTTCATGGCGTCGAGTGCATTGGCGACCTTGCGCGAGCGCACGCCGACGTCCTTGTAGGTGTAGCGGTGAATATCGCCTTCCACGCGGCGCGACACGATCTCGGCCTCGCCATGATGGCGCTCTGCGAATTCGATCAGTGACGAGATCAACAACTGTTGGTTTTGCATCAAACCGAGCATGAGCAGACTCCTGAAAAATTATTACTATGAAAACAACTCTGAATGGTACTGCGGTTTTTCTGATAACCCTGCCAACCATGGGTGCTGAGCCGCTGCGAGACAATCCCTCAATGACGACGGCCACAGACTTTCAGCGTGACCTTGATCTGGGTTTGACCTGGCTCAATACTTTCTCAAATTTGGGCGAGGATTTTTACACGCCAGTTTCGCCTCAGGCACTGCCCCAACCCTACTGGATCGGCCGCAGCGAGGCCGTGGCGCGCGAACTCGGTCTGCCCGCGCATTGGCTGGCGTCCGACGAACTGCTGCATGCGCTGATCGGCAACCGCGTGATCGCCGGCACACGCCCGCTGGCCAGCGTTTACAGCGGCCACCAGTTCGGCCAGTGGGCCGGTCAACTCGGCGACGGCCGGGCCCTGTTGCTCGGCGACACGGCGAACGGCCTTGAGGTCCAACTCAAGGGCGCTGGCCTCACGCCCTACTCCCGCATGGGCGACGGCCGCGCCGTGCTGCGCTCAAGCATCCGCGAGTTCCTGTGCAGCGAAGCCATGCACGGTCTGGGCATTGCGACTTCACGCGCCCTGTGCGTAGTGGGGTCGGATGCGCCGGTGCGGCGTGAAACCATGGAAACCGCAGCCGTTGTTACGCGCGTGGCACCGAGCTTTGTCCGCTTCGGTCACTTCGAACATTTCTCCTACCGCGACCAGCACGCGCAGTTGAAAACCCTGGCCGACCATGTGATCGACCGGCATTACCCGCACTGCCGTCTGGATACCGGCAATCCCTATGCCGCGCTGCTGCAGGCGGTCTGTCTGCGCAGCGCCGACATGGTTGCTCAGTGGCAGGCCGTTGGCTTTTGCCATGGTGTCATGAACACCGACAACATGAGCATCCTGGGCCTGACCATCGACTACGGTCCGTTCCAGTTCCTTGATGCGTTCGACCCGGGCCACGTTTGCAACCACTCCGACACCGCAGGGCGTTACGCCTTCAACCGGCAACCCGCGATCATCTACTGGAATCTGTCCTGCCTGGCCCAGGCCCTGCTGCCGCTGATCGGCGATCAAACGCTCGCCATCGCCGCCCTGGAGACCTTCAAAACCGCCTTCTCCGCCGCGCTCGAGCAGAAGATGCGTTCCAAGCTCGGCATCCCGGCGCACTGCGAGATCGAGTCCGTCCAGTTGCGCAGCCTGATCGAAGGCATTCTGAGTCTGCTGGCGCACGAACGCGTCGACTACACCATCTTCTGGCGCCGCCTGAGCCACTCGGACGGCGGGCGCAACAGCGAGGCGGTACGCGACCTGTTTCTGGACCGTGCCGCCATCGACGCCTGGTTGCGAGACCATGCGCAATGCCTGGCTGCTGTGCCAACACAACAGGCGACGGAATTGATGCTGCGCACGAATCCGAAGTTCGTGTTGCGCAACCATTTGGGCGAACAGGCCATACGCGCCGCCAAGGCAAAAGACTTCTCGCTGGTCGCCACCTTGCTGACGCTGCTCGAATCCCCATGTGACGAACACCCTGGGTTTGATGCCTATGCCGATTTCCCGCCCGATTGGGCCAGCGGCATCGAAATCAGTTGCAGTTCCTGAACCTTCAACGCACATTAGTCCACTTGACCATGACTTACAAAATCACCAAAACCGACGCCCAGTGGCAAGCCCTGCTCAAGGAAAAAGGTGCCGAGCCGCTGGCCTTTGAAGTCACGCGCCACGAGGCCACGGAGCGTGCCTACACCGGCAAACTCGAAGGCACGCGCTCGGCCGGCACTTACCGCTGCATCTGCTGCGACAAGCCCCTGTTCGTTTCAGACGCCAAGTTCGAGTCGCACTGTGGCTGGCCCAGCTACTTCCAGCCCATTGATGAAGCAGCGATTGGCACCAAAGTCGATGGCAAACTGCTGGCCCGACGCACGGAAGTGCACTGCGCCGACTGCGGCGCGCACCTGGGTCATGTGTTCGAGGACGGGCCCGCGCCAACCGGACTGCGCTACTGCATCAACTCGGCCTCGTTAAACTTCAACCCCAAATGAAGATACTGATTGATTTTTTTCCGATCCTGCTGTTTTTCGGGAGCTACAAGCTCTACGACATCTACGTCGGCACCGGCGTGCTGATGGCCGCCACGGTGGCCCAGGTGGCGCTGATCTACGGCATCGACCGCAAACTGCAGGCCATGCACAAGATCACGCTGGCACTGGTGCTGCTCTTTGGCACGCTGACCCTGGTGCTGCATGACGACCGCTTCATCAAATGGAAACCGACCGTGCTGTATGGCGCCATGGCGATAGCGCTGGCACTGGCGATCTGGGTTTACAAGAAGAACTTCCTCAAGATGCTGCTGGGCAGCCAGCTCGAACTGCCCGATCCGGTCTGGAAGCGGCTCAACATCGTCTGGGTTGCCTACAGCGCCTTCATGTCGCTGATCAACGCCTATGTGGCGGCCTACTACAGCACCGAGGCCTGGGTCAACTTCAAGCTCTGGGGCTATGCCTTCCCGCTGGTTTTCATCGTCGGCCAAGGCTTTTACATCGCACGCTACATCAAGCCCGATGAACCCGGAAAACCGAACCCACCATGAGTAACGCGCCTGCCTGCCCCCCCACAGCCGAACGCCTGGAGCAGCGTCTGCGCGAGACCCTGCAACCAACGGCGCTTGAAGTCATCGACGAGAGCTACCAACACCAGGGTCATGCCGGTGCCAACGCCAGCGGTTTTGGAACGCATTTCCGGGTGCGCGTCACTTCACCCATCTTTACCGGCAAGTCGGCCGTCATGCGCCACCGTCTTGTGTATGATTCGCTGCGCGATTTCATCGAGCAGGGCCTGCACGCGCTGGCCATCGAAACCCATTTACCCCCGGTTTGAACCTCGTTTGAATCTCATTAATACTACTTGTCACATAGGGAACCTGAATGAAAATGAAATATCTCTCCGCCCTGGCAGCAGCCGCCCTGCTGGGCAGCATGGCACCCCTGGCACTGGCGCAAAACGTCGCCATCGTCAACGGCAAAGCTGTGCCAAGCTCGCGCGTGGAAGAATTGTCACAGCAGATCAGTCGGTCCGGCCGTCCGGTGACACCAGAAATGCAAGCCCAGATCAAGGACGAAGTCATCGCCCGTGAAATTTTCATGCAGGAAGCCGTCAAGCAGGGTCTGGACACGACCGCCGACTTCAAGGTTCAGATGGAACTGGCACGCCAAACGCTGCTGATCCGCGAACTGTTCGGCAACTACCAGAAAGCCAATCCGGTCAGCGATGCCGAAATCAAGGCCGAATACGACAAGTTTGCGGCGGCCAACGGTGGCAAGGAATACCATGCCCGTCACATCCTGGTGGAAAAAGAAGACCAGGCCAAGGCCATCATCGCCCAGTTGAAAAAGGGCGGCAAGTTTGACGAAATCGCCAAGAAGTCATCAAAAGACCCGGGCTCCGGCGCCAATGGTGGCGATCTGGGCTGGGCCAGTGCCGGCAACTACGTGGCCGAGTTCTCGGATGCACTGACCAAACTGGCCAAGGGCAAGACCAGCGAGACGCCGGTCAAGACGCAATTCGGTTTCCACATCATCCGCCTGGAAGATGTGCGCGACGCGCAACTGCCCAAGTTCGAAGAAGTCAAGCCGCAAGTTGCCCAGCAGTTGCAGCAACAGAAGATGAACAAGTACCAGGAAGAACTGCGCGCCAAGGCCAAGGTCGAATAAGGCTATTTGGCAATCCAGCCCAGCGCCATCAGGGCGCCAATCATGACGGGCTGGTGCAGCAGGTAGTAGGACAAACTCCAGCGCCCCAGGATTGCCAGCGGCTTGAACAGCGCTGGCAGGGGCCGCGTCAAATACGCTGCGCCGCGACCTGACAGCCAGCAACCGGCGGCACCACCCCACCACATCAGGCCTAACCAGGGCAGCAACGGCACGTAGTCCTCGGTGATCGGCTTGACCGTGATCAAACCCAGCCAGTTCAGTGACGCGCTGTTGAGCAGTTCAAGCAGCCAGGGTGCGCCCGCTGCCTGCAGCGCCGTCACCCCGATCAACTTGAGCGTGATGGCGGCCGCGCCCAGCAGCCAGAGCCAGTTGGCCCAGCGCACGCTCAGGCGCAGCACGATCAGCATCAGGGCGATGCCATGCAGCACGCCAAAATAAATAAAGCTTTGCGGGTACATCAGCCAGGAGCCCGCTGTCACCAGCAGCGCTGCGCCGACCACCTGTGCCCAGCGGCGCCAGAAGCGCGACCAATCCTGCCCCTGCGCTACCGCCATCGCCTGCCCCATGCCGGCGCACAGCAGGAACAGGCTCACGATCAGGCTGCGCTGCCAGGTCCAGAACGGGTCCCGGTAGAAGTTCTGCTGCAGATAGCCGAACTGGTTGAGGTCGAAACAGAAGTGGAAAACCGTCATCCACACCATGGCCAGGCCACGCAGCGCATCCACCGTTTCAAATCGGGCGCTGGTCGGGATCAAGGCTTTGCGGCGCATGCTGCGACGATAACCGATCAGAGCGCCGATAATCCCGCTCATGTCACTGCCCGACCATCAGCTTGAACTCCTGGCCCCGGCACGCGATGCCGACATCGGCATCGAAGCCGTCAACCACGGTGCCGACGCGGTCTACATCGGTGGCCCCTCCTTTGGCGCGCGTTCCAGCGCCGACAACAGCGTTGCGGAGATCGCGCGCCTGGTATGCCACGCCCACCGCTTCAACAGCCGGGTCTTCGTCACCCTCAACACCATCCTGCGCGACGACGAACTGACCGCCGCGCAGCAGCTTGCCTGGCAGTTGTACAAGGCCGGCGTTGATGCGCTGATCATCCAGGACATGGGGCTGCTGGAGCTTGACCTGCCACCCATCCAGTTGCACGCCAGTACCCAGACCGATATCCGCACGCCCGAGAAAGCGCGCTTTTTGCAAGACGCGGGCCTGTCGCAACTGGTGCTGGCGCGCGAGCTGACGCTGCCCCAGATCGCAGCCATCCGCGCGGCAACCGACCCGGCGCGCAGCACGCTGGAGTTCTTCGTCCACGGCGCGCTGTGCGTGGCCTACAGCGGCCAGTGCTACATCAGCCAGGCGCACAGCGGGCGCAGCGCCAATCGCGGCGAATGCAGCCAGGCCTGCCGCCTGCCGTACCAGGTGATCGACGCCAGCGGGCGCTTTGTGGCGCACGACAAGCATGTGCTGTCGATGAAGGACAACAACCAGAGCGAGAACCTGGCGGCGCTGGTCGACGCCGGCGTGCGCAGTTTCAAGATAGAAGGCCGCTACAAGGACATGGCCTACGTGAAGAACATCACGGCGCACTACCGCAAGCTGCTCGACGCCCTGATTGACGAGCGCCAGCAGTCCGCCCAACCGCTGGCCCGGGCATCGAGCGGCCGCACGAGTTTCAGCTTCACACCGGATCCGAACCAGAACTTCAACCGCGAGTTCACCGATTATTTCGTGCCGGGACGCCAGATCGACATAGGCGCTTTCGACTCGCCCAAGAATCCGGGCCAACCCATCGGCCATGTGAGCCAGGTCGGCCCCAACTGGGTCGAAATCGAGACCACCGCCAGCGACACCGTGCTGCACAACGGCGACGGCCTGTGCTATTACGACCTGCAAAAGGAACTGGTCGGCCTGGCCATCAACCGCGCACAAGCCATGGGCAAGCGCTGGCGGGTGTTCCCGAAGGACGCGCTGGCCAGCCTGAAGGATTTGCGCAAAGGCACGCAGGTAAACCGCAACCGCGACGTCGACTGGGTGCGCATGCTCGACAAAAAATCCGCCGAGCGCCGCATCGACGTCTGGGCGCAATTGAGCGAAACACCCGATGGGCTGAAGCTGACGCTGACCGACGAAGACGGACACAGCGCCATGGCCTACGCCGCTTTGCCGGCCAATCGGCGCGAACCGGCCCATGACGCTGCAGCAGCCACCCGCAACCTGCACGAACACATCGGCAAGATGGGCGACAGCATCTTCACCCTGCTCGATCTGCAAATCGATTTTTCGCAAACCTGGTTTGTGCCGGCCTCGCTGCTCAACCCCCTGCGCCGCGACGCCGTGGCAGCACTGGAAGCTGCGCGCGAGCGGGCCTGGCTTCGCCTGCGACGCGCTGCCGCGCTGGAGCCGCCAGCGCCCTACCCCGAGAGCAGCCTGAGCTACCTGGCCAACGTCTACAACCAGAAAGCACATGACTTTTATGCCCGCCACGGTGTCGAGATCATTGCGCCCGCCTACGAGGCCCTGCAGGAAACGGGCGAAGTCAGCCTCATGATCACCAAGCACTGCGTGCGCTTTTCCATGAGCCTGTGCCCGAAGCAGGCCAAGGGCGTCACCGGCGTCCAGGGCACGGTCAAGGCCGAGCCGCTGCAACTCGTCAACGGCAAGGAAAAACTCAAGCTGCTTTTTGACTGCAAGGCCTGCGAGATGCATGTGGTCGGCAAGCTCAAGAATTCCGTGCGCCAGCAAGGGCTCAAGGATATTCCGGTGACCAGCGCGCCAAGGTGAACAAGGGAGAACCATGACATGACGACCATTCTTTTCGCCCTGCTGGCCCTCGTGGCCCTGGTCTGGGCCATCACGGTCTTCTACCTGCGCGGACCCGACCTGAGCGCCTTCGACCAGGTGGCGCCCGAGCGCAGCGGAGCGGTTGCGCCGCCAAGCCCCGAACATCTTGCGGTGGTGGCATCGCTGAGCGGCATTACCGAAATCATCAGCAGCACACCGCGGCGCCAGCATCTTGCCGTGCTGCGCCGCTACATGGACAGCATGTTTGAAAGCGACACCGTCGGAGTGCAAATCACCCCGGTCGATGCGGGCGGAGTCGCTGCCGAATGGGTGCAGGCCCCGGGCGTCGACAACGGGCGGCGCCTGCTCTACATCCACGGTGGCGCCTACACCATGGGCAGCCCGAAAAGCCACCGCCGTCTCACCAGCAAACTGTCGGAGCTCGCCAATGCTGCCGTACTGGCCATCGACTACCGTTTGATGCCCGAACACCCGCGCATGGCCGGCATCGAGGACAGCCGCAGTGCCTACCGCTGGCTGCTGGCCAACGGTCCGGCTGCGCCTGCAACGGCCAGTGCCATTTTTGTCGCGGGCGACTCCGCCGGCGGCAACCTCACGCTTTCGCTGGTCGCCTGGGTGCGCGACCAGGGTTTGCGTGCGCCCGATGCGGCCGTGGCACTGTCACCCGCCACCGATGGCACGCTGGGCAGCCCAAGCCTGAAGAGCAATCTCGCCACCGATCCGATGCTCGGCCCCTTGTTCAAGTCCCTGACCAAAATTCCCCGCAGCGTCCTGCTCTGGGGCAGTTGGCTCGCAAACCGGATTCGACCCTGTGATCCACTGGTGTCGCCGGTGTTTGGCGATCTCTCCGGGCTGCCACCGCTGCTGGTGCAGGCCAGCGACATGGAAATGCTGCGCGACGACAGCCAGCGCTATGTCAACAAGGCACGCGCTGCCGGCTCCCCTGTGAGCTTGCAAACGTGGCCGCACATGGTCCATGTCTGGCAGATCTTCCACCCCGATTTGCCCGAAGGCCAGCAAGCCCTGGCCGAAATTGGCAAGTTCCTGCAAGCCAGGTCCTGAGGTGGCTCGGCCCTGCTACGGCTGATTCAGCCGCCGGGCTGATTTAGATCAAGAACGAGCAAGCTCCGAGCCTAGGGTTTACCCTTATTTCGTTTACATTGCGCTTGGCTCGATTCTGATTCAAAAGAAAGGTAATCAACTATGGACGTTATGCTGCAATTGGCAGTCATTTTGGTATGTCTGTTCTACGGCGCACGCAAGGGAGGGGTCGCACTCGGCCTGCTCGGCGGTATCGGTATCGTCATCATGACGTTCGTGTTCAAGCTCGCTCCCGGCAAACCGCCGGTCGACGTGATGCTGACCATCATTGCCGTGGTGGCGGCCTCGGCCACATTGCAGGCCTCGGGCGGGCTCGAAGTCCTGCTGGTGGGCGCCGAAAAAGCCCTGCGCCGCAACCCCAAATACGTCTCCATCCTCGCGCCGTTTGTGACCTGTCTGCTGACCATGCTGTGCGGCACCGGGCACGTGGTCTACACCATGCTGCCCATCATTTACGACATCGCCATCAAGAACAACATCCGGCCCGAGCGCCCGATGGCGGCGTCTTCCATCGCCAGCCAGATGGGCATTCTGGCCAGCCCGGTCTCGGTCGCCGTCGTTTCGCTGGTCGCCTTCCTGGCCAAGGTGCCGGTCGCCGGTCAGGTCATCGACTTCATCGGCGTGCTGTCGATCACCATTCCATCGACGCTGGCCGGCGTGCTGATGATCGGCGTCTTCAGCTGGTTCCGCGGCAAAGATCTGGACAAGGATGAGGAATTCCAGAAACGCATTGCCGACCCGGAACAGCGCAAGGTCGTCTACGGTGAAACCGCCACCCTGCTCGGCAAGAAACTGGCAACAGCGCAATGGACGGCGATGTGGATCTTCGTCGGTGCCATAGCCCTCGTGGCCTTCCTGGGCGCCTTCCAGTCGCTGCGTCCGCTGGTCGGCGGAAAGCCCCTGTCCATGGTACTCACGATCCAGATGTTCATGATGTTCGCTGGCGCGCTGATCCTGCTGTTCACTAAAACGGATCCGACGCTGATTGGCAAGACCGAAGTGTTTCGCGCCGGCATGATCGCTGTGGTCGCCGTGTTCGGCATCGCGTGGATGGCTGACACCGTGTTTGAAGCGCACCTGCCGGAATTCAAGTCGGCGCTGGCGGACCTGGTGAAGACACAACCCTGGACCTACGCCATTGCGCTGCTGCTGGTGTCCAAACTCGTCAACTCGCAGGCGGCTGCCATCGTCGCGATGGTGCCGGTGGGTCTGGCCATCGGCGTGCCCCCGGGCTACATCGTCGCCTTCGCCGCTGCGTCCTATGGATACTACATCCTGCCGACCTACCCCAGCGATCTGGCTGCGATCCAATTCGACCGTTCCGGCACGACCCGCATCGGCAAGTACGTGATCAACCACAGCTTCATCCTGCCCGGGCTGATCGGCGTCTCCACCTCGTGCCTGATCGGTTACCTGCTGGCATCAGCTCGCGGCCTGGTCTAATACCCGGGCATCCCGCCCCCCGTACAGGGGGCTGCGCGTGGCCCCACAAGGGTGGGCTTGATGACGGATAATCTGCTGCCGTTCACCCCAAACCCGCCCCCGATGACCCCTTCCATGCCCCGCACGCCAAGCTCGTGCGGGAACAGAGATGAGCGAAAATTCTCGCTTGCCGCCAGCCCCCTGAAGTGGTTATGGATCGGCCTGCTGGTGGCCCTCATGACGTTCATTGTGGCGGCTTTCCTGCGCAGCAACGAACAGGACCGGGCGGAAGCCGACTTTCACGACCAGGCCAATGAAAGACTGGACCGCCTTGAAGCCAGCATCCAGTCTGCGCTGAACGAACTGGTCCAACTGGGCCTCTTCTACGATGCCAGCAGCGAGGTTGACCGCGCGACTTTTCAAAAACTGACGCCGACCGTGTACGCCAACGAGTCAAAGACACAAATGCGGGCCTGGGTGGCGCGCGTGGCGCACGCACAGCGTGAGCGCTTTGTTGCCAGCGCACGGCAGGACGGTCTGACCCACTTTGACTTCACGGAACGCCGCGCCGACACAAGCCTGGTGACAGCGGCGCGCCGGTCCGAATATTACCCGCTCTATTTTGCCGCTCCCATGAGCGGCAACGAAGACCTGCTCGGCCTGGATCTGGCCGCGGACCCGGCGCAGCGCGCCTTTCTGGAACAAACCGCGGCGTCGGGCACCCTGACGGCAAGCGCTGCGCTGGCCTGGAATCCGGCGCAAGCCGCACACGACGCGTTTCTCATTGCCAGACCGGTCTACCAGCACGGTCTGCTGCCGCCGGATCGGACGCAACGCCCAATCCGCCTCAAGGGCTTCGTGCTGGCGCTGGCGCGCATTAGCGATCTGGTTGAAAGCGGCGAGAAGCAGGCCGCCTCCCGTCTCGAACTGAGTCTGTTTGACGATGCTGCTGCGGGTGCCGCGCAAGGCCTGTATCCGGCGCAAGTCGTCCCTGCTCCATCCGCTTCGGTCGACAAGGGCCTGGTGCTGAGTCGCCAGCTGAATGTGGCCGGACGCTCCTGGCGCGCTGTCATCCGACCCAAAGCGGGCAGCTTTGGCATCGACCGGGCAAAGAGTAGCCAGATGCTTGCGCTGGGCCTGCTGATTGCAATCCTGTCGGCCTTGCACCTGCGCCGGCGCTCGCAACAATACGCGATCGTCTCGGACCTGGTGGACAAACGCACGCGTGAACTCGATCGTGAGCGCGTGCGTCTGAAGGCCATTCTGGAAACAACGAGCGACGGCATCCACATCGTCGATGCGGACGGTGTGCTGATCGAGGCCAACCCGGCATTCCTGAACCTGCTGGGTTACGACCAGAGCGCGATTGGCACAAGCCGGATAACGGACTGGGACAAACAGGATCCGTGGGACGAAATCCGCAAGCGCAACCAGGCACTGCTGGACAGCAACGATCGCGCCCGATTTGAAACCCGACACCAGCGTCTGGATGGCCATCTGATCGAGGTCGAGATCGACGCGCGCGCCATGTTCATCGACGGGCAGCGCGTGCTCTATTGCGCCGCGCGCGACATCACACAGCGCAGGCAGAAGGAACAACAGTTGATAGAGGCTGAGGCGCTGCTGCGGACCTCGATTGAGACCATTGGCGAAGCCTTTGTCATTTTTGATGCGCAGGACCGTCTGGTCTACTGCAACCAGCAGTACCGCGATGTTTACAGCACCTCGGCACCCATCATGGAGCCCGGTCGCAGCTTTGAAGAAATCATCCGCTATGGCGTCGCGCACGGCCAGTACCCGGCGGCCGTCGGGCACGAGGAAGAGTGGATTGCCCAGCGCATGGCCAACCATCACCTGAGCGATCAGGAATGGACACAGCAGCTTGACAATGGCCGCTGGCTCAAGATCCGGGAGCGTCACACCGAAGGTGGTCTGACTGTCGGTTTTCGCATCGATGTCACCGAATTTCAGGCCGCCAAACAGGCGGCCGAAGCCGCCAGCAATGCCAAGAGCCGTTTTCTGGCCACCATGAGCCATGAAATCCGCACCCCGATGAACGGCATCCTGGGCATGGCACAGGTGCTGTTGATGCCAGGCGTGATTGAGGCCGACCGGCTGGACTATGCCCGCACCATCTACAACACAGGCCAGACCCTGCTGACGCTGCTCAACGACATTCTCGATCTCTCCAAGATTGAGGCCGGCAGGGTCGAGCTGGAGTCAATTACTTTTTCGCCGGCTCAGCTCATGGGAGAAACCGGCAGGCTGTTTGCCCCCATCGTCAAAGCCAAGGGTCTGCAGATCGAGACCGACTGGCAGGGCCCGTTCACCCTTTTTCTGGGTGACCCGCACCGCCTGACGCAGATGCTCTCCAACCTGGTCAGCAATGCCATCAAGTTCACCCGAGAGGGAAGCATACGCGTTGAGGGTCGCGAGATTGCCTGCGCAGCGGAGCAGGCCATACTTGAATTTTCCGTGCATGACACCGGCGCTGGTGTCCCGCAGGGCCAGCGCGACTTGCTGTTCCAGCCCTTTTCACAGGGCGACAACTCGACCACGCGCAACTTTGGCGGAACCGGGCTGGGCCTGTCCATCGTGCGCACGCTGTCCCTGGCCATGGGCGGCGATGTGGGGGTTGAAAGCAGTGGCAGCCAAGGCTCACGTTTCTGGTTTCGCGTCCAGGTGCCGCGACTCGCCGCTGATGCCCTGCAGCAGCAGTCGCAAGCGCCAGTTGCGGTCGAAACCGGCGCGCTTGCAAGCCTGATTCCGGGGCCGGGGCGCGTGCTGCTGGTGGAGGACAACGCGGACCATCGCCGTCTGATTGAGGTGCTGCTCAAGAAACTGGGCGTCGTCGTGGTTGCGGCAGAAAACGGTCAGCAGGCCCTGAGCGCAATCGCGCATGGCGAGTCGGCGCAACTGATCCTGATGGACATGCAGATGCCGATGCTGGGCGGTTGCGATGCCACGCTGCAGATCAGGCAAGGCGAAGCGAAGGACGGTCTGGCGCGGCGCGCGATCATCGGCTTGACCGCCCATGCCTACCTGGAAGACCGAAAGCAATGCCTGGATGCGGGCATGGACGATGTACTGACGAAACCGGTGTCGTTTGATCGGCTGGCCGCCCTGCTCGCGAGGTGGCTTCCCGCCGCAGCTTCAGCAGCAGACCGGGTGCCCGATGTCGCACGCTTGCGCATCCTGTTGCGCGAGCTTGAACCCTTGCTCGAACACAACGAATTCGATGCCATCGTCCGGTTTAGAGATTTGCAGGACACGCTGGCGCAGACCGTTCTGGCCGGGGCGTTGACCGAAGTGGCGAAAGCGCTGGAATCCTATCAATTCGAGTTGGCCCTGACGCGCCTGCGCCAGATCGCACGGACCCATGGCTGGATTGGGGGCACCGATGAATGAGGCAAGAACACGCCCCAGAATCCTGGCCATCGACGACACACCGGCCAATCTGCAAGTGCTGGCCGCAGCGCTGGCCCCGGACCATGCGCTTCAGATCGCCACCTCAGGGGCCATGGGCCTGGCCCTGGTCGCCAAGTCCCCGCCCGACCTGATCCTGCTCGACGTCATGATGCCCGAAATGGACGGCTACGAGGTCTGCCGGCGACTGAAATCAGACCCGCGTTACCGCACGATTCCGGTGATCTTTTTGTCCGCGCTCAACGAAAGCCAGGCCGAAAGCGCGGGTCTGGAAATGGGCGCCGCCGATTACATCAGCAAACCCATCAATGTGCAGGTCGCCCGTCAGAGAATCCGCAACCTGCTTGAGCGCGAGCAATTGCGAGTGGCGGTCGAGGCACAACGCGACCAGCTCGACCAGATGGTGACGCAACTCAGGAACACGGCCGAGGAGCTAGAGGGCACGCTGGTCGATCGGACCGCCGAATTACGCGCCCTGGCGCTGGCGCTGCTGGTATCGGAAGCGCAGGAGCGACGCGAGATAGCCAGCGACCTGCACGACGATCTGGGCCAGAACCTCGCCATTGCCAAGCTCAAGCTCAGCGCCATCGAACTGGTCGACGACGTCAGCGCAGAGGGCCAGAGCTGCCAAGCGCAACTGAAGGAAATCGAGACCATGATCGACCGCTCCAGCCAGTCGGTGCGGTCGCTCTCGACCCAGTTGAGTCCGCCAGTCCTGTACCAGCTCGGCCTGGGCCCGGCACTGGAATGGCTGGCCGAAGAAATTCAGCGCAATTACGGTCTGCTCGTCACACTGCATCTGGCCGACATGGCGCCACTGGACGAAACCCTGGGCAACACGCTGTTCCGGATCGTGCGTGAGTTGCTGATCAATATCTGGAAGCACGCAAAGGTCGACTCGGCCTCGGTGGTCGTGTCAGTCGACCCGCTCAGCGGGCAGCTTGAGCTCAGCGTTTCCGATGACGGCGTCGGCTTCGATGTGACACAGGCACTCGAACCATCGGCCAAGAACAGCTATGGGCTGTTCAGCATCCGGCAACGCCTGGGCTTCATCGGCGGCAGCATGTTTATCGACAGTGCGCCCGGCGCCGGCACCACCGTGATGCTCACGCTGACGCCTTGAGCAGAAGTAACACCGACCCGAAAAGGAAACCCTCCATGATCCGCATATTGCTCGTTGACGACCACGCCATCGTTCGGGAATCCCTGCGCACCGTGCTTGAGCGCGTGCCCGACTTCGTAGTGGCAGGTGAGGCCGGCAGCGGCGAAGCCGCGCTGGCGCTGGTGCATGAGCTGGCACCCGACCTGGTACTGACGGACATCGCCATTCCCGGCTTCGACGGCATCGAGCTGACGCGGCGCATCGTCAAAGAGTGCCCGGCAGTCAAAGTGCTGGCGCTTTCAACGCACCTGGATCGTCGCCATGTGGTGCAGATGCTCGACGCCGGCGCCCTTGGCTACGTGAGCAAGACGGCTGGGCGTGATGAACTGTTGCTGGGCATTCGCGCAGTCGCGGCGGGTAACCGCTACCTGTGCCAGGAATGCGCGGCGATGCTGGTCAAGTCACCGCCCGGCAGCGCAATGCAGGTCAAACTTGGACGCCGAGAGATCGATGTCCTGAAAATGATCGCCAAGGGCATGACCTCCAGCGCCATTGGTGAAAGCCTGTTCATTGCGCCCGGCACGGTCGAGGTGCACCGACGCAATATCATGCGCAAGCTGGAATTGCACAACATTGCGGAACTGACCCAGTACGCCATTCGGGAAGGTCTGATCTCACTCTGAGATCCACTGGTCATACCCTACCGCAGCACGATTGCCATTACCATCCCCAACTCAATGGCGTATCCCTGAAAAGTCGACAACGCGGAATACGTGATGACCCAACCCAAAACCCGCCCCAGAATCCTGGCCATTGACGACACGCCGGTCAATCTGCAGGTGCTGGCGGCGGCGCTGGCGACTGACTTTTCGGTGCAGATCGCAACCTCCGGCGCCATGGGTTTGGCCTTGGCGGCCAAAGCCATTCCCGACCTGATCCTGCTTGACGTCATGATGCCGGACATGGACGGCTACGAGGTCTGCCGCCGGCTCAAGGCCGATCCGCAGCTGCAACAGATCCCGGTTATTTTCATCAGCGCCATGTCAGGACTGGAAGCCGAAGCCGCTGGCTTCGCCCTGGGTGCCTACGACTACATCACGAAACCGATCCGGGTCGAGCGCGCGCGCCTGCGCATCTCCAATCTGCTGGAACGCGAAGCACTGCGCAAGGCACTCGGTGCCAAGCAGATCGAACTCGAGCAAATCGCCCACTACGACCATCTCACCGGCCTGCCCAATCGTGTCCTACTGGCCGACCGCATGGAGCAGGCGCTGACGCAGACGCAGCGCCGCAGCGAACGGCTGGCCGTGGCCTTTCTGGACCTCGATGGTTTCAAGGCGATCAACGACCAACACGGCCATGCGGCGGGCGACCACCTGCTGATCACGCTGAGCGAGCGCATGAAGCAGGCCCTGCGCGACAGCGACACCCTGGCCCGCCTGGGCGGCGATGAATTCGTCGCCGTGCTGCAGGACGTCAACAACGTCGACACCAGCGCGCCCATGCTTGCGCGTCTGCTGGCTGCGGCCTCGGAGCCGGTTCAATTTTGCGACCTTATGCTTCAGGTGTCGGCCAGTCTGGGGGTCACGTTCTACCCGCAGGGCGAAGACGTGACCAGCGATCAATTGCTGCGCCAGGCCGATCAGGCCATGTACCAGGCCAAACTGGCCGGCAAGAACCGCTTCCACGTTTTTGACGCCGAACAGGAACGCAGCATACGCAGCCACCAGGAGCGCCTGGAGCGCCTGCGCCGGGCCCTGCTCCAGCATGAGTTCGTGCTGCATTACCAGCCCACGGTCAACTTGCGCAGCGGCGAGGTGGTGAGCATTGAGGCACTGATCCGATGGCGGCATCCGCTACATGGCCTGCTGCCCGGCGCCGGGTTCCTGCCGCTGATCCTGGACCATCCACTGGCCGTTGATCTCGGCCAATGGGTACTCGAGAGCGTCCTGACCCAAATCGAACGCTG
Source organism: uncultured beta proteobacterium (assembly GCA_903876735.1). Classification (GTDB taxonomy): domain Bacteria; phylum Pseudomonadota; class Gammaproteobacteria; order Burkholderiales; family Burkholderiaceae_C; genus Rhodoferax. Next base: position 27,648 of record CAIRAW010000028.1, on the reverse strand, counting down.
GCAGGACACGGGCCTCGCGCTGCCGGTCAGCGTCAATATCGGCACCCGGCATTTGCACCAGCCTGACTTTGCGCCGCACCTGCGCCAGTTGCTGGCGCAGCATCCGGCGGTCAAACCCTCGCAACTGGTGCTTGAAGTACTGGAATCCTGCGCCATAAACGATCCGGCCCAGGTGGCAAGCTTAATGGAGGATTGCCGCCAGGTTGGCGTCCTCTTCACCCTGGACGATTTTGGCAGTGGGCACTCATCACTGACCTGCCTGAAACAATTGCCGGTGGCACAGGTCAAGATCTACCAGAGCTTCGTCGCCGACATGCTCGACGACAGCGACGACCGCGCCATTCTGCGCAGTGTCGTCGGTCTGATCAAGGCACTGGGCCGCGAGGTGATCGCCGAAGGGGTGGAAAGCATCGAGCACGGCCGGGTGCTGCTGCAAATGGGGTGCGAACAGGGTCAGGGCTATGCGATTGCGCCAGCGATGGCGGCAGCTGAACTGGCGGATTGGGTCAGGACCTGGCGAGCGCACCCGGACTGGGCCAACGCGCCGCAAGCAAAACCGGGCGCCGCCCTCTGAACCCGGCGCTCAGCCAACCCACTTGCGGGCGTTGCGCCAAAGCTGCATCCAGGCACTGAACGCCGAGGGATCCGCATTGCTCCAGCTCATCTGGATGTTGCGAAACACCCGTTCCGGGTGCGGCATCATGGCAGTAAAGCGCCCGTCCGCCGTGGTCACACCGGTCAGGCCGCTGGGGCTGCCGTTCGGGTTGAACGGATAAGCCTCGGTCGCTGCACCAAAATTGTCGCTAAAACGCATGGCGGCAATCACCTGCTGCGCGTTGCCACGGTTGCTGAAATTGGCATAACCTTCACCATGCGCCACGGCAATCGGCAGCCGCGCGCCGGCCATGCCGGCGAAGAACAGCGAGGGCGAATCGAGCACCTCGACCATCGACAGGCGCGCCTCAAAGCGCTCACTCTGATTGGTGGTAAAGCGTGGCCAATGCTGCGCACCAGGAATAATGTCAGCGAGTTCCGCAAACATCTGGCAGCCGTTGCAGACACCGAGACCAAAGGTGTCGCCGCGCGCAAAGAAGGATTTGAACTGCTCCGCCAGCACCGGGTTGAATGTGATCGAGCGCGCCCAGCCGATGCCCGCACCCAGCGTGTCGCCGTAGCTGAAGCCGCCACAGGCCACCACGCCCTTGAAGTTAGCCAGATTGGCGCGGCCGCTTTGCAGATCGGTCATGTGCACATCAAACGCATCAAAACCCGCTTCGCTGAAGGCATAGGCCATCTCGACATGCGAGTTGACACCCTGCTCGCGCAGCACCGCCACTTTGGGACGTGACAGCAGCACCGCCGGAGCCGCCAGTGGCGCCGTTGGCAGGACGATGTGCAGCCCCGGATCCAGCGGGTCACCGGCGGCGGCGTGCTCTGCATCGGCGCAGGCCGGGTTGTCGCGCTGCTGGCAGATCTTCCAACTGGTCGCATCCCAAACCTGGTGCAGGTCCTGCAACTTGGCAGCGAAGACCGCTTTGGCGTCGCGCCAGACCTGCACTTCACCGACACCGGACTGGATGCTTGAATCCGCCGGGCGCGTCTTGCCGATCACATGGCTGTGCCTTGAGAGGCCGTGCTCGCGCAGCGTCTGCAACACGGCATCGCGCTGAGCCGTTCGCACTTGCAGAACGACCCCGAGTTCTTCGTTGAACAAGGCCTTGAGCGTGAGTTCTTCGCGCCGCGCGCTGACCTGGCCCGCCCAGTTCTTGCTGTCGCCGACATCAGCGCGGCTGTCACTGATGCCGTCACCTTCGGTGACCAGCAGATCGACATTGAGCGCCACACCGACATGGCCGGCAAACGCCATTTCGCAAACCGTGGCGAACAGGCCGCCGTCGCTGCGATCGTGGTAGGCCAGGATCCGATCTTGCGCGCGAAGGGCATTGACCGCCTGTACCAGCGCCACCAGGTCTTGCGGTGCGTCCAGGTCAGGCACTTCGTCGCCGAGTTGCCCCAGCGTCTGCGCCAGCATGCTGCCACCCATGCGCGTGCGGCCACGACCCAGATCAATCAGCAGCAGGGTGCTGTCTTCCAGCGCGTTCAACTGTGGCGTCAGCGTGCCGCGCACATCGGAGAGCGTAGCAAAAGCCGTGACGATCAGCGACACCGGCGACGTTACTTTCTTCGCCCCCGATTCATCCTTCCACTGCGTGCGCATGGAGAGCGAATCCTTGCCGACCGGGATTGAAATACCCAGCGCAGGACAGAGTTCAAGACCGACCGCTTTCACGGTGGCGTAGAGCGCGGCATCCTCACCCGGTTCACCGCAAGCCGCCATCCAGTTGGCCGAGAGCTTGACGCGTGACAGCTCGATGGGAGCCGCCAGCAGATTGGTGAGGGCCTCGGCCACCGCCATGCGACCGGAAGCCGGCGCGTTGAGCGTGGCCAGCGGCGTGCGCTCGCCCATGCTCATGGCCTCACCGGCAAAGCCCTTGAAGTCAGCCAGCGTGACGGCGCAGTCGGCTACCGGCACCTGCCAGGGACCGACCATCTGGTCGCGGTGCGTCAGTCCGCCCACCGTGCGGTCGCCGATGGTGATGAGAAAACGCTTGGACGCCACCGTCGGATGCGCGAGCACGGCGAGGCCGGCCTTTTGCAGATCGACGCCCGACAGGTCGACGGGTGCGAAAACTCTTTCAATGGTTTTCACGTCGCGCTGCATTTTTGGCGGCTTGCCCAGCAGCACGTTCATTGGCATGTTGACTGGAGCGCCCTCTTTCGCAAGCCCGTCAGAGACGATCAGATCGCGTTCCTCGGTAGCGACACCGACGACGGCAAACGGGCAGCGTTCGCGTTCGCACAAGGCCGTGAACAGGGGCAGCGACTCGGGCGCAATCGCCAGCACATAGCGCTCCTGGCTTTCGTTGCACCAGATCTCTTTAGGCGCCATGCCGGACTCTTCCAACGGTACGGCGCGAAGGTCGAAACGCGCACCGCGCGCGGCGTCGTTGGTCAATTCTGGAAAGGCATTGGAGAGGCCGCCCGCGCCAACGTCGTGGATCGCCAGAATCGGATTGCCAATCTGCCCGGCACCACCCTGCCCCAGCAGCCAGCACTGGTTGATGACCTCCTGCGCCCGGCGCTCAATCTCGGGGTTGCCGCGCTGAACCGAATCAAAATCGAGTTCAGCGGCATTGGCGCCGGTCGCCATGGAACTGGCGGCACTGCCGCCCATGCCGATGCGCATGCCAGGGCCGCCCAACTGAATCAGCAGGCTGCCAGCCGGAAACGCAATCTTGTGCGTCTGCGTGGCGTCAATCACACCGAGGCCGCCGGCGATCATGATCGGTTTGTGGTAACCGCGCTGCTCCTGTTGCAAGCCCGCATGGTCGCTTGTGCGATAGGCGATAGCCTGCTCGTATTCACGGAAGTAGCCCAGCAGATTGGGTCGGCCAAACTCGTTGTTGAAGGCAGCGCCACCGAGTGGCCCTTCGATCATGATTTGCAGCGGACTGGCGATGTGGCCCGGCTTGCCGTAGGCATCAATGGGTGTCAGATTCCAATTAATCTTCGACACCGTAAAGCCGGTCAGGCCGGCCTTGGGTTTGGAGCCGCGCCCGGTGGCGCCCTCGTCGCGAATTTCGCCGCCCGCGCCGGTGGCGGCACCGGGGAATGGAGAAATCGCGGTCGGGTGGTTGTGCGTTTCCACCTTCATCAGGATGTGATGGGTGCGTGCTTGCGACTCATAACGCCCGGCGCTGCTGCTGCCCTGGGCAGTGGCCGACTGCGCAACAAAACGCTCCACAACCCCACCTTCCATGACCGAGGCGTTATCCGAATAGGCCACCAGCATGTGCTGCGGATGCGTCTGGTGCGTGTGGCGGATCATGCCGAACAAGCTCATGCCCTGCGGCGTACCGTCGATCGTGAACTGCGCGTTGAAAATCTTGTGGCGGCAATGCTCGCTATTGGCCTGCGCAAACATCATCAGCTCGACGTCGGTCGGGTTGCGCTGCAGTTGCGTGAAAGCCTGCTCCAGGTAGTCGATCTCGTCGGCGGCAAGCGCCAGGCCGAATTCGGTGTTGGCCGCCTGAAGCGCCGCCTTGCCACCGTGCAGCACATCGACATGCGCCAGCGGCGCCGCCGGCAATTCGCTGAACAGCCCGCAGGCGCTGGCGCGGTCGAACATGACGCTCTCGGTCATGCGGTCGTGCAGCAAGTCGCCAATCTGCGCCTGCTGTGCCGGCGTCAATGTGGCTTTGCCCAAAAGGCCGGGCTTGAGCGCAAGACGGTATTCGAGCACGCGCTCGACCCGGCGCACGGCCAGGCCGCAGTTATGGGCAATATCGGTCGCTTTGGAGGCCCAGGGTGACACCGTGCCAAAGCGCGGCGTCACCACAAACAGCGCACCATCGAGAGGGCCGCTATAGGCCGGGCCATAGGTCAGCAGTGCCGTCAACTGGGCTTTGAGCCTGGTCTCGGGCTCGGCATCGGTGCTCACGAGGTGCACGTAACGCGCGGCGACACCGCAGATCCTGTCGTTGATCGCCTGCAAAATAGGCAGGAGTTGCTGGACACGGAAGGGGCTGAGTGCGCTACCGCCCTCGAATTGGCTGATGGACAGGGTCACGTTGGAGGCCTGGATAGGGTGGCTGACTGGGTTGACAAGGAGTCCACGGCAAACACGTGCTGCGGCCCGCCTCGGGAATGACCGCAATTTTACCCGCCCATCACGGACAGGCGGCGCAAGCGGCAACGCGCAATGGGATAATTGGGCCCATGACAATCACCTACAAAGACGCCGCCGGTATCGCCGGCATGCGCGTAGCCGGCCGCCTGGCGGCAGAGTTGCTGGACTACCTGACGCCCTTCGTCAAGCCCGGCATCACGACCAACGAGATCGACAAGCTGGCCAATGACTACACGACCCAGGTGCAGCAGGCTGTCTCGGCGCCGCTGAACTACGCGCCGTCCGGGCACAACCCGTATCCGAAGGCGATCTGCACCTCGATCAACCACCAGGTCTGCCACGGCATTCCGAACGACAAGCCACTCAAGAAGGGCGACATCGTCAACATCGACGTCACGGTCATCAAGGACGGCTGGCACGGCGACTCCAGCCGGATGTTTGTCGTCGGCGAGGCCTCGCTGGCGGCGCGCCGCCTGTGCGCGCTGACCTACGAAGCGATGTGGCACGGCATCGTCAAAGTCAAAGCGGGCGCCTACCTGGGCGATGTCGGCCATGCGATCCAGCAGTTTGCCGAGGGTCACGGCCTGAGCGTGGTGCGCGAATTCTGCGGCCACGGCATCGGACGGCTGTTCCATGAAGAGCCGCAGGTCCTGCACTACGGCCGCCCGGGCACGCTGGACCAGCTCAAGGCCGGCATGACGATCACGATCGAGCCCATGCTCAATGCGGGACGGCGCGAGATCAAGGAAATGGGCGACGGCTGGACCATCGTCACCAAGGACCGCTCACTCTCGGCGCAATGGGAGCACACCGTGCTGGTGACCGAGACCGGCTACGAGGTGTTGACCCTCTCCGACGGCTGCCCGCCGCTGCCGGCCTTTGTGAAGTAGCCCTCATGTTCGATCCGGCAGCGCTGCGCACGCATTTCCGCGCCGAAAAAAATGCCTTGCTGCAGTCGCTGGCGTCGAGCGGAACCTCCTCCACGCGCGGCGTGCGCGCGACCCTGGGGTCCTTGTCGAAGCTGGCCGATACCACCCTGAAGGCGCTATGGCAACACGCCGGTTTTGCCGCCCCCTTTGCCCTGCTGGCGGTCGGCGGTTACGGACGCGGCGAGTTATTCCCCTACTCCGACGTCGATGTCCTGGTGCTGCTGCCCGATGGCGAATCCCCCGACAGCGATGCCGCGCTCAAGGCCCGCATCGAAGGCTTTATCGGCAGTTGCTGGGACACCGGTCTGGAGATCGGATCGAGCGTGCGCACGCTGGCCGAGTGCCTGCACGAGGCCGCCAACGATGTGACGATCCAGACCTGCCTGCTTGAAAGCCGCCTCATCACCGGCAGTGCCGATCTGTACGCGCGATTCCAGAAGCAGTTCATGGCGGCGATAGACCCGAACGCGTTCTTTGTCGCCAAGACGCTGGAACTGCGTCAGCGCCACAGCAAATTCGAAGACACGCCCTACGCGCTGGAGCCCAACTGCAAGGAGTCACCCGGGGGGCTGCGCGACCTGCAGGTCATCCTGTGGGTGGCGCGAGCTGCCGGCTACGGCTCCGACTGGGATGAACTGGCAAAAAACGGCCTGGCAACCGACTTTGAAGTCAAACAGATCAAGCACAACGAAGCCCTGCTGCGCCTGATCCGCGCACGCCTGCACCTGATTGCGAAGCGGCGCGAAGACCGCCTGGTCTTTGACCTGCAGACTTCGGTAGCGCAGGCATTTGGCTATGTGGCCCCCACGCTCCGCACTGACGTGTCGTCGCTGCCCCCCGGGGGGGCTGTTTCGCCTTGGGGCGGCCCGGCGGCGAAACCCACCGATCCAAGGGCTGTCGATACCTCCAAGCCGTTCCAGATCCGGCCCAGCGAGATGCTGATGCGCCACTACTACTGGGCGGCGAAAGCGGTAACACAGCTCAACCAGATCCTGCTGCTCAATATCGAGGAGCGGCTCAACCCCTCGACGCACGAGCCGCGCCCGATCAACGCGCGTTTCTTCGACAAGGCCGGCATGGTCGAAGTCGCCAGCGACGACCTGTACCAGCGCGAGCCGCACGCCATTCTGGAAACCTTTCTGGTCTACCAGACCACGGTCGGCGCCAAGGGATTGTCGGCACGCACGCTGCGGGCGCTCTACAACGCACGCGCGGTGATGGATGGCAAGTTCCGCGCCGACCCGGTCAACCGCGAGACCTTCCGCAAGATCCTGATGGAGCACGACGGCATCACGCACGCCATGCGCCTGATGAACCAGACCTCGGTGCTGGGACGCTACCTGTGGGTGTTTCGCAAGATCGTTGGCCAGATGCAGCACGACCTGTTTCACGTTTATACCGTGGACCAGCACATCCTGATGGTCTTGCGCAACGTGCGGCGTTTCTTCATTGTCGAACACGCGCACGAGTACCCGTTCTGCTCGCAACTGGCGTCGGGCTGGGACAAGCCCTGGGTCCTGTACGCGGCAGCGCTGTTTCACGACATCGCCAAGGGCCGCGGCGGCGACCATTCGGAACTTGGTGCCGTCGAGGTGCGGCGTTTCTGCCGCCAGCACGGCTTTCAAAAAGAAGACGCCCAGTTGATCGCCTTCATCGTGCACGAGCACCTGACGATGAGCCATACGGCGCAGAAATCAGACCTGAGCGATCCTGCTGTCATTCAGGCTTTTGCCAAGCGCGTCGGCAACGAGCGCAATCTCACCGCGCTTTATCTGCTGACCGTGGCCGACATCCGCGGCACCTCGCCCAAAGTATGGAACGCCTGGAAAGGCAAACTGCTGGAAGACCTGTACCGCATGACCCTGCGTGCGCTCGGCGGGCGCGCGCCAGACCCGGACGCCGAGGTTGAGGCCAGCAAGCGCGAAGCACTGATCCTGCTGGCGCTCTACGCCATGCCCTTCGAGGCGCACAAGAAACTGTGGGACACGCTCGATGTCGGCTATTTCATGCGCCACGACGCTACCGACATCGCCTGGCATGCGCGCCAACTCTCGCGCCATGTGGGTTCGGGCAAGTCCATCGTGCGGGCGCGCCATTCTCCGGTCGGTGAAGGCCTGCAGGTGGTGGTCTACACACCGGATCAGCCCGACCTGTTTGCGCGCATCTGCGGCTACTTCGACAAGGGCGGCTTCAGCATTCTCGATGCGCGCATCCATACCGCCAATAATGGCTACGCCCTGGACACCTTTCAGATCACAGCCTCAAGCTGGTCCGAGCATTACCAGGAACTCATCAGCATGGTCGAGAGCGAACTCAGCCGTGCCGTCACCCAGACCACAGCACTGCCGCCACCGAGCCGCGGACGGGTGTCACGCCGGGTCAAGAGCTTCCCGATCGCCCCGCGCGTCACGCTGCGTCCTGATGAGAAAGGCCAGCGCTGGCTGCTCAACATCTCCGCCAGCGACCGCGTCGGCCTGCTCTACAGCGTGGCCCGCGTGCTGGCACGGCACAAGATCAATCTGCAACTGGCCAAGATTGCCACGCTCGGTGAACGGGTCGACGACACCTTCCTGATCGAAGGCGCCGAGTTACAGCACAACCGGGCCCAGATCGCGATCGAGACCGAGTTGATGGAAGCGCTGGCGCAGAACTGAAGCCCCACGCTGGCTGGCCAGGGTCAGGCCGGCTCCTTGAGCGAGAACTTGTAGGCGTCTCCGTGCTCAAGGCAGGTGCGCACGTAGTCGATATTGGTCCTGAGCAGGTAGAAGAACATCCGATGAATGAACTCTGCAATGCCGAACGGCAGGTAGCTCATCAAAAACGTCGGGCCTAAGAGCCGCCCATGTCTGGCGAACAAACTTCTGGGTGCTTTTGAATTCATCCCGCAGCGGTTCAAGTAGCACACTGAACGTGTCCTTGATCTCTTTTGCGCGCTGATGCATTTGCACCGGATTTTATGCTTGCCCGCCGACAGCTTGACCCCTGAGGCACCGAAACCGCCGGAGCCGCCGCGAAGGATGTCCTGGCGGCAATCTGCCGCGTCCCATCCGACACACGCGGGCTTGACGGGAAGTGTGAGAATGACGCTGCAGCGACCACCAACCCGATTGAAAGCGCACCACCATGCTTGAATTTTTCTTTGACTGCTCGAGTCCCTGGACCTACCTGGCCTTTCACAACCTCCAGATCCTGGCGGCCGAACTGGAAGAACCGATTCACTGGCGCCCGGTGCTGGTGGGCGGCATCTTCAACAGCGTCAACCCCAGCGTCTACGCCATGCGCGAAAACCCGGTGCCGGCCAAACAGGCCTATATGCTCAAGGACTTGCAGGACTGGGCGCGCGTGGCCGGTTTGAAGATTGTCATGCCGCCGCGGGTGTTTCCGGTCAACAGCGTCAAGGCCATGCGCGGCTGCCTCTGGCTGGCGCCACAGGGCAAGTTGCCGGCCTTTGCCAAGGCCGTGTTCGAGGCCTACTGGGCGCGCGAGGAAGACATCTCGCAGGACGCTGTGCTGCTGGCGATCTGCCAGCAACTCGGCATCGACGGCGCTGCCTTTCTGGCCGGCATTGCTCAGGCCGACATCAAGCAACAGCTCAAGACCAACACCGAAGAAGTGATTGCGCGCGGCGGATTTGGCTCGCCCACCCTGTTTGTCGGCGACGACATGTACTTCGGCAACGACCGCCTGCCGCTGGTCAGGCTCGCCATCCTGCGCCAGCGCCAGGGCTGACGCACTGGTTCAAGGGCGCGCCACGGCGTCGATGCCAAGCACGCTGGCATCGCGTGCACCGTGACCCGTCGCAATCAACTGGTCCATTCGCGCAGCTATCGCCGGCAAGGCCGCCATCGGGCGTGTGCCGACCGTCTCCAGCATCAGTCGCACGTCCTTGCGCGCCATCGCCAACTCGAAACTCGGGTCGAAATTGCCCCTGGCCATGTTCATGCCGCGCCCGGCTATCGTGGTGTTCAGGTCGAACAGGCCCAGCGCCCCGATCGCGTCTTCACCGCTGACGCCGCTGGCTTGCGCGATGGTCAGGATATCGGCCAGCAAGGCAGACATGCCAATGATGGCGGCGTTGCCACACAGCTTTTTGACGGCGGCCAGATCACTGCGCGCGCCAACATATTCAAGCCGGCCCGTCATCTTGGCCAGTTCCGTCCTCACCTCATCAAAAATCGCCTGCGGACCGGCCACCATCATGCTGCCCAGCGCCTTGCGCGCTGCGGGCGGACCCATGAAGACCGGGCAATGCAGGTACTTCAGGCCCTGCGCAGCAAACAGCGCTGCGCGCGCTGCGGTGCGCTCGGGCAGCGTCGTGGTGTGGTCGATGATGACCACACCGCTGGCCAGTCCCGGACGCGCTGCCGCCAGCACATCTTCAACCACGTCGTCGTCCTTGAGAACCAGGTGCACACGGGTGCAATCACGCACCGCCTGCGCTGGCGTGGCCGCCGCGATCACGCCAAAAGGCACGAGCGTCAGCAACTTGTCGCTTGAGCGGTTCCAGGCCGTGACCGTGTCACCGCGCACGGCTGCAGCTTCAGCGAAAGCGGCGCCGAGCAGACCGGTGCCGAGAAATGCAATTTTTGCCATGAATAAATCCTTGAAACGGGGTTGAAACGCTGACCGTCAAACGCTATTTTCGTGCCGGAAAGTAGCGCACCAGACGCTATGATGCCTTGTCTGCCGTTCCAGGTTCAAATAAGGTCTTCACGCATGCTGCACCATCTGGCGCCTTTCCTGTTGCACTGGGCCATCACCGCGCTCTCGCTCTGGGTCGCCAGTCACATCTTCAAGGGCATTGACTTTGCCGACACCGCGTCGCTCATCGTCTCCGCCCTGTTGCTGGGCTTTGCCAATGCCATCGTCAAGCCACTGCTGATCGTGCTGACGCTGCCGCTGACGCTGCTGACCTTCGGCCTGTTCCTGCTGGTCATCAACGCCCTGATGATTCAGCTGGTTTCGTCGCTGGTGCGGGGCTTCAGGGTTTCAGGTTTCTGGACCGCCTTCTTCGCCAGCATCTTCATCGCCGTGCTCAGCTGGGTGCTCGGCGCGTTCTTGATTGGTGGCGAGCCTGTGCTGATCAACGAAGTGCCACGCAGCGGACTCTGGCTCTGATCAATCGTCCTGCACGGCGTCAAGCCCCGGAAACAGCACCTCGGTGAAGCCAAAACGGCTGAAATCACGCACGCGCATCGGATACAGCTTGCCAATCAGGTGATCGCACTCATGCTGCACGACGCGCGCGTGAAAGCCCTCAACCTTGCGATCAATCGGGTCACCATACTGGTCAAAGCCGGCGTAGCGGATGCGGGCAAATCGCGGCACCACGGCGCGCAAACCGGGCACCGAGAGGCAGCCCTCCCAATCCTCGTCCTCCAGCAGCGCGCCGGAGGCGTCAGGCAGCGGCGTAATGACCGGGTTGATCAGCACGGTTCTGGGTACCAGCGGCGCATCCGGGTAGCGCGGGTTGGGCGCATCGGTGCCAAAAATCACCAGTTGCAAATCAACACCGATCTGCGGCGCTGCCAGCCCGGCACCGTTGGCCGCGGCCATGGTGTCGAGCAGGTCCAGAATCAGCCGGTGCAAGTCATCGCTGTCGAAAACCGTCACCGGCTTGGCAACGCGCAACAGGCGCGCATCGCCCATCTTGAGAATCTCACGAATGGCCATTGAGCAAGTCCTTCAGTCCGGCTTCATCAAGGACGGCAACACCGAGCTCAAGCGCCTTGTCGAGTTTCGATCCAGCCTCGGCGCCGGCCACAAGGTAGGACGTCTTTTTGCTGACCGAGCCCGCCACCTTGCCCCCAGCGGCCTCGATCAAATCTTTCGCCTGATCGCGGCTCAGCGTTGGCAGCGTGCCGGTCAGCACCAGCGTCTTGCCGGCGAGCGGCTGCGGCGCCTGCACCGCCGGCGCACCCTCGCTCCAGTTCACACCGCATGCGCGCAACTGAGCCACCACCTCGCGGTTGTGCGGCTGGTCAAAAAACGTGCGCAGACTGTGCGCGACGATTGGACCGACATCGGCAACCGAGAGCAACTGCTCCTCGCTGGCGTCCATGATGGCGTCCAGGCTGCCGAAGTGACGCGCCAGTTCCTTGGCGGTGGCCTCGCCAACATGGCGTATGCCCAGACCAAACAAAAAGCGCGGCAGCGTCGTCTGCTTCGATTTCTCCAATGCCACAACGATGTTCTGCGCCGACTTGTCCGCCATGCGCGCCAAACTGGCCAGCGCTGTGAGACCCAGTCGATACAGATCCGGCAGGGTTCGGATGACATGGCCATCAACCAGTTGATCGACCAGTTTTTCACCGAGGCCCTCGACCTCGACCGCGCGGCGCTGGGCAAAATGCAGAATCGATTGCTTGCGCTGCGCGCTGCAAAAGAGGCCGCCGCTGCAGCGGTAATCGACTTCGCCCTCTTCGCGCAGCGCGGTGCTACCGCAGACCGGGCATTGCTGCGGCATCGTGAACTGCGGCGCATCGGGCGGGCGCTTTTCCACCAGCACAGCAACCACCTCGGGGATCACGTCGCCGGCGCGGCGCACGACCACGCTGTCGCCGACGCGCACGTCCTTGCGCCGCGCTTCGTCCTCGTTGTGCAAGGTGGCGTTGGTGACAGTAACGCCGCCAACAAAAACGGGCGCAAGCTTTGCCACCGGCGTGAGTTTGCCGGTGCGACCGACCTGTACCTCGATGCCAAGCACGGTGGTGATCTGCTCCTGCGCCGGAAACTTGTGCGCGACCGCCCAGCGCGGCTCGCGCGTGACAAAACCCATGCGCCGCTGCAAGGCCAGGCTGTTGACCTTGTAGACCACACCGTCGATGTCAAAACCCAGACTGTCGCGTGTGCGCGCAATCGACTCGTAGTAGGCAATCAGTTCCGGCGCGCCCTGCGCCACCTGAACCAGATCAGAGACTGGAAAGCCCCAGGCCTTGAGGGTTTGCAACAGCTCGAAATGGGTCTCGAAGACCGGACCGCCCTGCTCCACCGGCGTCACCTCGCCCAGGCCGTAGGCGAAGAAACTCAAGGGGCGCTGCGCCGCAATCGCGGGGTCCAATTGGCGCACAGCGCCGGCGGCAGCATTGCGCGGGTTGACGAAGGTCTTGAGCCCCTTCTCGCGCTGGCGCGCGTTGAGGGCCTCGAAGTCATCGCGGCGCATATAGACCTCGCCACGGACTTCGAGCACTTCGGGCACTTGAGGCAGCGAGGCACCACTACCGAGCGCCGCCGGGCCGCCCCAAGGCGCGAGCGCCCCCTCGGGGGGCAGCGAACTACGCGCAGCGAGAAGCGTGGGGGCCAGCGGAATCTGCCCAATCGTGCGGATGTTTTGCGTGACCTCCTCGCCCAGTTCACCGTCGCCACGCGTGGCGGCCTGCACCAGCACACCGCGCACATAACGCAGGCTCATCGCCAGACCGTCGAACTTGGGCTCGGTCACGTACTCAATCGCTGGCGCAGCCGCATCGAGACCAAGTTCACGGCGCACCCGGCCATCAAACGCTTCAGCACCGCTGGCTTCGGTATCGGTCTCGGTGCGGATGCTCAGCATCGGCAGCGCATGGCGCACGCTGGCGAAGGCGTCAAGCGGGCGACCGCCCACGCGCTGCGTTGGCGAGTCCGGCGTCACCAGTTCCGGGTGCGCAGCCTCGATCGCCTGGAGTTGCTGAAACAGCCGGTCGTATTCGGCATCCGAAATCAGCGGATCGTCAAGCACGTAATAACGGTGCGCGTGTTCGTGCAGGGTGCGCCTGAGCTGCGCAACTGCCTCGGCATCGGGTGCGGGCGTGGCTGAGGATGCAAACAAATCCGACGTCATCGCGCGATCAAGTAATGACCTGGAGGAACTCAGGAAAACAGACGCCGCGCAGCGGCCGAGCCGGCCGAGAGGTCGCGCTCATCAAGCTTGTCATAGAGTTTTTCGAGCTCGGCGCCGATCTCGTCCATGGCTTCGCGCGTGAGCAGCATGCCGTTGTCATCGGTGACCACACCGTCCATGCTCTCGGCCAGCAGTTGCGCCGCCTCGCGCAGGCGCTGGAAGGCGCATTCGCTGCGATCGACCTGGGCCACATCCAGACTGATGGCCAACTCGCGGATGGCGGATTGGGTCGGGTCCTCGGCCATGGCCGCCTGCACATCAAAACTCAGGCTCAGCACCGGCGGCAGGCCCACCGTGCTGGCCGGTATCACCATGCGTCCAGGGATGACGCCAGCGACAAAGCCCAGGCGCGCTGCGCTTTGCTGCACATAACCCGGGCTCCAGGCGGAGTTGCGCGCGCGCAGCACGAAGCCAAGCTGGGCATCGTTTTCGCTGGCAAACTGGTCGAGCTCGCGGGCTCGCGCCACCTCTTCGCGCATCTCCGGGAAATCCGGCGTACCGTTGACGGACTCGCAAAAATCGCGCGTCTTGACGACAAATTCAGAGTATTCAATGTCATTGAGCGCGCCAGCGCGATTCGCCAGTTGCACACCGGCCTGGAACGCGCCGTAGCGTTGGCCGGCCTGCGGCAATTCCCAGCTCTGGCTGACCTCGTTGAAACCCTCGACCGCGAACGGCTTGCTGCCGGCGCGCCGCGTGCTGGGCATGGCGGCCAGTGCCGCGTCGCCCGAAACCACATCCTCCAGCACGATTGGCGCGATGACGTCAATCAGGGCGTCCATGGCGGGCTTTTTCTCCGGCGCCGGCAAAGGGAATTTCGCCACATCGAAGGCAGCGGCGTCGAGCTCGGGCTCAATGTCGACCGCGGCTTGGGTGTCGGCACTGACGCCCGCGTCAGCCGACGCCTGGCGTGGCCGGCTGCGGCGCGAGATCCAGGCCGCGTGCCCCACCATCGCTGCCAGCACCAGGCCGCCCACCGCAGCCAAACCCATCTGCAGATTACTCATCATGGAAATGTCCCATCTGAATCAATTGCCTTCTGTCATCGATACGGCTGCATCCATGTCAACCGCCACGATGCGCGAGACGCCCTGCTCCTGCATGGTCACGCCGATCAGTTGCTCGGCCATTTCCATCGCGATCTTGTTGTGGCTGATGAACAGGAACTGCGTTTCGCGGCTCATGCTCAGCACCAGCTTGGCATAGCGCTCGGTGTTGGCGTCGTCCAGCGGCGCGTCGACCTCGTCGAGCAGACAAAAGGGCGCGGGATTAAGCTGGAAAATGGCAAACACGAGGGCAATCGCGGTCAGTGCCTTTTCACCGCCGGAGAGCAGGTGAATGGTCTGGTTCTTCTTGCCCGGCGGTTGCGCAATCACCTGCACGCCAGAGTCCAGAATTTCTTCTCCGGTGATCACCAGGCGCGCGTTGCCGCCGCCAAACAGTTCCGGGAACATGCGGCCAAAGTGCTGGTTGACGGCGTCGAAGGTGCCCGACAGCAGCTCGCGCGTTTCGCCGTCGATCTGCTTGATCGCCTCCACCAGCGTCGTCATCGCCTCGTTCAGGTCGGCCGACTGGGCATCGAGAAAGTTCTTGCGCTCGCTGGCTGCGCTGAGTTCCTCCAGCGCGGCCAGATTGACAGCACCGAGTGCCGCGATGTCGCGGTGCAGCGTGTCAATCTCGCCTTGCAGACCGCCCAGGCGCACCCGTTTGTCGCTGATCGACTGCGCCAACAGTTCGAGATCGGCCTGGGCATCGACGAGCAATTGCGTGTACTGCTCGAAGCCCAGGCGCGCAGCCTGTTCCTTGAGCTGGAAATCGGTGATGCGCTGGCGCAGCGGGTCAAGTTCACGCTCAACGCGCAGGCGGCGCTCGTCGCTGGCGCGCAGCTTGGCGGTCAGGTCGTCGTACTCGCTGCGCCGTGCGCCCAGCGCCTGCTCGCGTTCGAGCTTGACGGCCAGCGCGCTCTCCAGGCCACCACGCGCCGCAGCGTCGTTGAGCTGGGTCAGTTCCTGCTGCGCCTTCAAGGCCTCAGCCTGGACGTCTTCGCCTTGGCGCTGCGCGGTCTCGATGGCGCGCGACAACTCGGCCTTGCGCGCATCCAGACTGCGCATGGAAAACACCGCCTCCTGCGCCTGGCGCTCCAGGCTGCGCTGCTGCTCGCGCGACTCGGTCAACCGGCGCTCGGCCAGCATCACCTGCTCATCGAGCGTGGCATGGAGTTCCTGGGTGTCGGCGAGCTGCATGTCGAGCTCTTCGAAGCGGCCCTCGGCGGTGACACGGCGCTCCTGCAAATCCTCAAGCTGGGCATCGATCTCGGCCAGATCGGCGCCGATCTGGGCGCTGCGCTGGCGCATCTGTTCAGCAGCCTGCGTCAGGCGCAGACTCTCAACCTGCAATTCATGCGCGCGGCTCTGGCTCTCGGCCGCTTCGCGCCGGCTCAGCACCAGGCTCTGCGATGCTTCGGCGTAAGCGGCTTCGCTGCGAATCAAAGCAGTGCGTGCCTCCTCGGCAATCAGGGTCTGGGCGCGAAGTTGCTTCTCCAGGTTTTCGATTTCCTGGGCGCGCGCCAGCAAGCCAGCCTGTTCGGAATCGGGTGCGTAAAAACTCACGCTGCAGACACCAACCGCGTGGCCACTCTTCACAAAGATCAACTCGCCCGCTTGCAACTGGCTGCGACTGGCCAGCGCGTCCTCGAAGCTGGCCGCGGTATAGCAGCCATGCAGCCAGTCGGTCAGCACGGCACGCTGACCGGCGTCACCAACACGCAACAGATCAGACAGGCGCGCCAGCGTCGATGGGCTGTTGTCGGGCAGACCGGCTGCCGGCGGGCTGTAAAACGCCAGCTTGGCCGGCGGTGCGTCGCTGTCAAAAGCGCGCAGCATTTCCAGGCGCGAGACCTCCAGCGCGCCCATGCGCTCGCGCAGCGCGCCTTCAAGTGCGGTCTCCCAGCCGCGCTCGATGTGAATTCGGCTCCACAAACCCTGCAAGCCGTCGAGCCCGTGCTTGAGCAGCCAGGGTTGCAGCTTGCCGTCGGTTTTGACCTTCTCCTGCAAGGCCTTGAGGGCCTCCAGACGCGCCGACAGATCGGCCAGACGGGCCGACTCGGCATTGACCGCCTGCTGCTGTGCACGCCGGTTGTCATCGAGTTGTGGCACGCTTTCCTGCAACTCATGCAGACGGGCGTCCATCACGCTGGCGGTTTCCTGCGCGGCTTCAAGCTGCTCCTGCAACGCCAACAGACGCGCTTCGTCGGGCGCCGCCAGTGCGTTGCGATCGGCCGTCAAACGTTCGCGCCGGCTGCTGAACTGGCGTGCCTGCTCCTCAATGCTGCGCTGCTCGGCTGCCAGCACCTGAATCTGCTGCTGCACCTGGGCCACGCTGGCGCGCTGCTCGTTGGCGGCCTTTTGCGCCTGGCGCAGCGCTTCTTCCAGCGCCGGTAACTGCTGGGCCTGGTCTTCAACCTGCGCCGCCAGCAGTTCGGTCTTTTCCTCGCCCACCATGGCCAGTTCCGACAGGCTTTCAATCTCGGCCTGGGCATCGTCCTGGCGCGTACGCCATTGCGCGTCCTGTTCCTTAAGCGTGTTCAGGCGCTGCAGGGCGCGCTGGCGCCCTTCGACCACAAAACGGATCTCGGCTTCGAGCCGTCCGACCTCGGTGCTGGCCTCGTAGAGCAGACCCTGCGCCTGATTCACCTGGTCGCCGGCAGCGTAATGGGCCTGGCGCACGGTCTCCAACTCGGCCTCGATATGGCGCAGGTCGGCCACCTGGGATTCCAGCGCATTGACCGCGCCCATGGCGTCATTCTTGACCTTGGCCTGCTCGGCCTCGGATTCAGCGCGCCGCAAAAACCAGAGCTGATGCTGCTTGAGCGTCACATCCGCCGTCAGCGTGTTGTACTTCTTGGCGACCTCGGCCTGACCCTGCAGCTTTTCCAGGTTGCCGGTGAGTTCGCGCAGGATGTCCTCGACCCGTGTCAGGTTGGTGCGCGTATCGCTGAGGCGGTTCTCGGTTTCGCGGCGGCGTTCCTTGTACTTGGAGACGCCAGCGGCCTCTTCCAGGAACAGGCGCAGTTCCTCGGGCTTGCTCTCGATGATGCGGCTGATCGTGCCCTGGCCGATGATGGCGTAGGCGCGCGGGCCCAGGCCGGTGCCCAGAAACACGTCCTGCACATCGCGCCGGCGCACCGGCTGGTTGTTGATGTAGTAACTGCTGGTACCGTCGCGCGTCAAAACGCGCTTGACCGCGATCTCGGTGAACTGGTTCCACTGGCCGCCGGCACGGTGATCGGCATTGTCAAACGACAGTTCGACGCTGGCGCGGCTGGCCGCTTTGCGCGTTGTCGTGCCGTTGAAAATGACGTCCTGCATCGACTCGCCGCGCAACTCGGACGCCTTGGACTCGCCCAGCACCCAGCGCACCGCATCCATGATGTTGGACTTGCCGCAGCCGTTAGGCCCGACCACGCCCACCAGTTGACCCGGCAGCATGAAGGTGGTGGGCTCGACGAAGGACTTGAAGCCCGATAACTTGATTGAATTGAGACGCACGGATCGATTAAGCAGTGAAAAGGGCGCGCGGCGCAGCGGCCGCAACACCCGCCAAAGAAGGCGTCATGATACCTTGGCGTGCGCCAGTGCCATGACCTCGTGCGCCGGCAAGGTTTTGAGCCGGTGGTCGCTCCAGACCTGGCGCCAGCGCCGCGAGCCGGCCAGGCCATGGCGCAGGCCCAGCATGTGGCGCGCCACGTTGGACCAGGGTGTGCCGTGGGCGGCGGCTTCACGTGCCATGTAGCGCACCATTTCTTCCTCGATACCCTCGCGCGTCAGTGCGCCGGGCTCGGCCCCATAGAAGGCGCCATCCCACTCGCTGAGCCACCAGGGATTGTGGTAGGCCGCGCGCCCGAGCATCACGCCATCGACTTGCGCCAGATGCCCGCTAACCTGCTCCGAAGTCGTGATGCCGCCATTGACCACAATGGTCAAATCGGGAAAGTCGGACTTGAGACGGTAGGCCGATTCGTAACGCAGCGGCGGGATGTCGCGGTTTTCCTTGGGCGACAGACCCTGCAGCCAGGCGTTTCGGGCGTGCACGATGAAAACGCGGCAGCCGGCCTGCGCCACGGTGCCGACAAAGTCACGCACGAACCCGTAGTCCTCGTCGCGATCGATGCCAATGCGGTGCTTCACCGTGACCGGAACCTGCACCCCGTCACACATGGCCTTGACGCAATCGGCCACCAGCTTAGGCTCGGCCATCAGGCAGGCGCCAAAAGCGCCGCGCTGCACGCGCTCGCTCGGGCAACCACAATTCAGGTTGATTTCGTCGTAGCCCCACTGCTCGCCCAGGCGCGCGCAGTGCGCCAGATCGGCCGGCTCACTGCCACCGAGTTGCAGCGCCAGCGGATGCTCCTCGACGTTGAAGCGCAGATGGCGTGCCACGTCGCCATGGATCAGCGCGCCGGTGGTCACCATCTCGGTGTACAGCAGGGCGCGACGCGTCAGCAGACGGTGAAAGTAGCGACAGTGGCGATCACTCCAGTCGAGCATGGGCGCAACGGAGAGCTTCCAGCGGTCTGGCAAAACAGGATTCGGGCTCGGCATGGCGTGGATTATCCCTGCGATGACGCGGGTACACACAAGATTGATCATCGTCAAACACAAGCCTGTCAATGATGACCATAGTGGAAAAAACCTGTCTTCCAGGCGAAAGCGCCCACCGTGTCCGACAACCCACCCACTCCTGCCGCTTCCGTCGAAACCCAGGCTGACCCGACCGGTCGGCCGCCGATTTTCAGCGCCCGACAACTGTGCAAGACCTACCAGATGGGCGAGGTCGCCGTCCACGCGCTGCGCGATGTGGAACTGACCATCTACCGCGGCGAGTTCATCGTGCTGCTGGGGCCGTCGGGCAGCGGCAAATCAACACTGCTCAACATCCTGGGCGGGCTTGACCGCCCCAGCAGCGGCAGCGCGCGCTTTGCCGAGCACGAGTTGACAGCGGCAAGCGAAGCCCAGCTGACGCAGTACCGGCGCGAGCATGTCGGCTTTGTGTTCCAGTTCTACAACCTGATTCCCAGCCTGACGGTGCGCGAGAATGTGGAACTGGTGACTGACATCTCCGAGCAACCGATGCCAGCGGTCGAGGCGCTCGGCCTGGTCGACCTGTCGGACCGGCTCGACCACTTCCCGTCGCAACTCTCCGGTGGCGAGCAGCAGCGCGTGGCCATCGCGCGCGCCATCGTGAAACGCCCTGAAGTGCTGCTGTGCGATGAACCCACCGGCGCACTCGACTACCTCACCGGGAAACTGGTGCTCGAGGTGATTGCGCGCATCAACCGCGAAATCGGCACGACGGCGGTGGTCATAACGCACAATGCGGCCATTGCCGGCATGGCAGACCGCGTGCTCTACCTGGGCGGCGGGCGCATCCAGCGCGTCGAGCGCAATGCGCGCAAGCTCAGTCCTTCGGAGCTGTCATGGTAAGGAGCGGCGCGTGAAAGCACTGGACCGCAAGCTGCTGCGCGACTTGCGCCTGATGTGGAGCCAGGTGCTGACCATCGCGCTGGTGGTGGCCAGCGGCGTGGCCGGCTTCATCACCTGTTTTAGCGCTTATGACGCGCTGTCGTGGTCGCGCGACCTGTATTACGCCGATGCCCGCTTTGCCGATGTCTTTGCCACGCTCAAACGCGCGCCGCTGGCGCTGGAACCCCAGTTGCAAACCATCCCCGGCGCAGCGCATGTCGAAACCTCGCTGACGCAGATCGTGCCGATCACGCTGGCGGACGTGGCAGATCCGGTCATTGGACGCCTGATCGGACTCGCCGTGCACGCGCCGCAGCGCTTGAACAAGCTTCATCTGCGCAGCGGGCGCATGGTCGAGGCGCACCGCAACGGCGCCATCGAAACCCTGGTGTCCGAAGGTTTCGCGCTGGCACGCAAGCTCAAGCCCGGTGACCGGCTCAGCGCGCTGATCAACGGCAAACGCGAACAGTTGCTGATCGTTGGCATTGCCCTGTCGCCCGAGTACATCTTTGCCGGCTTGGGCGGCTCGCCCGATCAGCGCGGCTTCGGTGTCTTCTGGCTCGACCGGCGCGTGCTGGCGGCCGCCTACAACATGGAAGGCGCATTCAACCAGGTGGCGGTACGGCTGGCCCCCGGCGCCAGCGAAGGCCCGGTCATCGACGGCCTGGACCGCCTGCTGGCGCCCTATGGCGGCATCAGCGCCAGCGGCCGGGACCGGCAGATGTCGCACATGATCCTGAACTCGGAGATCAAGGAGCAGCGCGTGCTGGGCACCGTCCTGCCCAGTATCTTCCTGCTGGTGGCAGGCTTTCTGCTCAACGTCGTGCTGAGCCGCCAGATCGCGACCCAGCGCGAACAGGTGGCCGCGCTCAAGGCGATCGGCTATGACAACTGGGTCATCGGCTTGCACTACCTCAAACTGGTTCTGATCATCGTCGCGCTCGGTGTGGTCCTGGGCCTTATCCTTGGTGCAGTGCTCGGGCACTGGTTTGTCGGCATTTATGCCGATGTCTTCCGCTTTCCTGAATTGCGCTACCGCGTAAAGCCCGAACTGATTCTGGCTGCCATCGGCGTGGCCCTGCTGGCGGCGGTAATGGCCACGCTGCATGCCGTGCGCGCCACGGTGAGGCTGGCGCCGGCCGAGGCGATGCGTCCGCCGGCGCCCGGCATCTACCGGCCGATGCTGATCGAACGCCTGGGCCTGCGGCGCTGGTTCTCGCCGGGGCTGCGCATGATCCTGCGCACCATGGAACGCCGGCCGCTGCGCACGGGCCTGACGATCTTCGGCATTGCCTTGGCAATGGCGATCGTGATCACCGGCCTGTTCTGGCGCGACGCCATTGCCGTGCTGATGGACACCCAGTTCCGCCAGGTGCTGCGCGGCGACGTCTCCATCGCGCTGCTGGAAGCGACGCCGGCGCGCATCGCGCACGAAGTGGCCAGGCTGCCGCATGTCACAGCCGTGGAAGTCGCGCGCAGCGCGCCGGTGCGCCTGCGCCACGCCAACCATTCCTGGCACGGGTCGGTCCAGGGCAAGACCGCCCTGCCCGAACTGCACCGCATTGTCGATATGCACCAACAACTGTACGCGCCGCCGCAAAGCGGACTGTTGCTGACCGACCGTCTGGCCGAGCGCCTTGAAATCAGGGCCGGTGACACGGTGCGCGTGGAGTTCCTCGACGGCCGCCGCGAGGTGATCGACCTGACGGTGAGCGGCGTGGTGCAGGAAATGATGGGAATGAACGCGTACATCGAGCGCAGCGCGCTCAACCGCCTTCTGCGCGAAGGCGATCTGGTCAATCAGGTGACGGTGGCGGTCGAGCGCGGCCATGAACCGGAACTGCTGAACCGGATCAAGGAATTGCCCAGGGTCGCGGTGGCATTCAGCAAAGCGGTGATGACGCGCAACCTCGAAGAAGTGACGGCCCGCAACGTGCTGGTGTTCAGCGGCATTCTGACCGCGTTCGCCACCGTCATTGCCATCGGCGTGGTCTACAACAACGCCCGTATCTCGCTGGCCGAGCGCGCCTGGGAGCTGGCCAGCCTGCGCGTTCTGGGTTTCACCCGTGGCGAGGTCTCCGCCTTCCTGCTCGGCGAGCTGGCGATTGAAATCGCACTGGCGCTGCCGCTGGGCATGCTGCTCGGTTATCTGCTGGGATCGACCATCGTAAGCCTGATCAAGACTGACGAGTTTTATTTCCCCTTTGCAATACGACCCGCCACTTTTGCCTTTGCCGCGCTTTCAGTACTGGCCGCCGGAGCGGTCAGTGCGCTGATCGTGCGCCGGCGCGTCGATGCGCTGGACCTGGTCGGCGTCCTCAAGACACGCGAATAGGGAAAACCGGAGAACATGATGAAGAAAAAAATCTGGATCGGCATCGGCGTCGCCATGACGCTGGCGCTGCTGGCCTGGGCCTTTATGCCGCAGCCACTGGAGGTCGAAGTCGCCAGCGTGAGCCAGGGGCGCTTTGAGCGCGCCGTGCAGGAGGACGGCAAGACGCGCCTGCGTGAGCGCTACGTCGTCTCGACGCCGTTGACCGGACGCATCACGCGACTGCACCTGAAACAAGGCGACCCGGTTGCCGCCAATGCCAGCGTGGCCACGCTTTGGCCTGTGAACCCGACCCTGCTCGACGAGCGCGCCCGCGCCGAACAGGGCGCGCGCATCGGCGCCGTAGAAGCGTCAGTGGCACGCGCGCGCGCCAATGTGGAGCGCGCCCTGGCCTCGCTCGAGCAGGCGCGCGTCGAACTCAGGCGCAACGAAGCCCTGGCGCGCCAGGGCTTCATCTCGCCGAACCAGAACGAGACCGGTCAACTCAGCGTGCGGCTGCGCGAGAAAGAACTTGAAAGCGCGCGACAGGAGGAAAACGCAGCGCGCCATGAGCTCGAACTGGCCCGCATTGCGCTGAAACAATTTTCTGACGCGGGGCCAGACCGACAACAACGACCGTACGAGATAAAGGCGCCGGTCGCGGGCAAGGTGCTCAAGTTGTTGTTGCAGAGCGAAGGCATGGTGCTGGCCGGCACGCCACTGCTGGAGCTGGGCGACCCGGCGCAACTGGAAGTGGTGGCGGACATTCTGACCGAGGACGCAGCCCAGATCACGCCGGGCACTGCCGTGCAACTGTCGAACTGGGGCGGCGCCGATGTACTGGAAGGCCGCGTGCGCCTGATCGAACCGGGGGCCTTCACCAAGGTCTCGGCGCTGGGCGTCGAAGAGCAGCGCGTCAACGTCGTCATCGACTTCACGTCGCCGGCAGAAAAATGGCGCTCGCTCGGCGACGGGTTCAAGGTCGATGTCCGGATCCTGGTGCAGGTTGTCGACAAGGCGGTCAAGCTGCCGGTCAGCGCCCTGTTCCCGCTTGGCGCACGCTGGGGACTGTTTGTAATGGAGCAGGGCCGCGCGCGCCGGCGCGAGATCGATGTGGCCGCACGCAATGGCGTTGAGGCCTGGGTCGGCAGCGGCCTGGCCAGCGGCACTCAGGTCATCGTCTACCCGGACAGCAAACTTCAGGACGGCGACCGCATCAAGGAACGCCAGACGCGCTGATCAGGTGGGCACAACGCACCAGGGAGCGTTGTTGTGGGCAAAGGCCATCCACAAAGCCCAGACCGAACTGGCGGCCAGCACCAGGCCCGCCAGACGCACACCCCAGTCACCCGCACCCCTGCCCCCCAGGCGCAGCCAGAGCCAGGGGCCGGCCATCATCGAGACACTGGTACCCAGTGCAAAAAGCGACATCACCAGGGCGCCCTCCAGCGCGTTGTTGCTCAGGGCGGCAACCAGCAAAGCGGAATACAGCAGACCACAGGGCAGAAAAGTCCACAGGGCGCCGATCAGCAAGGGCAGACCACGTCCCTTGCCCCAAGCCAACGCACGCGCGCGCTGCCAGATGGCTTTGCCGGCGCGCTCAAGCCAGACCGGCTGCTGCGCTTTCCATAGCAGCAGCAAACCCAAGACAGCCATCGCCACATGAAAGAGGGTCCAGACCGGACGCAGCGCGGCCGATTGCACGGTGAGCCAACCCAGGCCCTGCATGGAAGCGGCGGCCAGCGCGCCGAGACTTGAATAACCGATGATGCGCCCGAGCTGAAAAATCAGCATCGCGCTGTTCTTGCGCTCGCCCGCGGCCTGCCCGATACCGGCACAGGCAGCGCCGCACATGGCTATGCAGTGTGGCCCGCCCGCCAAGCCCATCAACAAGGATGTCAGGGCCAGCGATGCTTGCACTTGCGAACCGGTCAAATGATCTTGGAAAAGCGCGCGCGCGTGCGGTCGGTCTGCAGGTATTTGTCAAACACCATGGCGACCGCGCGGACAAAAAACCATCCCATCGTAGTGACCTGGATGCCGGTGTCGTTGAGCGTCACCAGCCCCTGCTCGGCAAGCTTTTGCAGGGCCTCGATTTCGGCAGCAAAGTACTTGCGGAATTCAATCAGATGGGCGAGCTCAATCGATTCAAACGAGACAACACCTTGGCACATCAGCGCCATGATGACAGCGCGGCGCAAAACGTCGTCACGCGACAGCGCCAGACCCCGTACCACCGGGAATTCACCCTGGTCCAGGAAGTCGCAATACTCTTCCATGGTCTTGGCGTTCTGGCTGTAAGTCGCGCCGATCTTGCCGATCGACGATACGCCCAGACCAATCAGGTCGCAGTCGGGCTGCGTGCTGTAACCCTGAAAATTCCGGTGCAGACGCCCTTGCCGTTGCGCAATTGCCAGAGCATCCGTCGGCAACGCAAAATGGTCCATGCCGATGTAAACATACCCGGCGCGCATGAACGCTGCCATGGACCGCGCCAGCATGGCGACCTTCGCCGCGCCGTTCGGAATCTCCGTGGTGGTGATCCGGCGTTGCGGCTTGAAGCGCTCCGGCAGATGCGCATAGGCGTACAGCGCAATGCGTTCCGGACGCAACTCCACAACCTGCGCCAGCGTGCGGTCGAAGGACTCCGGGTTCTGCAGTGGCAACCCGTAAATCAGGTCAACGTTGATGGAATCAAACTTGCGCTCGCGCGCAGCGGCGACCAGTGCGAACACCTGCTCGGCCGGTTGCACACGGTGCACCGATTTCTGCACAGCAGGGTCGAAATCCTGCACACCAAAACTCAGGCGGTTGAAACCGAGTTCCGCCAGCGTGTCCAGACGCTTCGCGTCAATCGTGCGCGGATCAACCTCGATCGAGTATTCACCCCCAGGAACGAAATTGAAATTACGCCGCAGCATGGCCATTAACTCGCGCAACTCATCATCTGACATGAAAGTCGGCGAACCGCCACCGAGGTGCACCTGCGACACCGCCTGCCCTATACCCAATTCTTTGGTGTGCAGGTCCACTTCGCGGCTCAGATAATTGAGATACGGTGCGGCTCTGTCATGGTGCTTGGTGATAATCTTGTTGCAGGCACAGTAGTAGCACAGGGATTCACAAAAAGGAATGTGCACATAGAGCGACAACGGCGAGGCGGCGGCGGCCACGCCAGCGCGGCGCAGCGTCAAGGCCTGCTTGTAATCTTCAGCCGTGAAGGCTTCGACAAAACGGTCTGCCGTTGGGTACGAGGTATAGCGCGGACCCGACACGTCGAACCGGCGTAGCAGTTCTTCGGAAATGGGTTCAGCAACGGCTGCATTCATTTAGACTCCTTGGCATTGGGTGCTGAATATGCCCCAAATCATAGCTTTTATTCTTGATGCCCATCAAAAAGCAGGGCATTGATATTTCGCTAAATTTGACCAATATCAGGACTTTCGGCAAATTAGTGCCAAAATAAGGAACATGAATCCTCAAACCATCAAAGTAGCCTGTTCAAACTGCAATCTGCGGGAACTGTGCATGCCAGTGGACCTGAGTCGGGAAGAACTCGACCGCATCGATGATCTGGTCGGTGCCCGGCGCAAGATCAAGCGTGGAACGACTCTGTTCCGCAATGGCGAAAAGTTCACCAGTCTGTACGCCATCCGAACCGGGTTCTTCAAGACCTGCGTGGCAGCGGAAGATGGTCGTGATCAGGTGACGGGATTCCAGATGGCTGGCGAGGTAGTGGGTCTTGACGGCATCGTCCATGACTACCACACCTGCGACGCTGTGGCCCTGGAAGACGCTGAAGTCTGTGTCATGCCGTTCGACCGGATCGAAGAGTTGTCGCGCGAAGTGAACTCGCTGCAACGCCACGTGCACAAAATCATGAGCCGCGAAATTGTGCGCGAGCACGGCGTGATGCTGCTGCTGGGCAGCATGCGCGCTGAAGAACGGCTTGCCACTTTTCTGTTAAATCTGGTGCAGCGTTTGCATGCCCGGGGTTTCTCACAGTCCGAGCTGATTCTGCGCATGACGCGCGAAGAGATCGGCAGCTTTCTCGGTCTGAAACTTGAAACCGTGAGTCGTACTTTTTCACGATTTGTGGAAGACGGCATCGTCGAAGTCAAGCAGCGTCATGTGCGCATTCTCAACACCGACGCCCTGCGCGAGATCGTCAACCTCAAGCCCACTGGCGGCTAAGCCGCCGGTTCACATCGGGCTTAGCGACAGTCCTGTTTTGAACACCCATCGGGGCGCTCTGCATTGGGCAGTGGGCAGCGATTGACTTCAAACGGTGACATCGACAGCAGGGTTGTCAGACCACTCGACAACATGGTGATGCCCCAGAACGCAAAAAAAGCCAGCGTGTAAACACCCTGACGAGACAACTCCACCGGCTGGCCAAACCAGTGCAGATCCTGCGGATCAACCACAGAGAACACCAGCACTTCGAGCACAGCGGCCACCATAAAGGCAGGCCAGGCAATCCACATCAATCTTTGCGACAACATGTTTTGTCTCCGTAGGTGTTAGTGGCTCAAGGTTTAACCGGGGTAGCAGTCAGTGGCACACCGGTTGCCGCATGGTTGCGCGCCTGCAGTGCTGGCGCCAGACTGGTCTCATTGCCCAAGGTCTTGTTGATCTCGACGCCCTGTCGGTAATAGTCTTCGCTGAGCACCGGGTCGGGCCGCGTGACGGCCAGGTACAAGGTGATAAAGCTGGCCAGCACCACGACAGCTGGACCGGCAAACACCATCCAGACATGGCCAAACTTCCACCAGGGGGCATTCGGAACAGGCGTATCCTTTTTCATCGTCTCTCCTTATCGTGGCAGCAGAAAAGCTGATTTTTCACGCAAATGACCGCTTGAGTCCAGCGCATCAATCTCGAAGTGAATCGGGTGCGAGCCCGCTGCGGCCGCATCATACGGCGCCTGCACCCGCACCGGCACCCAGCGCGCCTGCGTTGATTCGACCATGAGCACGCTCTCCGAGTTCAGTTCGAGTCCGGGCAGGCCGCTGACCGTGATTTTGTAGCGCTGCGCTTTCTCGGTGGCGTTCATGATCTGCAAGCGGTAAACGTTCTCGATTCTGCCCCCGGCCACCAGGCGCGCCGTGACGCCGCGGTCGCGCACCACATCAACCTTGAAGGGCGTGCGCAGCGACAGGCTGACGAACATGGCGACCACGATGGAGCCCAGGATGGCGCTGTAGACCAGCACGCGCGGCCGCAGCACATGGCGCAGCGTCTGCGACTGGGTCCAGCCCTGCGCCATGGCGTTGTCGGTCGAGTACTTGACCAGACCACGCGCATAGCCGAGTTTG
>CAIRAW010000027.1 GCA_903876735.1 uncultured beta proteobacterium | reverse complement strand
AGGTCCATATACGGTTGGCGATGCAACTGCAGCGTTGCCAGGTTGCACTGCTGCGGCACCAACCGCTGCACCGACTATGGTCGCGTCTGTGTGGCCAGCGCGAGCGGCTTCAGTTGCCAGTGCCAGACCGATCGCCTGCGCCGCTGTGGCAGGGTTGGTTGCGCCTGCAGCAAGAGAAGCCACCAGCGTATTGCCAAAAGTCTGGGCGCCAGCTGCATTGCCAGCGGCGGTTGCGGCGGCTGTCAAATCATCGGCCAAGCCAAAGATGTCATTGGCACCGGCCAGCACCGTGACCAGTTGCTTGTCGGTAAAGTTCTCAGAACCGTTGTCGGTCGCGTAATGGGCCAGCTGCGTCACAACGGGCTCCGTGAGTGCGCCATCAGCATGGCCGGGGCCTATGGGGTTCTGGACACGGGCGCCGCCTTGGGCGTAATTTCGGCATCCGCTAACCGGGATGTTGACCGGACCATAACCATTTCGCGCTGCGCACGAGGTCAGACCGAATTGCGCGGCAACAAATTCCGGCCAGACGGTCGGCGTTGTGACGACGCTTGGGTTGATCGTGAAGCGACCGCCACCAGCTGCGGCGATTGGTCCGATGCGGTAGGTTCCGACATCACTCAGACTGTCGCCAAAAGTCACCATTGAAGTGAACGCAACCCGGGGTGTCTGGTTGCCATCGCCACCGCCACCGCAGGCCGCGACCAGCAGGGCCGCGCTGAACGCCGCAGCCAGAACTTTGAAGTTCGCCATTGATTTGTCTCCTTTAAGATCGGGAAAAGATATGTTCTCTTTGCGATAAATCATATGAGTCAAAGATAACTGACGAAATCGGGGTATACCCTTTCGAAATCAGGAATCTGCTCAGCGGTAGCGCAGCTTCATCACCAGAATCATCGCCGCCAGGCCCAGCGTGACCAGGTTGGCGATGACGATGGGCCATGCACTCAGCAGCAGCCCATAGACCAGCCAGCAGGCCACGCCGACCGTGAACACGCTGTACATGCCCAGCGAAATGCCGCTGACATCGCGCGTGCGGAAGGTGTGCCAGGCCTGTGGCAGAAAGGCCGAGGTGGTCAGCACGGCGGCGCAATAGCCGATGAGGTCGGAGAGGGCTGGGGTGGTCATGGCGGGGCCGCTGGCGCGGCAATACTGGCGTGGCAGAAAGCTTAATTGTCCTTGATCGCCCAGTCGAGCAGGGCATCGAAAGCGGGCCGTGCCGCTTGCGCGTTGGCGTGGTTGGCGATCGCGATCAGGCAGTAGCGCTTGCCGCTGCGCCCATGCACGTAGCCGGCCAGGGCGGCGACATCGCGCAGGCTGCCGGTCTTGAGATGGGCGCCGCCTTCGAGCATGGCGCGGCTGCGCTTGAGCGTGCCGTCGACACCGCTGATTGGCAGCGAGGACATCAGTTCGGGCATCAGCGGCGAGCGGTAAGCGACTTGCAGCAAGCGCCCCAGCGCCTGCGCGCTGATGCGCTCGCTGCGTGACAGGCCGGCGCCATTGTCGAGTTGAGGCGCGTCGTCGCTGCCGATGCGCTCCTGCCACCAGCGTCGCAGCACGGCGCGCGAGCTTTCGCGACTGGCAGCGCTGGTGCCCACGTTCGCTCCGCTGCCGGGCAGGCTGAGGGTCAGAAACACCTGTTGCGCCATCACGTTGTTGCTGTACTTGTTGATGTCGCGGATCATTTCCGCCAGCGGCGCTGAATTCATCTCGAACACCGGCTCCGGCGCTGCGTTCGGGCCGGCGCTGGCGGTTTCGCTCAGACGCCCCATGCGCACCGTGCCGCCGAGCTTGCCGCCGATCTCCTGCCACAGCGCGGCCACGGCGCGCCGGTTGTAGCTCGGCGGGTCGGCGTAGGCCAGCGGCCAGACCTTCTCGCCACAGGCCATTGGGTAGCTGCCGTTGAAACGGATCTGCGCCGCGTCGGAAAAGTCGGCCTTGAGCGCGCCGCGGTAGTCGCCGCAGGCGCCGCTTTCAGGGCCCGACAGCGGCACGCTCTTTTGCATCTGCACGCCCAGCAGCGTCGGCTCGAACTGGACCGACGCCGTGCGCGCTGCGCGATCCGGGACAAAGCTCATGAGCACCGATTTGAAGTTGATCAGCAGCGCGTCGGGCGCGGCGTTGTAGGGTCGCAGTGGTTCGCCGTCAAAACTGGCCGGGTCCGATGTAATCGGCTCAAAGGCGCTGTTGTCGAGCACGATGTCGCCCGTGATCTGGGTGATGCCAAGTCCCTGCACGCGGCGCAGCAGCAGCCACAGGCGCTCCAGCACCAGCTTGGGGTCGCCCTGGCCCTTGATGATCAGGTTGCCGTGCAAAGTGCCCTGGCGCACCGCACCGTCCAGATAGACCGGTGTGCGCCAGACATAGGCCGGACCGAGCAGGTCCAGTGCGGCATAAGTCGTCACCAGTTTCATGACGGAGGCCGGATTGACCGGCACCTGGGCGCGGTGGCTCAGGCGTGGCGGCGCCTTGCCTTCGGCCTCGACCACCAGCAGCGTGACGGATTCAAGCGGAACCTTGGCGCGGGCCAGGGCCGCTGCCACCTCGGGCGGCAGGGCCTGGGCCGTTGCCAGACCGCAGACGCAGCTTGCAAGCAAACTCAGCAGTGTGCTTTGTAGGGACATGCCCTGATTATCCGGCTCCTGATGGTCGCCGTCGATAATGCAGGCCATGGCGTCTACCGCATCCCTGTCGTATCAAAGTCTTTCGCCGCAGCTGGTGGGTCGTGTTGCGGCTGTCGTCACCGTGCTGGTCTGGACCTCTTTCATCCTGATTGCCCGTGCTTCAGCCGATCCGGCGCGCGGCGCCAGCCTGACGCCTTTTGACATTGCCTTTTGCCGCATCCTGGGCGCCAGTCTGTTTCTGCTGCCCTGGGGCGCCTGGTTGGTGCGACGCGACCGCGCGCTGGGCCTGGGGCATGCGTCCCTGTTCGGCCTTTCGCCCCTGCCGCTGCGCGTGACCGTGAGCGCAGGGCTGTTTGGCGGCCTGCTTTACGCGCTGATCGCCTACAACGGCTTTGTATTTGCCCCGGCGGCGCATGCCTCGGTGCTGATGCCGGGCAGCCTGCCGCTGTGGACGACCTTGTTGGCCCTGCTGCTGCTGGGCGAGCGCATCACGCCGGCGCGCGCGCTCGGTCTGAGTCTTATCGTGGCCGGCGATCTGGTGGTGGGTGGCGCCAGCCTGCTGCGTGCGTTCGACGGCGGCACGGTCTGGAAGGGCGATTTGATGTTCATGGGTGCGGCCATGTGCTGGTCGATGTACAGCGTGCTGGCGCGCCGCCATGCGCTCAATGCCGTGCGTGCCACCATTGCCGTCACCGTTTTTGCCTTTCTCAGCTTTGTGCCGCTCTATGCCGCGCTGCTGCTTTTCCACATAGCGCCGGGTCACGTGTTCACCGCGCCATGGTCTGAAGTGCTGTTTCAGACCCTGTTTCAGGGCTTTGGTTCGGTGGTGATTTCCGGCATTGCCTTTACCCGGATGATCGAGTACTTCGGTCCGGTGCGCTCGACCATGATCACCGCGCTGGTGCCCGGGCTCTCGGCCCTGGGTGCCGTGCTGTTGTTGGGCGAGCCTCTGTACTGGAATCTGGCGGCCGGTCTGGCGCTGGTAACCCTGGGCATTCTGTTTGGCGTGCGTGCCGGGGTGCGGCGATGAATCTGCTGGCCTTTGACACCAGCACCGAGAGCATGTCGGTGGCTGTGCAGCGCGGTGCCTCAGGCGGGCCCTGGCAGCACAACGGCCCCGGCGGCGCTCAAACTTCAACCCAGTTGATTCCGGCTATCGAAGCGCTGATGGCCCAGGCCGGGCTTGACTACACCGAACTCGATGCCATCGTCTTTGGCTGCGGTCCCGGCTCCTTTACCGGATTGCGCACCGCCTGCTCGGTGGCGCAGGGTCTGGCATTTGGCGCTGGCATCATGGTGCTGCCGATCGACACCCTGCTCTGCGTGGCTGAGGAAGCACGCCTGCTTCATGCGCCGCAGCAGGACCACTGGCAAGTGCTGGCCCTGCTCGACGCCCGCATGGACGAGTTGTACGCCGCGAACTATGCGTTCGAGCGCGGCAACTGGCGACAAACCCGGGACTACCGCCTGCAGAGGCCCGAAGAGGCGCTGGACGCGGCGGTGGACGCCATCGCCGGCAATGTCTTTGCC
The DNA here is from genome assembly GCA_903876735.1 of uncultured beta proteobacterium. Classification (GTDB taxonomy): domain Bacteria; phylum Pseudomonadota; class Gammaproteobacteria; order Burkholderiales; family Burkholderiaceae_C; genus Rhodoferax. Next base: position 14,952 of record CAIRAW010000027.1, on the reverse strand, counting down.
GCCTATGGCGCGCGCCTGCCGGCCAGTACACTGCCGCGCATCGAGGTGTTGCCCAGCGCCAGCGCCCTGTTGCGCCTGGCGCCACAGCGGCTGGCAGCCGGTGGCGCACTGCCGCCCGAGCAGGCGTTGCCGCTCTACATTCGCGACAAGGTGGCGCAAACCACGCTTGAGCGCGCCGCGCAGAAGGCCGCGCTGTGAGTGCTGTTTTGAAACCGGTTGAAGTTCGCTTCGAAGCTTTGAGCGTGGCCGATCTGGATGCCGTGCTGCAGGTGGAACTGCGCGCCTATGCCCATCCCTGGCTGCGCGCCAACTTCGCCGATGCCCTGCAGAGCGGCTACCAGGCCCAGCGCTTGCTGGTGCAGGATCGATTGCTGGGCTATTTTGTTGCCATGAAAGGCGTCGACGAAGTCCATCTGCTCAATATCACGGTGGCGCCCGAATACCAGGGCCAGGGCTGGGCGCGCGTCATGCTCGATGCGCTGGCCATTTGGGCCAGAGGGCAGGGCGCGGATTGGCTTTGGCTGGAGGTGCGCGCCGGCAATCAGCGCGCGATCGAGGTCTATCAGGCGCAAGGCTATCAGCGCGTTGGCCTGCGCAAAGCCTACTATCCCGCCGGTGACGGCCAGCGCGAAGACGCGCTGGTCATGAGCCTGCATTTGTGAGTCGGTGAGAATAGCGCCATGAGCCTAGACCTTGACAGCCGCCAGCGTGCCATGTTGGACGAGATGGGCGTGCGCGTCTGGTGGCCGACGCCGCCTGTCGCAGTGCCCCAGGCCAACCTTGCCGCCACACCGGCGCAGATTGTGGCTTTGCTGCCCGAAGCCGGCGCCATGCCCGTCAGTGCCACGACGCCACTGGCCGCCGCACCGATCGAAGGCGTCGGCAGTCTGGACTGGTCGACACTGGCGCAAACCGTCGCTGCCTGCGTGGCCTGCAAACTGTCCTTGGGTCGCAGGGCCGTGGTATTTCCTGCCGCCGGCGCGCCGGGCCCGGCCGACTGGATGGTGATTGGCGAACCACCGGACGACAACGAAGAGCGTCTGGGCCAGCCCTTTGCCGGTCAGGCCGGCCAATTGCTGGACAACATGCTCAAGGCGGTTGGCGTGCACCGTCGCAGCAGCGAAGGCGATGCCACGCCAGCATCCGCCTTGGCCTATGTCAGCAACTGCGTCAAATGCCGCCCGGCAGTCGCGCGCAACCCCGAGCCGCAGGAACTGTCTGCTTGTGAAAACTACCTGCAACGCGAAGTGGCGCTGGTGCAGCCCAAAGTGATTCTGGCCCTGGGCCGCTTTGCCGCGCAGACGCTGTTGCAGGGCAGCCAACCCGACGTTGCCGGCATTCCGCTGGGCAAGCTGCGCGGCACGGTTTACCGCTACCAGGGCATTCCCGTCATCGTCAGCTACCACCCGGTCTACCTGCTGCGCACACCGCAAGACAAGGCGCGCGCCTGGGCTGACCTGTGCCTGGCGCGGTCGGCGCTGGCGCCTGCCTAGTGCGCCAAGCGGAAACGCGTTCCCCGGAAACTGAAGACCGAACTTTTGGGCCGGATTTCTTCCAGGCTCACTTCGGGCGCGGCCAGGCCGCCCTGATTGAGCACCAGGTTGTTGACCAGCAGCAATCGCTGCGTCGGGGTTTCTGAATACACCGCACCGGTGATCACCAGCGCCGGGATCTGGCGCCGGAAGTCTTCCGGCAGTTCACTCAGCAGTGGCACAAGCGGCGCTGCGGCCGGGACGGTCGGAGCCGGGGTTGACGTTGTCTTGGATGCGGCACTGCTGGCAGGGGTTGCGGCAAGGGTTGGTGCAGCGGCAATCCGCGCTGGCACGGCTGCCGCTGGCGCCGGGGCAGTAACTGGCGTTGGCGTAGTCGTTGGCGTTGGAACTGGGGCCGGGACCAGCGGAGCCACGGGTGCGGGTGCGGCCGGAGCCGCGGGCATTGGCGCAGGCGCCTGGGGGGCAACGGGTGCTGCGGCCGGCGTATTCACCACCGGCGCAACCACCGCGAGTTGTACGGTGGCCAAGCTGGCGTCGCTGGCCGGACCGCGCCACAACCACAGGCCGGCGGCAATGGTACTCAGGGTCAGGACCGCGCCGCTGATCAGCCAGAGGCGCAGGCGCGAGCGTGCCGGGGCTGGCGCGGCCAGCGCCGTGTTCTGCTGCGCATGCAGACCGGGCACGGCGCCGCGTTCGCGTTCGGCATCGGCGCGTTTGAGGGCATCAAGGATGTAGGACATGGCTTTATCGCGGCTCGGTTTGCAGACGCGGCTCGTTCGTTGCCGTGGCGCTGTCAATCTGCATGAAGGTCAGAGGGCCGGGCTGGCCGTCGGGCTTGAGGCCTTGCGAGCGCTGGAAGGCGCGGATGCGTTCGCGCAGCGCAGCGTCCAGCATCTGCACGCTGGCACCTGCAGCGGGTGGCGTGACGCCGTCCACCTTGGCCAATTCGCTGACGAGTTGATCAACCATCGGACCGCTGCTGCCGTCGCGCAGATTGGCACTGTAGCCGGCTGGCGCGCGCCAGTAGGTGGCAAAGTCGCCGTGCCAGAGCCGTCCCAGTGCAACCAGGCGAACCGTGTGCAGGTCGGTGCCGATGCGCAGTGTGGCTGTTTGATCGGTCAGGCCGACCAGCAGGGCATAGACCGGCGGCTCCTTGCCGCTCTGCAGGGTCAGAATGCCCGGGCGCGCGAGTTGGCGCAGCAGGGGCAAGCTGAGGTTGGCCGAGCGGTAGCACTGCAATTGCTGCGTGGCGGCGCTCTGGCAGGGATCGACGTCGCTGGCTGGGAGTTTCCAGCTTGGCGCCAGTTCGCGCCAGGCGGCGTTGATGTCGCGCGGCAGCTGCGGCAGCAGGGCTTCCAAGGATTCGATAGGGCGCGCTGCGACTGGCGCAATGACAGCCGGTGCCGAAGCGGGCGCTTTTGGCGGCGCGCTGACCGGCGCTTTGGCCGCAGGCGCTGGCGGCTGCTGCGGGCCCCAGCGCAGGAAGGCGCCAAGTCCCAGACCGAGCAGAACGATGGCGCCCAGGATGTAGCGCGTGCTCGTCACGCCGCTACCTGGTTTGCGAGCCGGCTCGGTTCCGAATACTTCGCTTGCCGCCTTGTCGACCACGGTGCGGTTGACACGCTCCAGCCCATTGGCCCAGGCCCCCAGCAGGGCGCGCCCGCACAGCAGATTGATGCGCCGTGGCACGCCGCGTGCGAGTTGGTGGATGCGCTGCAGCGCCTTCAAATCGAACGGAAGACTCTTGCTGTGGCCCGCTACGGCCAGGCGGTGCGTAATGTACTGCGTGGTCTCGCGCTCGGTCAGGGCGTCGAGGTGAAAGCGCGCAATCACACGCTGCGCCAGTTGCTCCAGCTCCGGGCGTTCGAGCATGCTGCGCAGTTCCGGTTGGCCGATCAGCACGATCTGCAGCAGCTTGCGCTCACTGGTTTCGAGGTTGGTCAGCAGGCGCAACTGCTCCAGCACATCGGCCTGCAGGTTCTGCGCTTCGTCGATGATGAGCACGCAACTCTGGCCTGCAGCGTGGCTTTGCAGCAGGAAGCTGTTGAGCGCGTCGATGTAGTCCTTGACCGTTGGCGTGCTGGCAGCGTTGGTTGCCGGCGCGATGTGGAACTCTTCGCAGATCGACTGCAGCAGTTCGGTGACGGTCAGCTTGGGGTTGAAGATGTAGGCCACATGGCAGCCGCTGGGGATCTGCTCCAGAAAGCAGCGGCAGATGGTGGTCTTGCCGGTGCCGATGTCGCCAGTGAGCAGCACAAAGCCGCCGCCGCTACCGCCAGCGCCGGGTTGCGGCCCGGTGACGCCGTAGAGCAGATGCGCCAGCGCCTCGCGGTGGCGCTCGCTCATGAAAAGGTAACGCGGATCAGGCGCGATCGAAAACGGGTCCTGCGTCAGGCCGAAATGGTTCGAGTACATAGGGCGCAAGCATAACGGGGTTGGTGCTTCCTACAATGGGGGCATGAATTTCATCGACATGTTGTGCGCCGCGGAGCGCCAAAACAATTCCCTGCTGTGCGTCGGGCTCGACCCCGAGCCGGCCCGGTTCCCGGCCGCACTGCGTGGCGACGCCAGCCGGATTTACGACTTTTGCGCTGCCATCGTTGACGCCACTGCCGATCTGGCGATCGCCTTCAAGCCGCAGATTGCCTACTTCGCCGCGCACCGGGCTGAAGACCAACTGGAGCGCCTGATGGCACACATGCGCAGCGTGGCTCCGAAGGTGCCCGTGATACTGGACGCCAAGCGTGGCGACATCGGCAGCACGGCAGAGCAGTACGCCAAGGAAGCCTTTGAGCGCTACGGCGCGGACGCGGTGACGCTCTCGCCCTTCATGGGTTTTGATTCGATCCAGCCCTACCTCAAGTACCACGGCAAGGGTGCTTTCCTGCTGTGCCGCACCTCGAACCCGGGTGGTGACGATCTGCAGAACCAGCGCCTGTCCAGCGTTGAAGGATCGCCGCTGCTGTACGAGCATGTGGCGAGGCTGGCGCAAGGGCCTTGGAACCTCAATGGCCAGCTTGGCCTCGTGGTCGGCGCCACCTACCCGGCCGAGATCGAGCGTGTGCGCGCCGTGGCGCCTACGCTGCCGCTGTTGATTCCCGGCGTTGGCGCCCAGGGTGGCGACGCCGTGGCAACAGTCAGGGCCGGCTGGCGCGCGGTGAACGGTGAAACCGTTGCGCCCATCGTCGTCAATTCGTCGCGCGCCATCCTCTATGCGTCAAGCGGCGAAGACTTCGCCCAGGCAGCGCGGCGCGAGGCGATCAAGACGCGTGATCTGCTGCAGGCGGCCAAGAACGCCTGACTATGTGTTGCCGGGTGATTTGAAGAGCCGCCCCCCGAACATCACGCAGACCAGCGCGGCGATCAGCAGCGTGATGCCGGCCCATTGCCAGGGCGTGATGACCTCGCCCAGGATCAGCATGCCAGCGCTCAGGCCCACGATCGGCACACCCAGACCGAAGGGCGCCACGCGATTGGCCGGATGGCGTTTGAGCAGACCGGTCCACAGGCTGTAGCCGATCACGGTGGCGCCCCAACCCAGATAGGACGCGGCCAACCAACTCGACGCGCGTGCCTGCAGCCAGTGCGAGCGTGCGGCCTCGGGATCGAAGCACCATGACAGGGCGACAAAGGGGAGGATGGCCACCGTGCTGCTCCAGACAACAAAGGCCACTGGCGAGTAGTCGCGACTGATGCTCTGCATGCGCCGCGCCACGATGCTTGACATGGCCCACATGGTGGCGGAGCAAAGGGTTAGCACGAAGCCCAGCAGCGTGGTGGCGCTGCCAGCGCCAGCCGCCGGGTTGACGTAATTGAGCGCAAAGCACGACAAGCCCAATGCCGCCAGTAGCAGACCGAGTTGCAGCGGCCGGCTGGCGCGTTCGTGCAAAAACACGAAACCGAACAGCGCCGTGAAGAAGACCTGCGTCTGCACCAGCACCGAAGCGAGCGCCGACGTCATGCCGACCTGCAGCGCGATGAACAAAATGCCGAACTGGCCGACGCCCTGCAGCAGGCCATAGGTCACGACCCAGCGCCAGGGCACTTTTGGTGGCCGGATGAAAAAGACCAGCGGCAGCGCGGCAAAGGCGTAGCGCGCAGCGCCGAGTTGGAAGGCGGTGAAGTCGCGCAGGGCGAACTTCATCACCACGAAATTAATGCCCCAGACCAGCACCACAATCAACGCGCCGGCCAGGTCGCGGCCGGTGAGTCTATTCGGCGTCATTGCGGTCAAGGGGTCCGGGATGACAATCCGGCGCGGGCAGCAAGCGTTTCAAATAGCGCCCGGTATGGCTGTCCGGGTTGGCGGCGATGTCTTCAGGTGTGCCGATGCCCACGACCTGACCGCCACCGGCACCGCCTTCGGGGCCCATGTCGATCAACCAGTCGGCCGTCTTGATGACGTCCAGGTTGTGCTCGATCACGACGATGGTGTTGCCGGCGTCGCGCAACTGGTGCAGCACTCTCAGCAGCAGGTCGATGTCGGCGAAGTGCAGCCCGGTGGTGGGTTCGTCCAGGATGTAGAGCGTGCGCCCGGTGTCGCGTTTGGAGAGTTCGAGCGCGAGCTTGACGCGCTGCGCTTCGCCGCCAGACAGCGTGGTCGCAGCCTGACCGAGCCGGATGTAGGACAGGCCGACGTCGAGCAGCGTGTGCAGCTTGCGCGCGATCGTCGGCTGCGCCTTGAAGAAGGCGTGCGCGGCTTCGACCGTGAGGTCGAGGATCTGCGCGATGTTCTTGCCCTTGTACAGGACTTCGAGCGTCTCGCGGTTGTAGCGCGCACCCTGGCAGACATCGCAGGGCACGTAGACGTCGGGCAGAAAGTGCATCTCGACTTTCACCATGCCGTCGCCCTGGCAGGCTTCGCAGCGGCCGCCCGGGACGTTGAAGGAAAAGCGCCCGGGTCCGTAACCGCGTTCGCGCGCCACAGGCACTTCGGCCATCAGTTCACGGATCGGCGTGAAGAGACCCGTGTAGGTGGCGGGGTTCGAGCGCGGCGTGCGTCCGATGGGCGACTGGTCCACGTTGATGACCTTGTCGAAGTGCTCAATGCCTTCGATCGCCTCGTGTTCCGCCGGCTCGTCGTGCGCGCGGTAGAGCTGGCGCGCCACTGCTGCGTAAAGCGTGTCGTTGACCAGGGTTGATTTGCCGGAGCCCGAAACGCCGGTGACGCAGGTGAAGAGGCCAACCGGGAACGCGACATCGACGCCACGCAGGTTGTTGCCACTGGCGTTGACGATTCGGATCGCCTGCAATTCACCCTGCGTTGCCAGGTGCGCGGCGTGGCGTTCAGCCCAGGCCAGTGCCGCCTTGCTCGGTGGCGTTTTGGTTGCGGTTTTCTTGACGGGCGCAGTCTGGGTCACAACCGGCAACCAGGCCGTGCGGTGCCTGGGCACGGCAATCTGCAGGACGCCTGCCAGGTACTTGCCGGTCAGCGAATCGGGGTTGCCCTTGACGTCTTCGTACGTGCCCTGCGCCATCACGCGCCCGCCATGCACGCCGGCGCCGGGGCCCATGTCGATCACGTGGTCGGCGGCGCGGATCATGTCCTCGTCGTGCTCCACCACCAGTACGCTGTTGCCGATGTCGCGCAGGTGTTTCAGTGTGTCGATCAGGCGCTCGTTGTCGCGCTGGTGCAATCCGATGCTGGGCTCGTCGAGCACGTACATGACGCCGGTCAGACCCGAGCCAATCTGCGAGGCCAGTCGGATGCGCTGCGACTCTCCGCCGCTCAGGGTCTCCGCGCTGCGGTCAAGGCTCAGGTAGTTCAGGCCGACATCGTTGAGGAATTTGAGGCGCAGGCCGACTTCGCGCACCACCTTGGCCGCGATCTCGCCCTTGGCGCCGTGCATTTGCAGCGTAGCGAAGTAGGCCAGGCTCTCGCGCAGCGTGAGGTGGCTGATCTCGAAGATGGCACGCGCCTGCGCGCCTTCGCCGATCTTCACGTGGCGCGCCTCACGGCGCAGGCGCGAACCGGCGCAGTCCGGGCAGGCCTGCGTGCTGCGGTAGCGCGCCAGGTCTTCGCGCACCAGGCTGGAGTCGGTCTCGCGGTAGCGCCGCTGCATGTTGGGGATGATGCCTTCGAACGGATGCTTCTTGCTGAGCTTCTTGCCTTTGGTCAGACCCGAGTCCATCACGTAGTTGAATTTGATTTCTTCCTCGCCTGATCCTTGCAGTACCGCCTGCTGCACGGTGGCCTCGAGCGACTCGAAGGGCTGCTCGATGTCGAATTGGTAGTGCTTGGCCAGGCTCTCGAGCAGCGCAAAGTAGTAGCCGTTGCGCCGGTCCCAGCCTTTGATGGCGCCGCTGGCCAGGCTCAGCGTGGGAAAGGCGACTACCCGGCTCGGGTCAAAAAACTCCTGCGCGCCCAGGCCGTCGCAGGACGGGCAGGCGCCGACCGGCGAGTTGAAGGAAAACAGGCGGGGTTCCAGTTCGGCGATCGAGTAGCTGCAGACCGGGCAGGCGAACTTGGCGTTGAACAAATGCTCCTGCCCGCTGTCAATCTCCAGCGCGATGGCGCGGCCACCGGCCAGGCGCAACGCGGCTTCGAAGCTCTCAGCCAGGCGCTGCTGCACTTCCGGGCGCACCTTGAGGCGGTCGATGACGACGTCGATGTCGTGCTTCTCGGTTTTTTTCAACTGCGGCAGGTCGTCGAATTCAAAGGCCTTTCCGTCGACGCGAAAGCGCACATAGCCCTGTGCCTGCATGTCAGCAAAAACGTCAAGGAACTCGCCTTTCTTCTCGCGCGCCAGCGGCGCCAGGATCATCAAGCGTGTGTCGGCTGGCAGGGCCAGCACAGCGTCCACCATCTGGCTCACGGTTTGCGCCTGCAGGGGCAGGTCGTGCTCCGGGCAGAAGGGCGTGCCGGCGCGGGCAAACAACAATCGCAGGTAGTCGTGGATCTCGGTCACGGTGCCGACGGTGGAGCGCGGGTTGTGCGAAGTGGCTTTTTGCTCGATCGAGATCGCCGGCGACAGGCCTTCGATCACGTCGACATCGGGCTTGTCCATCAGTTGCAGGAACTGGCGCGCGTAGGTTGAGAGACTCTCCACATAACGGCGCTGGCCTTCGGCGTACAGGGTGTCGAAGGCCAGGCTCGACTTGCCCGAGCCCGACAGGCCGGTGATCACGACCAGCTGATTGCGCGGTATGTCGAGATCGATGTTCTTGAGGTTGTGCGTGCGCGCACCCCGGATGCTGATGGTCTGGTGCTGCAGCGCTTGGGCCAGGTACTTGCCATCGGTCTGCGGTTCGAGGAGGCTGGCGTCGGAAGGGGAGTTCAAGGTGAAGTGCGCTCGGGGGGAAACCTGCCATGATAGTCAATGCGGCGGGTCTTGGTACGCGCGTCGCCTGCAAATTATTCAGGATCGCGGACAATCGTCCCTTTTGCAGCCGTGGCGGTTCACGGTTTTGCGCGTTGGAGACTCCTGTTTTGCCTACTATTGATGTCCCGCTTGCCGGGGGAAACGTGTTGCCAGCGAGCAAGATGACGCCGGTCGAGCTGCGCGCCAGTTTTTCGCTGGCGTCGATCTTTGCCCTGCGCATGCTGGGCCTGTTCCTGATTCTGCCGGTATTTGCCATTGAGGCCAGCAAGCTGCCCGGCGGCGACGATCCGGCCCTGATTGGGCTGACCATGGGTATTTATGGCCTGACGCAGGCCATGCTGCAGTTTTTGTACGGACTGGCATCAGACCGCATCGGGCGCAAGCGCGTCATCGTGTTTGGCCTTGTGCTGTTTGCCGCTGGCAGCTTCCTGGCCGCCATGGCGCCGACGCTGACCTGGCTGGCGATCGGCCGCGCCCTGCAGGGCGCCGGTGCTGTCTCGGCGGCGGTGACGGCCTTGCTGGCGGACCAGACGCGCGATGAAGTGCGCACCAAATCCATGGCCTTGGTGGGTGCCAGCATCGGCCTGATGTTTGCGCTCTCGCTGGTGGCCGCGCCTGTGCTGGTGTCGTTTATCGGTTTGCATGGTTTGTTCGCCATGACCGGCGCCCTGGCACTGGCGGGTGTGGCGATCGTGATCTGGTGGGTGCCAGCGGAGCCGCATGACCACAAGAACCTGCCACGCGGGCGCCTGATCGAGGTGCTGCGTCTGGCTGCGCTGTTGCGAATGAACTTTGGTGTCTTCGTGCTGCACGCGGTGCAACTGGCGATGTGGATGGCCATACCCGGTATGCTGGTCGAGGCCGGCTTGGCGCGTGAGCACCACTGGTGGGTTTACCTGCCAGCCGTGCTGGGCTCTTTTGTGGTCATGGGCGGCACGCTGTTCCGTCTGGAGAAGCGCGGCTATTTGCGCGCGGTTTTCCTGACAGCGATCGGCCTGATGGGCGCGGTTCAGGTCGGTTTGTTGCTGGCCACTGGTGGCGCCAGCGTGGCAGCACTGGCGGCTCTGCTATTCGTGTTTTTCTATGGCTTCAATGTGCTGGAGGCGAGTCAGCCCAGCATGGTCTCGCGCATGGCGCCGGCGCACGTGCGCGGCGCCGCAATGGGGGTTTACAACACGCTGCAGTCATTGGGCTTTTTTGCCGGTGGCGTGATGGGCGGCTGGCTCATGAAGCACGGCGGCGCGCCGCGCCTGTTTACCGTCTGCGCCGCTCTCATGCTGCTATGGCTGGCGGTGGCCTGGCCAATGCGCGCGCCAAAGGCTGGATAATGACCCGTCTAATTCAAAAGGGGAAACAATATGGCATCCGTTAACAAAGTTATTCTCGTTGGCAACCTGGGCCGCGACCCCGAAGTTCGCTACCTGCCCAGTGGCGACCCGGTCGCCAATGTCACGATTGCCACCAGCAGCAAGTACAAGAGCAAGACTGGCGAAATGGTCGAAGAGACCGAGTGGCACCGTGTCACCTTCTTCGGCAAACTGGCCGAGATCGTCGGTCAGTACCTGAAAAAAGGCCGCTCGGTCTACATCGAGGGTCGGATCAAGACGCGCAAGTACACCGACAAGGACGGCGTCGAGAAATACGCAACCGACATCATCGCCAATGAAATGCAGATGCTCGGTGGCCGCGAAGGCATGGGTGAACCGGCCGGCGACGACGAAGGCTCCGGTGGCGGCTACCAGCGCCAGGCACCGGCTGCGCGTCCTGCCGCATCTGCCGCCCGTCCGGCCGCAGCGCCGGCCAAGCCGTCGAGCGGTTTTGACGACATGGACGACGATATTCCGTTCTAGACCAGAATAAGACGGTTATTTGATTTGTCAATAAAAGCTCCCACAGCCTGATCGCTGTGGGAGCTTTTTGCGTTCAGCGAAGAACGCGGCAATTGCCTTGCTGTTCCGGGCTTTGTTGCGGTCTGGCGATCCGAAAATATTTCCAATGGACGACCAAAAGAAAGATCGATTCGAGCCTGCATCCTGGGTGTTTGCAGACGGGGAGTGATCTAAACGCGTCCATACGGGAAGGAAATTTGGATGGCACTATTTGTATGGACAGATGAGCTCAGTGTCGGGAACGCATTCATCGATGGCGACCATCAGAAACTGGTGGCCATGGTCAACAGCTTCCATGACGCCATGGAACAGGGCAGGGGTCGTGACGTCATTGGCAAGGTTCTCAGCAATCTCGTGATTTACACCAAGGAGCATTTCGGTCGGGAAGAGGCGCAAATGCAGCGTATCAAGTACCCCAAATACCTGGCGCACAAGCTTGAACATGACAAGCTGATACGGGAAGTCATGGCGCTGCAAAGCGGGTTTCTGAGCGGAAATGCGATGCTGACGGTGACCGTATCGCGTTTTTTGCGCGACTGGTTGTTAATCCATATCAAGCAAACCGACCAGTTGCTGGCCGCCGCTCTGCGCTGACAAGCCGATTTGGCTGTTCACCCGGGCTCAACACATCATTGCGCTGCCATTTTGTAAGTGGTTGCCGGACCCGCGCCCTCACGCAGGATGGCACCGTTAGAAACCAGAGTGGCCAGGTGGCGGTTGACCGTTGGCCGTGTTGCACCCACGTGCCGCCCGATGGCGTCGGCGCCCAGCGGTTTGAGCCCTTTGCCGGCCCGCTCGGACAGGTGGGCAATGATATGGATCGGGAGTTGCTTCTGGGTCATGATGGGCCTGATCATGCGGCACGGGACCGGATTGGACAATCAGACGAGTCTGAATTGTAGTAGGGTATTTCTTAGGCCCGGCTCGCCGATGATGGCAAAGAAATGCCCGGTTCGGACGAGGTGATGACGCCGCCGCCAAGGCACACGTCGCCGTCGTACAGCACGGCCGACTGTCCGGGTGTGACGGCCCATTGTGGTGCGGGGAACGTCAAGTCGAAAGACTGACCCGCATCCGGCGCCAGTGCGCAGGGCGCATCAGCCTGGCGGTAGCGGGTTTTTGATCCCAGTTCACCGGCTTGTGGCGCTGTTCCCGAAATCCAGCTGGCGTCATCGGCATGCAGCGCGCTCGACAACAGCCAGGGATGCTCGTGTCCTTGCACCACCCAGAGCGTGTTTTTCTCCATGTCCTTTCGCGCCACAAACCAGGGCGCGTGCTCGCCACCGCCGCGCTGCGCCCCTTTGGCCTTGAGGCCGCCGATGCCCAGACCCTGGCGCTGGCCCAGCGTGTAAAAACTCAGGCCCACGTGCTGGGCTATGGTCTGGCCTTTGTCGTTCTTGATTGGGCCCGGCTCTTTGGCGATGTAGCGGTTCAGGAAGTCACGGAACGGCCGCTCGCCGATGAAGCAGATGCCGGTCGAGTCTTTCTTTTTCGCGTTCGGCAGGCCGATCTCAAGTGCCAGTCGCCGCACCTCGGTCTTGTGCAGTTCGCCGACCGGGAATAGCGTTTTCGAAAGTTGCGCCTGGCTCAGACGGTGCAGAAAATAGCTCTGGTCTTTCGATGGGTCCAGGCCCTTGAGCAACTCGTATTTCCGGCTGCTCTCGTTGCGGCGCACGCGCGCGTAATGGCCGGTGGCAATTTTTTCAGCACCCAGGCGCAGCGCGTGGTCGAGGAAGGCCTTGAACTTGATCTCGGCGTTGCACAGGATGTCGGGGTTGGGCGTGCGCCCGGCCTGGTACTCGCGCAGGAATTCGGCGAAGACACGGTCCTTGTATTCGGCGGCGAAGTTGACGTGTTCGATCTCGATGCCGATGACGTCGGCGACGGCGGCAGCATCGACAAAATCGATGTTGGATGAGCAGTACTCGGAGTCGTCGTCGTCTTCCCAGTTCTTCATGAAGATGCCGACGACCTCGTAGCCCTGTTGTTTGAGCAGCCAGGCGGTCACCGCAGAGTCCACGCCGCCGCTCAAGCCCACGACCACCTTTTGTCCGCTGTGCTGCTGTTTCATAGGCATGGATTATCCTTGCCCTGGTTTGACAGCGCGTATATTGCAAGCAAGAAGAGGAGACAGCATGGACCTGCAACTCAAGAACAAGACCGCCCTGGTCACCGGTGCCAGCACCGGTATCGGCCGCAGCATCGCCCTCGCCCTGGCGGCCGAGGGGGTGCGCGTGGCAATTGCAGCGCGACGGCGGCCGCTGCTCGATGCGGTGGCGGATCAGATCGTGGCAGCGGGCGGGCAGCGGCCGGTGGTGATCGAGTCGGATTTGTACGCCGAGGATGCGGCGCAGCAACTGACGGCGGCGGCGCTTGCTGGCCTGGGACAGGTGGACATCCTCGTCAACAACGCCGGCGGCTCGCGCAGTTTTACCGATCTGCACGTCAGCGAAGAGCGCTGGCAGGAAGCCATGACGCTGAACTTTCACCGCCCGCGCCAGGTCGCCGATGCGCTGCTCGACCAGATGATTGCGAGCAAGTGGGGCCGCATCATCAACATCACGGGCAAGAGCGAACCCGAGCACGTGAACGGCGCCTTCTGCGCCAAGGCCGGCATCCACAGTTGGGCCAAGGGCCTGAGCCGCATGGTGGGCAAGCATGGCATCACGGTCAATTGCGTGCCACCCGGGCGCATCCTGTCGGAGCAGATTCTGCGCAACTACACGCCCGAGTACCGGCAATGGCAATCGGACAACGAGATCCCGGTGGGACGCTACGGTGAGCCCGAAGAACTCGCGCATCTGGTGTGCTTTCTCGCCTCGCCGCTGGCCAGTTACATCACCGGCACGGTGATCGCCGTGGACGGCGGCCTGCGCCGCTACCAGTTCTGAAAACCTTGCCCTTCATTACCCGGAGAAAATTCCATGACTTCCTTGACTTCACCGGATCGCCGTCAGTGGCTGCTGGCGGCCAGCGCTGTTGGCCTTGGCGCTGCCTTTTCAACGGCGCAGGCCCAGAGCGCCTGGCCGTCGAAACCGATACGCTTTGTGGTGCCGTTTGCACCGGGCGGCACCTCGGAAATCGTCGCGCGTTCGGTTGCTGCGGAATTGACCAAGCAACTGGGCTACAACGTTTTTGTCGAGAACAAGCCGGGTGGCGCTGGCGTGGTTGCCATGCAGGACGTGGCCAAGTCGGCGCCCGATGGCCATACCCTGATCCTGGGCCATGTCGGCACGCTGGCGGTCAATCCCTACATGCTGCAAAATCAGCCCTACGACGTGAACAAGGATTTCATGCCGGTCACTTTGCTGGCCAAGGTGCCCAATGTGTTTGTGATTCATGCCGATGTGCCGGCGAAGAATTTCCGCGATTTTGTCGCCTACGCCAAAAAGAACCCGGGCCTGCTCAACTACGGCTCGGCCGGCAATGCCAGCGCTGGCCATCTGGCGATGGAGTATCTCAAACTGGTCACTGGCATGTTCATCACGCACATCCCGTACCGCGGCACCGGGCCGCAGCTCACCGATCTGCTGGCCGGGCGCACGCAGGCCTCGTCGGCCGGGTTGCCGGCGCTGTCGGCCCACATCAAGAGCGGCAAACTGCGCGCCATCGCGGTGGGCACCCAGCAGCGCATCTCACAGTTGCCCGACGTGCCGACGGTGGCCGAAATGGGCTTCAAGGATTTTGAGACCTCGCAGTGGTACGGCATCCTGGTGCCGGCCGGCACGCCGCCCGAGTTGGTCAAACGCATTCAGGAGGAGTCGCACAAGGCGCTCAAGTCGAGCGCCGTCACCGAGCGCTTTGCCAATGACAACGCGGTTGGCGGCGGTGGAGCGTCGGCCGAGTTCGCCGCCTTCATCGGCAAGGAACAAAAAATCTGGAGCGACATCGTGCGGCGCGCCCAGATCAGGGCCGACTAGACCGCCGCCGGGACACCCCAAGGCGGGCTTGCCCCCACGGGGGCAGCGAGGATACAAAGTGCCGAGCATGGGGGCAACAATTGGCTTCAGGAGATTACCCTTTCATTGACCCACATCATGCCGGGAAGGGCCGGAAGGGGGGGTAAATTCAGTTAAGCTCTGCCTCGCAGCGCCGCCCCCCCAGCCTCGGGCCGGTCGGAGGGCGCTGATCTACTCATAGCCAATCACAAGTTGAGGAGTCGCTTCATGCAAACTGCCGTACCTACCGGGACGACATCGGGTGATACACCCAAAAAGGGACAGCGTATTGGTGTTCCACGCGAAATTT
>CAIRAW010000026.1 GCA_903876735.1 uncultured beta proteobacterium | reverse complement strand
GGATCGACATCCCGGTTAGCGGCCTGAGCACCAGCTCGGCGCTGGTCTTCAGTTCGAGCAGCCAGGTTCGCTTTGTGGCGGCGGCCAACTACTTTGGCACACCCGGCACGCTGACGGTGCGCCTGGCCGATGCCAGCGTGGATCTGTCGAGCCAGATCAGCGCCAGCAACGCCAATACCTACAACATTGCCACCTACGGCGGCACCGGCATCACCGGAGCCTGGGACGCCACCAGCCGCACTATCGGCACCACGGTGAGCAATGTCAATGATGCGCCGACAGCCACAGCAACCACCCTGACGGCCACCACCGAAGACCTTGCTGGCCCGGCCGGTGCGGCCATTGCTGCACTGGGTTTTGGTTACAACGACCATACCGACAACCAGGGGGCCGACACGGCCAACGCCTATGCCAACGCGGGCGCAGCCGTCAACGGTGGCGGCAACGCGGCCAGTGCCTTTGGTGGCCTTGCCATCGTGGGCAATGCAGCCAATGCGACCACGCAAGGCGTCTGGCAGTACAACGACAACGTCAGCAGTGGCTGGGTCACCATTGGTGGTGTCAACGTTGGCACGCTCCCGAGCGACACCGCTGCGCTGCTCTTGCCAACCACGGCGAGCCTGCGCTTCCTGCCGAACGTACTTCAGTACAACGGCACGCCGGGTAGCCTGACGGTACGCACGTCCGATGCAACGGTCTCGTTCTCGGCGAGCACCGATATTCACGCCAACCTGTCATCAATCGACCAGTGGTCGTCAACCACCACGCTGGCTACCAGCGTGACAGCGGTCAATGATGCGCCGACGATCGGTGCACTTGATGCAACCAGCGTCAATGCCAGCACTGTTGCGCCCTATGTGCAGGCGGGCACGGCCGTGGTCATCGATCCGAATGCCACGCTCGCTGACCAGGAACTGGTGACAGAGTTCAACAACTGGAATGGGGCGACGCTGACGATTCAGCGCCATACCACGGCCAGCGTTGATGACGTCTTCGGTGCCAGCGGCAATCTTGGCAGTCTCAGCGCCGCTTCGGGCAACGTGGTGCTATCGGGCACCACCACCATCGGAACGTACACACGCTCAGGCGGTGTGCTGACCCTCACGTTCAACACCAACGCCACCTCGGCTCTTGTGAACGAAACCCTGCAGAGCATCACCTACAGCAACGCAGTAGTCACACGTGGCAGCCTGAACTACAACAGCGTCACGCTGGATGTGACGATCAACGACCAGAACAGCAACAACAACGTCAGTGGTACGGCTGGCACAGGCCAGAACCAGGGCAACGGCGGACGCCTGAGTGCTACGGCCAGCATCATCATCAACATCGACCGCTTGCCTATCGCCAATGCCGACACGGCCTCGGTCAGCGAAGCGGTGACGACCTCTGATGCAACCAGCGTCAACGGCGACGTTGTTCCGGGTAGTACCAGCGGCGGCGATGTACTCGATACTGATCAGGACCCCGACACGCTGACGGTGGACAGCATCAAGCTGAGTTCTGCCGGCTCGGCCAGCGCCGTTGCAGACGGCTCTACCCGTGCCAGCAACCCCACCAGTGTGACTGGGACCTATGGTGGGTTGGCCATCGGTGCCGATGGCACCTATACGTACACGGTGGACAACACCAAGACTGCTGTGCAGGCGCTGGCGATTGGCCAGAGCTTGACCGACACTTTCACCTACACCATCAAGGATGGGCGCGGCGGAAGTTCAACCAGCACGCTGACGGTGACCATCAACGGCACCAACGATGCGCCGATACTCGACGCTACGCCGGTGCTGGCGATCACCCAGACCGAAGACGCGGCTATACCCAGCGGCGCAGTGGGCACGCTGGTATCAAGCTTGGTGAGTCGCAGTGCTGGCAGCATCAGCGATCCCGACACCAGCAATCCGATTGGCATTGCCATCACGTCAGCCGACAGCAACCGGGGCACGTGGTACTACAGCATCAACGGTGGCACCAACTGGACCGAATTTACGGTAACCAGCACCACAGCTCGGCTGATTGCCGAGGGCAGTGGCGCGACCGCCGGGCGAATCTACTTCAAGCCCAATGCCAGTTGGCAGGGCAGCATCACTTCGGCACTGACGATCCGGGCCTGGGACCAGAGTAGCGGCACTAACGGCAGCACGGCTGACCTGAGTGTGCCCGCCAGCAGCACCGATGGCAACACCGCGTTCTCCACGGCAACAGACACGGTGAACTTGACGGTGACCCCGGTCAATGACCAGCCGACGACGACGGGCAACGTCACGCTGCCGGTGTTTACCGAGGATGTGAGCGCGCCAGCAGGCGCAACGCTGTCAGGTCTGAGCTTTGGCTACAGCGACGCAACGGACGACCAGAACGACGGAAACACCGGCACGCTGCTTGGCGGCGACACATCCTCGGCGTTCAGCTACCTGGCGGTTGTGGGCTCCAGCACCCTGGCCACGCAAGGTGTCTGGCAGATCTCAACGGTCGCGAGCCCGACACAGGCAGGCGACTGGATCGATATTCCGGTCAGCGGCCTGAGCGCTACCTCGGCTCTGATCTTCAATTCGGACAGTCAGGTGCGTTTTGTCGCGGCGACCAACTACTTTGGCACACCCGGCACGCTGACGGTGCGCCTGGCCGATGCCAGCGTTACGCTAACGGCCAGCAGCAGCAACGCAGTCAAGTACGACATCACCAACGTCACCTACGGCGGCACCGGCATCACCGGCGCCTGGAGCGCGGTTGACCGGACTATCGGCACCACGGTGAGCAATGTCAATGATGCGCCGACGCTCAGCGGCAGCACCACGCTGACCACCACGCTGGAAGACACCACGGCAACAGCGCGCACGGCAGCAGACATTGCGGCGTCACTGACCTATGGCGACGCCACCGACACGCAAAGCGCCATCACCGGTGGCGGCAACGCGGCGGGCAGCCAGAGCGCACTGGCCATTGTTGGCAACGCAGCAATTTCGACACAAGGCAAGTGGCAGTACACGCTGGACGGCAGCACCTGGGTGGATGTGGCAACGGCTGTGGGTGACAGCACGGCCATCGTGCTCGACCTGGCCAATGCCAACCACAAGATCCAGTTTGTGCCTTATGGCAACTACAACGGCACACCGGGCAGCCTGACGCTGCGCGCGGCTGACGCTACCTGGAACCACCTGACAACGGGTGAGCAGAACATCAGCGCTGCCATCGGTACCACCTATGCATGGTCGGTGGGAACTGGCACGCTGGGCATCAGCGTGACAGCCGTCAACGACGCGCCGGTACTGGCAACTGGCGACCCGGTGCTCACGCCGATCAACGAGGATGCCACCGGCAACATCGGCCAGCTGATTTCCGATCTGCTGGCGGGCTCGGCCGCAACGGGTAGCAAGACGGGTGTGAGCGATGTCGAAGCAGCCGCGTTGCAGGGTATCGCGATTACCGGCGTCAGCAACGGCAATGGCAAGTGGCAGTACAACTTGGGCGCAGGCTGGCTTGATGTCGGCACTGTGGCCGATAACAGCGCACTGTTGCTGAGCGCCAGCGACAGCATCCGCTTTGTGCCCGATGCACAGAACGCAACGACGGCCACCTTTACCTACCGCGCCTGGGACCAGACTGGTGCCAGCGCGGGGCAGCAGGGCACCAAGGTCGATACCTCGGCCGCACACGCAGGCACACCGGCCGACAGTTCGCCTTACTCCACAGCGACTGACATCGCGCACATCACGGTGACGGCGGTCAACGACGCGCCGACCATTGCGTCAGGCCTGACGTATGCCCTGAGCAGCGTCCCTGAAGACTCGGTTGCGCCGGTGGGTGCCGTTGGTACGGCACTGAGCACGACGCTGATCAGCGCCATTGGCGACGTGGACAGCGTTGCGCCCAAGGGCGTGGCCATCACCGCAGCCGATATCGCACACGGCACCTGGTACTACTCGATCGACGCTGGAAGCAACTGGAACGTGTTGGCCGATGGCAGCACTACCCCCAGCGAGAGCAGCGCACGTTTGCTGGTGCTTGACGCCAGCACGCGCGTCTACTTCCAGCCCGCAGCCAACTGGAACGGCGCCACCGGCGGCCTGAGCTGGCGCGCCTGGGACCAGAGCGACATCGTCACGCACGCCAACGGAACGACGGTAGCTGTATCAAGCCACGGCACAACGACGCCGATCTCAGACAACACTGGCACCCTGTCGCTGACGGTGACCGCAGTCAACGATGCGCCGACGCGAGCGATGACGACGGTAACGCTTGCGGCCATCAACGAAGACCAGGCCACCTCGGTGAGCAATCCGACGTTTCTCAATTCAGGCGCGACCGTGAGTTCGCTGTTCACCAGCGCGTTCAGCGATGCGACGGAAACTGTCAGCAGCGGCACCGGAACCAACACTCTGGCCGGTGTGGTGATCGTGGTCAACGATGCCACTGCGGTGACGCAGGGCGCATGGCAGTATCTGAGCGGCGGCACCTGGATCGCTGTCGGCAGCGTATCGACTAGCAACGGCTTGTACGTTGCATCGACCGACAGCCTGCGCTTTTTGCCGGTGAGCAACTTCAACGGCACGCCCACGGGTCTGACGGTGCGCATGGCGGACAACTCGAGCGGCACGCTGCCGCTGACTGGTGCTCACATTGACGTCTCCGATGACAGCATCAAGTCGGGTGCGACGACGCGCTACAGCGACAGTGCCAATGCAGTCGTGCTGACCACCAGCGTGACCGCGCTCAACGACGCACCGACGAAGCTCGATTCGACGGCAGTGACGCTGGCGGTGGTGCTGGAGGATGTGTCAACGGCGGCGCCAGGCGCCACGGTGTTGAGCCTGTTTGGCGCAGAGTTTGCAGACAGCGCCGATATCGTCAGCAATGGCTCCAGCGCCAACAGCCTGGCCGGCGTGCTGATCGTGGCCAACACTGCCAATGCCGGTAGTGAAGGCGCGTGGCAGTATTCAAGCGACGGGATCAGTTGGACGGCAGTGGGAACGGTTGCCACGACTAACGGCCTGTATGTGGCTGCAAGTTCCTATCTACGCTTTGTGCCGGTGGCCAACTTCAACGGCACGCCCACCGGTCTGACGGTGCGCCTGGCCGACGACTCGACCAATGTCATCAGCACCGGGACGCGCAGCATTGACGTCTCCAACGACACCAGCAAGTCGGGCGCGACAACGCGCTACAGCAACAGCGCCAACGCGGTGAGCTTGAACACCAGCGTGACGGCGGTCAACGATGCGCCGGTGGCAACGGGTTCGTCCACGCTCTTGGCAGTGGACGAAGATACGGTCTCGGGTTCTGTCGCCGGCAACACGGTGGGCAATCTGTTCGCGGCGCGCTTTAGCGACAGCACGGACACATCCGGCGGCTCCAGTGCCAACACACTGGCGGGCATCGCCATCGTGGCGAATGCAGCCACGGCGCAGCAGGGCGTCTGGGAGTATTTCAACGGCGCGAGCTGGGTCGCGGTGGGCAGCCCGACTGATGCGGCACCGTTGCTGGTGGAGTCCAACCACAGCCTGCGCTTTGTGCCGGTGAGCAACTTCAACGGCGTTCCCGGTTCCCTCACGGTGCGTCTGATCGACAGCTCAGCCACGGTGAGCACGGGTAGTACCGGCACCGACCTTTCGAGCGCTGCCAACTACGGCGGCACGACGGCGATCAGCGCCGCCACGGTGGCGCTGGGAACCTCGGTCACAGCGGTGAACGATGCACCGGTTTCCACGGGCAACACCGCGCTGGCGGCGGTGCTGGAAGACATTGCTTCAGGCACGAACAGCGGCGCGACCATCAGCAGCCTTATCAATACGGCAGGCTTGTACTCGGACGCGACCGACACGGTCAGCGTGGCCGTTTCGGGCGGCTCGGCGGCGACGACGCTGGCTGGTATTGCTATCACGGGCAACGCCGCGACCTCGGGCGGCACCTGGGAGTACTCGTCTGACAACGGCAGTACCTGGAACAGCATCTCTACCTCGGTTTCCGACACCAGCGCACTGGTGCTGACGGCGGGCGCCAAGCTGCACTTCCAGCCAGGCGCCAACTGGAACGGCACGCCCGGCAGCCTGACCGTGCGCACCTCCGACGGCACCGGCTTTGTTGCCAGCAGCAACAACACCAGTTACAAGGATGTATCGATCAACGGCGGCAGCACCGGTTGGTCGAGCGCAACGGTGAGCATCGACACGTCGGTGACGGCGGTCAACGATGCGCCGACGCGTACGACAACGACCGTGACGCTGGCAGCGATCAACGAAGACCAGTCCACCTCGGTGAGCGATCCGGCGCTGGCGAATGCAGGCGAGACGGTGAATGCTTTGTTCAGCAGTGCCTTCAGCGACGCGACCGAAACCGTCAGCGGCGGTAACGGTGCCAACACCCTGGCCGGTGTGGTGATTGTGGGCAACACAGCGAGCGCGCTTGCGCAAGGGGCCTGGCAATATTCGAGCGATGGCACAAGCTGGACGGCAGTCGGAACCGGTGTTTCGAGCAGCGCGGGCTTGTTTGTTTCGCAGGCCAGCTATCTGCGCTTTGTACCGGTCGCCAACTTCAATGGCATTCCCACCGGCTTGACGGTGCGTCTGGCAGACGATTCCACAGGCACCCTGCCCAATACCGGTGACAGTGTGAATGTGGCCACCGATGGCACTACCTCGGGCGGCACCACGCGCTACAGCAGCAGCGCCAACGCAGTTACGCTCAACACCAGCGTTACAGCTTTGAACGATGCGCCGACGAAGCTCGATGCAACGGCCGTGACGCTGGCGGCGGTGCTGGAAGATATCTCAACGGCAGCGCCGGGCGAGACGGTTCATAACCTGTTCAACGCAGAGTTTGTTGACAGTGCCGATACAGTGACCAGCGGCTCCAGCGCCAACAGCCTGGCTGGTGTGGTAATCGTGGCCAATATGGCAAATGCCGACACAGTAGGTGCTTGGCAGTACCGCATAGGCACCGCCGGCACGTGGACCGATGTGGGCACGGTCACGACCGGCACGGGCCTGTTTGTGTCGCAGGCAGACTATCTGCGTTTTGTGCCAGTGGCCAATTACAACGGCACCCCGACCGGGCTGACCGTGCGTCTGGCGGACAACTCCACCGGTAGCGTGCCCGGTACCGGCACCATTGTGGATGTCGCCACAGACGGCACGACCGCTGGCGGTACCACGCGCTACAGCAACAGCAGTAATGCGATTTCTTTAACTACATCAGTTACGCAGGTCAACGATGCGGCGAGCTTTGGCAGCGGAGTTGGAGTTGACAGTGGCAGCGTTGCGGAAGACGCAGGTTCGATCACGGGCACGCTGACGGTGACGGACGCGATAGACGGGATAACGACGCCGAACTTCACGGTGAGC
>CAIRAW010000025.1 GCA_903876735.1 uncultured beta proteobacterium | reverse complement strand
GTGCCCATTGCCGACAGCCATTACCTGGGGAAGCGGCCGTTCGTGGCAGTGGCAGGGATTGCTGAAGCGGTCACCAAAATTTCGGGTTCGCTTTCCTTGCCCTAGTCGGCTTCAGTGCAGCGTAACCGGCGCTTCGCGGCAAACCAGGTGTTTCCGTCAAGTTCTCACGAACGGTCATTCCCGGTGTTTGTCCAGTTTAGTTTGAACGGTCAGTTCTTTCAGAGCCGCAACTGCTTCACCGATGTTCGAGATGATGCGCACGCCCTTGGGATGCTTTCTGATGCCCGCCACGCCGGCACCCCCGGCCCAAATCTGCATCCTCGGCGGCAACAGGCGCCGCAAATGAAGCAGTCCATCAAGTAAATGCACGCCAAGGATGCAGCCATGATAATATATGTCATGGCTGATCGGAAAATTGTCGATGATACGCACCACATCACGCAAAAGCGTGGGAATGGTCAGCTCCGACGTGAAATTTGGGTTGATGAGCAAGATCAGGTGACTCGTTACAACCTCGCTTACATCAACCATGCTCTGCATGCTGGCGATAACGGGCGCGTGGTGGGTTATGACAATCAACATGGGCATCACCACCGGCACTATTTCGGCGTTGTGGCTACGGTTAAATTCACGAGTTTTGATGACATAGAAGATCAGTTCCAGACAGATTGGGCTGCACTCAGGAGAACAGCATGAAAAATGTCACCCTCAAAGCAGGTAACGAACAAGATTTCTTTCGCAGGGGGAAGGCGTTGGCACGATTGGCTGACGCTGGGCAACCGATACCAGAGGAACGCACTGTCAGCTTTGAAGATCCTGCCGATCTCCTGCGTCTGCTGACTGCCAGTCGACTTGACGTGTTCCGCAGTGTCAAGGGCGAACCAGGTTCGATCACAGTCATCGCTGGGCGACTGCATCGCGATCGCAGCGCTGTCAAACGTGATGTAGACCAGTTGGCACAAGTGGGGCTTGTGACGATTGAGACCAAGACGCTTCCAGGTCATGGCCACATGAAAGAGATTAGAGCGGCTGCAGGCTTTTTCCGCCTCGAAGCAATGGTCATTTGAACAGACTGGATACGCAATGTCATTCGCAGCAACTCGTAGTGCTGTGTAAATGAAATGTCCGCTATTGAGAATTTGGTTCGCTTAATGGCAGGTATCGGGCAACCGCTTTCAATGACCGAACCTGGTCGACTACGGGTGTCCCTTTGATCGAATTCGCGACCACACTGCAGTCGTAGGTCTACTGGAAGCAATGACCGCAATCTGGCGGTCAATTTGAACTTCTATATTTCCGGTTACGCTGCCAACCAGCTCTACATCCTTCTCCAAACCAGTCGTTCATTGCTGGCCGTCACTGCCACCGAGAGAACTCGCTGGCGGTCCCAGCGGCTTGCCAGCGGTGGTCAAACCGGGCAATTGTTTTGTGCCGAAGCCTGCAGTGAGACGCAGACCAAGGCCAAATTAGCCTCGATGTGGTCTGGTTTAAGGCAGTCGCAGCAACTGCCGCCAATGGGTCGCAGAACTCCGGCGCCCTACGCCAGGCCGTGCTCGGTGGCGATGACGGCGGCGTGCACGCGCGAGCTGACGTCGAGTTTGCGCAATATGTGCTGGACGTGGATCTTGACGGTGGTTTCCACGATGCCGTTTTCGCGCGCAATCTCCTTGTTGCTGGCGCCGCGTGCAATGCCGCGCAGGATGTCGCGTTCGCGCGGCGACAGGCTGGCGATGGCGGCTTCGACCGCGCTGACGGCTGGTGCGCTGGGCTCGGTTGTGGTACTGGCGGCACCCCGATAGGCCGCGACCAGTTTGCTCATCATCTCAGGGGCGATCACGCTGTCGCCCTGCATCGCGCGCTGGATCGCTGCTGTCAGGGCGTCGCCCTCGATGGTCTTGAGCAAGTAGCCGTCAGCGCCGCCGCGCAAGGCGGCAGCCAGGTCGTTGGCGTCTTCGCTCACGGTGAGCATCAGGATGCGTGCATTCGGTGCGGCTTCGCGCAGCGCGGGCAGGGCGTCGACGCCGTTGACGCCGGGCAGGTGGTTGTCGAGCAGGATCAAATCGGGCTGCAACTCCTGCGCCTTGCGCTGCGCCTGGCCGGCGTCCGCCGCGTCGCCGATCACACTCAGAAGCGGGTCGCGCGCCAGCAGGGCGGTCAGGCCGCGCCTGAACAGGGTGTGGTCGTCAACGACCAGTATGCGGATGGGGGCAGTTGTGTTCGTTGGCATGGTGGCGTTCAGGTGTTGCTTGTGCCGCTGGCCGCTGCCGAAGCTGACATTGGGTGCGCCGGTCGCGGCAGGGTCAGGATGATGGAGCTGCCGTGGCCGGGGGTGGAGATGACATCGACCGTGGCGCCGATGCGCTGGGCGCGCTCGCCCATGATGCGCAGGCCGACGTGAGTTTCGTCGAGAGGGTCGTCGCTGGGGGCAAAACCGATGCCGTCGTCGCGCACCTCAAAACGCCACTCGGGTTGCTGGCGCACATCGAGCCAGACCTGCGAGGCACGGGCGTGTTTGCGCACGTTGGAGAGGGCTTCCTGCACGATGTGCAGCACCTGGATTTGCAGATCGGGTGACAGTGGCATGCCCTGGCCTTGCATGCTGAGCGTGGTCTTCATGCCGCTCTGGTGTTCGAATTTGCGCAGCGTGGTTGCCAGCGCCGGCTCGATGTCCTCGGTGTTGGTGCGGGTGCGAAAGTGCAGCAGCAGTTCGCGCACGTCGCCGTAGCTCTCGCGCACGCCGGTGTCGATCTCTTCGAGTACCTTGCCAATTTCCACGGCATTGCCAGACTGCACCGCATCGCGCATCAACTGCACCTGGATCTTCAGAAAAGCCAGCGACTGCGCGATCGAGTCGTGCAGCTCGCGCGCCAGCAAATGGCGCTCCTGCGACACGGCTGCTTCCTTCTCGAGAGAATTGAGGCGCAGGTTTTCCATCGCGCCGGCCAGGTGGCTGCTGAGGGCTTCGAGCAGCGAGCGCTCGGGTGCCGACAGCGTGACGCGCGCGTGGTAGAACAGATCGACCTCACCCATCAGGTGATCGTGTTGGTAGACCGGCACGTTGACCACGGTCTCGAAACCGGCCTTGGCGCAGTGTTGCAAGGCGCTCTTGTTGATCTCGCGGATCGGGATCACGCGCAGCTCGGTTCCGCTGGCGTCAGCGCCGCAATGGCAGTCGCCCTTGGCAATGCACAGCTCGTCGTTCACCATGGCGCCCGGCAGGCCGTGCGCTGCCAG
>CAIRAW010000024.1 GCA_903876735.1 uncultured beta proteobacterium | reverse complement strand
AGCATGATGATGGCAGCGGGGTCGCACAGCGTTTCACCCGTGGTGACATCCTTCAAACCGATACATGCAGCAATATCGCCAGCGACAATTTCGCTCACTTCTTCGCGCTTGTTAGCGTGCATCTGCACGATACGGCCGATACGTTCTTTCTTGCCGCGAATCGGGTTGTACACGGTGTCGCCTTTGGTCAACACGCCGGAGTAGACACGGACAAAAGTCAACTGCCCGACAAACGGGTCGGTCATCAGTTTGAAAGCAAGCGCCGAAAACTTTTCGCCGTCATCTGCCTTGCGGGTGACAGGCGCCTCATCCTCGTCCATACCCTTGACTGGTGGAATATCAACCGGCGACGGCATGAATTCAATCACTGCATCCAACATGCGCTGCACGCCCTTGTTCTTGAATGCGGTCCCGCACAGCATCGGCTGGATTTCGCTGGCAATCGTACGAGTACGAATACCGAACTTGATTTCAGTTTCCGTCAAGTCACCTTCTTCCAGGTACTTGTTCATCAGCTCTTCGTTGGCTTCGGCAGCCGCTTCCACCATCTTTTCACGCCACTCTTTGGCCAACTCAAGCAATTCAGCCGGAATCTCGCGGTACTCAAACTTCATACCCTGCGACGCCTCATCCCAGATGATGGCTTTCATCTTGATCAGGTCAACGACGCCGACGAAATTTTCCTCGGCGCCAATCGGGATCACGATCGGCACGGGATGCGCTTTCAAACGCAACTTCATTTGCTCCACAACCTTGAAAAAGTTGGCGCCCGTGCGGTCCATCTTGTTGACAAAGGCCAAACGCGGCACCTTGTACTTGTTGGCCTGGCGCCAAACGGTTTCCGACTGGGGCTGCACACCACCCACAGCGCAATAAACCATGCAGGCACCGTCAAGAACGCGCATTGAGCGCTCAACCTCGATGGTGAAGTCAACGTGGCCGGGGGTATCAATGATGTTGATGCGGTGCTCGGCAAAGTTGTTTTCCATGCCTTTCCAGAAACAGGTGGTCGCAGCGGATGTGATCGTGATGCCACGCTCTTGCTCCTGCTCCATCCAATCCATGGTGGCTGCACCATCGTGCACCTCACCAATCTTGTGATTTACACCGGTGTAGAACAAAATCCGCTCGGTAGCGGTGGTCTTACCGGCGTCAATATGAGCGGAAATACCAATATTGCGGTAACGCTCAATGGGGGTATGGCGAGCCATGATGAATCCTTGGTTGACTTGTGTCTTCAAACCGCCAGCTGCGCGATGCAGCGTAGCGTGCGACCTTCAAATCGAATGCAACCCTGTGGACGGCGCAAGAAGCACCGCGACGGACTGCAAAACGAATGAAAGTCGCGTAGTGACCGCTTCTTAGAAGCGGAAGTGGGAAAAGGCCTTGTTAGCCTCGGCCATGCGGTGAACTTCATCGCGCTTCTTCATGGCGCCGCCCCGACCTTCGGTGGCTTCCATCAGTTCATTTGCCAGGCGCAGCGCCATGGATTTTTCACCACGCTTGCGGGCAGCTTCCTTGATCCAGCGCATCGACAACGCCAAACGGCGAACCGGACGCACTTCGACGGGAACCTGGTAGTTGGCACCGCCAACACGGCGGGATTTGACTTCAACCATGGGCTTGACATTGTTGATAGCCATAGTGAAAGCTTCAACCGGGTCTTTGCCGGGGTTCTTCTTTTCGATCTGCTCAAGCGCGCCATAAATGATGCGCTCAGCGACCGCTTTTTTGCCGCCTTCCATGATCACGTTCATGAATTTGGACAGCTCAACATTGCCGAATTTGGGATCAGGCAGGATTTCACGTTTAGGGACTTCGCGACGACGTGGCATTTTTTCACCTCTTTGCTTCAGTTGGCATCTTCATCAGACACCGCGAAAACCATCATGGCTTTCACTTACTCGACCCAACATCGGGTCACTACGCTGCATCACCGCGCCACGCGGGAAACAGCACCTTTTTTGACAAACAAAACCGCGCTTATTTGGCTTTCGGCTTCTTGGCACCGTACTTGGAGCGCGACTGCTTGCGGTCTTTCACGCCTTGCAGATCGAGCGAACCGCGCACGATGTGGTAACGCACACCGGGCAGATCCTTGACACGACCACCGCGCACCAGCACCACAGAGTGCTCCTGCAGGTTGTGGCCTTCGCCGCCGATGTAGGAAATGACTTCAAACCCGTTGGTCAGACGCACTTTGGCGACTTTACGCAGAGCAGAATTCGGTTTTTTGGGCGTTGTGGTGTACACACGGGTGCACACACCGCGACGCTGCGGAGAATTTTGCATCGCGGGGCTTTTGGACTTGATCGTTTCGACCTCTCGTCCCTGACGCACTAGCTGATTAATGGTTGGCATTGAAAAACGTCCCTAAACGTTTGGTAACTAAAAACTCGAATACTTCGAAAACGTGAAACCCTTCGGAAATTCCGAAAAGCCTTCAACTATATCAGGCCAAGGGACTGCGCGCAATGCACTTTTGCCATCTTTGCAGAAAAGCAAAGTTTGTGCGCACTCACTTTTTGCATGGATGCCTCACTTGATCCAGAGGCGAACGGCGTCCCAGGCCCTCCCCAACACCCCGGCCTGTTCAACAGCCTCCAGTGCAACAAGGGGAACATCGACCAGTGGCTGCTCGCCACTGCTGACCTTCAGGGTCGCCAACTGCTGCCCCTTGGCGAAAGGCGCGACCAGGGGATCCGGTCGGACAATCTGCGTTTTGAGTTTACCCGCCGTTCCGGTCGGGACAGCAACCACCAGGGCGTCCGGGCGACCCAACTTCACGAAGGCGGACTTGCCTTTCCACACAGCGGGCGATGTCACGGCCTGATTGGCCTCAAACAACTTCACCGCTTCAAACGCGGTGTAACCCCAGTTGAGCAATTTCTGCGATTCGTTGGCGCGCGAGTTCTCGCTTGCCGCGCCCAGCACAACTGACAGTAGACGCCTGCTTCCGGTGGAACCGGTCGCACCGGCCGCCACACCCTGCATACCCAAACTGGCGAAATCGCGTTTCGCCGTGGCAATCAGGCAATAGCCCGCCGCGTCGGTATGCCCGGTTTTCAAGCCATCAACCGACGGGTCGCGAAACAACAGCAGATTTCGGTTGCTGTCGTTGGCAGCTGGCGTGCCGGGATAGCGATACTTCTTGATCGCGTAGTAGGCGACGTAATCCGGGAAATCATGCATTAAACGGGCCGCCAGAATACTGAGATCCCGGGCGGTGGTGGTATGACCCGCCTCGGTCAGGCCTTCTGGATTCTTGTAAGCGGTGGATTTCATCCCCAGCGCTTTAGCCTGCTCGTTCATCAATTGCACAAAGCGCTCAGCGGTTCCGCCCACGCCTTCTGCCAGGGCCATGGTGGCGTCGTTGCCGCTTTGCACGATCATGCCTTTTAGAAGGTCTTCCACCGGCACCATCATTTTGGGATCAATGAACATGCGCGAACCCGGCATCTTCCAGGCGCGCTCGCTGACCGGTAATGTCTGCTTGAGATCAATCTTCTTGCTGCGCAAGGCATCAAAGACCAGGTAGGCCGTCATCAACTTAGTCAGCGACGCCGGCTCTACCGGGACATCAATGTCTTTTTCAACCAGCATCTGATTCGCCGTGACGTCAAGCAGCAAGTAGGCGCGCGCTGCGATTTCAGGCGCTTGCGGCGTTTGCGCTGAGACCGAAAAGCAAAGTGCAGCAGCAAGGGCCAATAAGAATGTTTTCATGGGAGCAAGGGCCGTTGCACGTGGCAACTGGCAGAAAATAGATAAATTTCGATTAGGAAAACCCGCTTTCACGGGCTGGCGAGTGAGGACAAAAGCCAATGCCGCTTAACGCCCCAAGTCGCCGGGGACGAGCAAGCGCTCCACCACCCGGCCATTTTTCAGGTGCGACTCCACAATTTCGTCAATGTCATCGTTGTTCACATAGCTGTACCAGACTGCATCCGGGTACACAACAGCCACCGGACCGGCAGCACAGCGGTCAAGGCAACCAGCCTTGTTAACCCGAACCTTTCCGGGACCAGACAAGCCCGCCGCCTTTACTTGCGTCTTGCAGCGCTCGAACCCTTCAAGGGCAGCATGCTGCGCGCAGCATTCCTCACCGCCCTTGCGCTCGTTGAGGCAAAAAAAGATATGCCGTTCATAATAGGATGGCGCTCGCCCGGTCTTGGCAACAGCAGCGGCTTCTGTGTCACGTTTTGATTCAGTCATGGGCATGATTCTAGTTATTCCGGGTCATGGCCCGCGACCTGGGTCAGCACGTACACCAACGCCGCATAGGGCCACAACCACCCCAACCACTGCGCCAATCCATGAAAACGAATAAATTGCCCTTGTTCCCATGTCGACAGGGTTTGCGCAAAGTACGGACTGGCAGGCGCCTGATTGAGCAAACTGAGGTAGACACCCAATGCCAGCAAGACCAGGGCAGCACTGGCGCGTCGCGGTAGCCATAACAGCAAGGTCAACAGCACCATCGCCGCCAACATGCCGACTCGCACCGGGACCCCAAACCAGGCCCACGCATGTGCGGGACCATAACTCAAGGCAGCCGATAAGGCGCTGCTGGCGACTCCGAATGCAAACACCAACAGCACAGCCAGAGCCCGCCGCGCCACAGAGCGAATGATGCAATAGCCCAGAAGACAGGGGATCAGCACCCCCAGCATCACGCAAACCAGTTCGCCACCCGGCACCAAGGGCTGCAATTCGATATCCCGCACCGGCAGCCAATCTAGAAACGGCGTGTCATGGAGCGCATCAGCCAGAGCCGTCTCCAGGCGCTCCAGAACCTGACCGAGACCAAACGGCACCGCCGCCGGGAACAGCAACGCCAGCGGCCACAACGCGAGCAAAACCAGCCCGCCTCGCGCGTCCGGCACAAACCAGCGCGCCCTGAAGCGCGACCACCGATCGATGAACCCCAACCTCTCCAGGGCCCACGCCATCCAGGCGCCTAGCCATGCACCCAGCACATTGAGTCCAAGATCAACATTTGAAGCAACACGGGCCGGCAAGTAACTTTGCAGTGACTCCATCGTCAGCGAAAGCACGCCAGCCATCAACGTCGCCAAGATGACGGCATGCCAGGCTCTTGCGCTGCGCAATGCGCTGAGCACGAGCAAAAAACCCAATGGCATGTAACCCAGAACATTGACGGCAACGTCAAACCCGGTCCAGTATTTGGGCCAGGGACTCGTCAGAAAACCCCAGGGCACGATGCCCTGATAACGCCAATCCGAAAATGGATACAAACTGGCGTACACCAGAAGACCGGCGTAGATAACGGCCAGGGGCGAGGCCGAAGTCTTGTGCATGAATGCAGTTTAGGGTAAAAAAAAACCCCAGCACGGAGGCTGGGGCGGTAAGCCTATTTGCTGTCACACATCAAGGCCCCGCTCAGGGAGGAAAAGCGGGAGGCGGCGAACCGCCCGCGTGTAATATATCAAACTTGGGAACTGATTTCAAGCCGGCGCTGCCCAACCGAGGTGCCAACGCGAAATATTTTTCAACCACCTGACAATACCGATTCACCCATTACACTTTTCGCCATGACACAGCATGCTCCTTACCCCATGGGCCGGCCACGCCGCTTGCGACGCGACACCTTTACCCGCAATCTGGTCCGTGAAAACGCACTCACCCCGAACGACCTGATCTATCCGGTTTTTGTTGTTGACGGGAAACAACAGCGCGAGGCCATCCTGTCCATGCCGGGCGTGGAACGGCTCAGTCTTGATCTGCTGTTGCCAGTGGCGCAGGAGTGCGTGCAACTCGGCATTCCCGTCATGGCCCTGTTCCCGGTGATTGATCCAGCACTGAAGACAGTCGACGGCCGTGAAGCCCTGAACCCGGACGGCCTGATCCCGCGCGTCGTGCGAGCCCTCAAAAAGGAGTTCCCCGACCTGGGCGTCATGACCGACGTCGCGCTCGACCCGTTCACGAGCCACGGCCAGGACGGCCTGCCCGACCCGGACGGCTACATCCTGAACGATGAAACCGTTGCCGTTCTGGTGAAACAGGCACTCACACAGGCCGGCGCCGGCGTCGACATCGTGGCGCCCAGCGACATGATGGACGGGCGCATCGGCGCCATCCGTCAGGCACTGGAAGCCAACCATTTCATCCACACCCGCATCATGGCCTACAGCGCCAAATACGCCAGCGCCTTCTACGGCCCGTTTCGTGACGCCGTCGGTTCGGCGAAAAACCTGGGCAAAGGCAACAAGAAGGTCTATCAGATGGATCCCGGCAACTCGGACGAAGCGCTGCGCGAAGTCGCCATGGACATCGCCGAGGGCGCCGATATGGTGATGGTCAAGCCCGGCATGCCGTATCTCGACATCGTGCGCCGCGTCAAGGACGAGTTCAAAGTTCCGACTTTCGCCTACCAGGTTAGTGGTGAATATGCGATGCTCAAGGCCGCTGCCATCAACGGCTGGCTCGACCACGATGGCGTCATGATGGAAAGCCTGCTCGCGTTCAAACGAGCCGGAGCCGATGGCATACTGACCTATTTCGCTCGCGACGCTGCCCGTCTGCTGCAAAAGTAAGGCATTCAACGCTGCCTGCGCACATGGCATGCCCGCTAACGATGTAAAACGGGAATCCGCAGATGCGCATTTTCACCATCAACAGCACCCGTATCGTCGAGACCGATGATCTGGACGCCTTGGCGGCATCAGGCCTGCCGGAACACGGCTACCTGTGGATCGCGTGCACCCGGGTGGAACTGGAGCGGCTGCAGGCGCAAATCCAGGCCACACTGCTGGCCCTTTGCGGCGTGCAACTGGTTGACCTGCACATCTCTGACCTGTTAAACCAGCAACTGCCCTCCCACTACGACTACACCTCGCAGTACGACGTGCTGGTATTTCGGCGTCTGGCAGCCGGCGGCACGGAGAACGACGAGCCGCAACCGGGTCTGCCTGCGCTGCGTTCGCCAAAACGCGGCGGGCCACCCGTGTTGCGCCGCATTGACACCAGCCCGGTCGGCTTTGCCGTGTTTGACCAGATCCTGTTGTCGGTACACCCGAGCGACTGCGCCATCCGCGACGCCTACGCCGACAAGTTGCGTCATTCGGCAACCGCAGAATCACGCGCCACCGGCGCGCGTCCACCGATCAGTTCGGCCGACCTGATGCTGCGCATCGTCAACCAGATGGTCGATGCCTACCTGGGCCTGCGCCGCCAGTTGACGCACCAACTCGACCATTGGCAAACCGAGTTGATCAACCCCAGGACGCGCTTCAACAACTGGGCCGCCCTGCTTGAAGCCCGGCTGTCGCTGCACCATCTGGACGAAATTTGCGAGGACCAGCGCAGCGCCATGCAGGACTGGATTGAAGCGCTGAAAACATGGCCCGACGGCCAGACACCCGCTGCGCAGCGCGATCGCGATCTGCTGCACGTGCGCAGCCGTGACGTGCTTGAGCACATCGAGCGCGTCGTTCACCATGTACGGCGGCTGGAGCAAAGCGCCGAGACCGCAGTCCAGATGCACTTCAGCGCGCAGAGTCACCGCACCAATGAGATCATGCGCACGCTGACCGTTCTGACCGCCATCTTTCTGCCCCTGAATCTGATCGCCGGCATCTTCGGCATGAACTTTGAGTTCATCCCCCTGCTGCACCAATCGAACGGCTTCTGGCTGGCCATGAGCCTGATGGCAACGACCGCTTGCGGACTCGTGGTGTTCTTCTGGCGCAAACGCTACCTCGAGCGCTCAGCGCGATAATCGCGCCCTTATTCGAATTTTCCAAGCGGCGCGTCGGACCGGCACGCCCAACTTCTTTTCACAACCCTTTGGACACCCTTATGAACATTCTGAAAAAAATTGCGACTTCGCTTAGCATCTTCATCCTCGCATCGGGCAGCCTGCAGGCGCAGACCAAGGAACTCGTGGTGGGCTCCAGCGCCACCTACCGCCCGTTTGCCTACGAAAACCCGAGCAAGGAAATCGTCGGCTACGACGTCGACATCATCAAGGCGGTGGCGCTAAAAGCCGGCCTGCAGATCAAGGTCGTGAACACGCCCTGGACCGGCATCTTCGCCGCGCTCAACAACGGCGACGTGGACCTCGTGATTTCCGGCGTGACGATCAACGACAAACGCAAACAGTCCTATGACTTCACCACACCCTACTTCGAGGCGCGTCAACTGATCGCCGTGCAAAAGGACAGCCCCGTCAAATCGCTCAAGGACCTCGCCGGAAAGAAAGTTGGTGTGGTCACCGGCAGCACCGGCGACGACACCGCCTCGCGCGAATTCGGCAAGACCAACCCCGACATCCGTCGCTTCGAGAGCACGCCGGTCGTGATCTCGGAACTGGTTAACAGCGGCGTGGATGCAGCCATCGGCGACAACGGCGTCATCGCATTCCGCGCGCAGGAACACAAGCAGCTCAAAACCGTCAACGACCCCAGTTTCCCCAAGGAGTTCTTTGGCATCGTGGTCAAACAGGGTAACAAGGCACTGCTGGACAAACTCAATGCCGGCCTGGCGGCGGTCAAGGCCGACGGCAGCTACGCGCAAATCTACAAGAAGTGGTTCCAGGCCGAAGCGCCCGTGCTGCCGGCGCAATAAGCACGCATGGAGCAGGTCCTCTGGTTCGGCTGGTTCCGCGCCGACATCATCGCGGAATACGCCGCGCTGTTCTGGCGTGGTCTGCAGATGACCGTTCTGGTTACGCTAATCTGCATCGTGCAGGGCACGGCCCTTGGTCTGGCGATCGGCATGGCGCGGCTGGCCGAGGCACGCCACGCGCCGGCGCGCCAGCTGTGCCAATACGCGCTGCGCTGGCCGGCCACGGTCTACGTCAGTTTCTTCCGTGGCACGCCGCTGTTCGTGCAGATCCTGCTGATGCACTTTGCCGTGCTGCCCCTGTTCATCAACCCGGCTGACGGCTTGCTGATTTCGGGCGAGGCGGCGCGCAACCTGAAGCAGAACTACGGCGCGTTCATGTCCGGCGTGGCGGCACTCACGCTCAACGCCGGCGCCTATATTTCAGAAATATTCCGGGCCGGCATCCAGTCGATCGACCGCGGCCAGGCGGAAGCCTCACGGTCGCTGGGCCTGTCGTTCCCACGCACCATGTACCACATCGTGCTGCCGCAGGCGTTTCGCCGCATGCTGCCACCGCTGGGCAACAACGCCATTTCACTGCTCAAGGATTCTTCCCTGATCTCGGCGATTGGTCTGGCCGAACTCGCCTACGCCGCGCGCACGGTGGCCGGCGCCTATTCGCGCTACTGGGAACCCTATCTCACCATTTCACTCATGTACTGGGCGCTGACCCTGGGCCTGGCTTACGCCATCCGGAAATTGGAGGCTCGCTATGGAAGAGGTGATTCGCGTTGAGGGGTTGACCAAGCAGTTCGGGTCGCTCGCGGTGCTGCGTGGCATCAACTGCGTTGTGCAGGCATCGGAAGTGGTCTGCGTGATCGGCCCCTCGGGCTCGGGCAAGAGCACCTTTCTCAGGTGTCTGAACGGGCTTGAAGATGCCTCGGGCGGCAGCGTTCGGGTACGCGACGTCTCGGTGCATGAACCCAAGACCGATGTTGACGCCTTGCGCGCCGAGATCGGCATGGTGTTCCAGCGCTTCAACCTCTTTCCGCATCGAACCGTGCTCGACAATATCACGCTGGCGCCGAGCAAGGTGCGCGGCCTGAGCAAAGCGCAGGCGCACGCCCGCGCCAGGGAATTGCTGGCCAAGGTCGGACTGCTCGACAAGATCGACGCCTACCCGAACCAGCTCTCCGGCGGCCAGCAGCAGCGCGTTGCCATCGCCCGCGCATTGGCCATGCAACCGCGCATCATGCTGTTCGACGAGCCAACCTCGGCGCTTGACCCGGAACTGGTCGGGGAGGTGCTGGCTGTCATGCAGACCCTGGCCGAAGAGGGCATGACCATGGTGGTCGTCACGCACGAGATGGGCTTTGCGCGCCAGGTTGCCGACCGTGTGCTGTTCATGGACGAAGGATTGATCGTCGAAGAAGGCACGCCGGCCGACATCTTCGACCGCCCGCAGCAGGAGCGCACCCGCAAGTTCCTGAGCAAGGTGCTGTAGCGCACCCGCCAGCACCTACCCTCACGTCAGGTGCCGGGCAAAAAATGCCAGGGTGCGCTCACGCGCCAGGGCGGCGGATGCCGCGTCGTAGGCGCCGCGATGGTCGCAGTTGAAACCGTGTGTCGCTGCGTACATCTGCACTTCCATCTCGGGATGTGCCTGGCGCAAGGCCGCCACACCTTCAAGCGGAATCGACTGATCGGTCTGGGCAAAATGCGCAAGCACCGGGCACTTGGGCTGGCGCGCAATCTCGGCCGCCGCCGTCATGCCACCGCCGTAGTAACACACGGCCGCCTGCACACCGCTGAGCAGGCAGGCCGCGCGCCAGGTCAGCAGGCCGCCCCAGCAGTAACCAACCACGCCGACCTTGCCCGCGCTGGCCGCGTAATCGACAGCGGCCTGGATGTCCTGTTGCACACCAGGCGCCGGCAAGGCTTCCGCTGACGCCTTCAGCGCGATACCGGTCGTGATGTCGGCTGGCGTGTAGCCCAGTTCGACGCCCGGCTGCAGCCGGTGAAACGCAGCCGGCGCCACCGCCAGAAAACCCATGGCGGCAAAACCATCGGTCACGGCGCGGATATGCGCATTGACGCCAAAGATTTCCTGCAGCACGACGACTGCCGCCTTCGGCTGGCCCGCCGGTCGCGCCTCGTAGGCTGCAAACTTGAACCCGTCCGCCGCCGTCAACTCGATGAAATGTCCCATGCCGCTGCCTTTGTCCATTGCTTCAATCCGAATTGAGTTTGCGTTCAACGAAATCAAGCCGATCCTGACCCCAGAAGATTTCACCGTCGATCACATAACTGGGCGCACCAAAAACACCGGCGTCGATCGCCGCCTGAGCGTTTGCGTCATAGCGCTGCTGCGCTGCCGCCTCGCGTGACTGCGCCAAGCGCTCGGCCGGCAGACCGCACTCAAGCAGCAGTTCGGCCAGCGTCTGGGCGTCGGCAATGTCGCGCTGCTGCGCCCAGACCGCAGAAAACACCGCGCCGCTCAAACACAGGGCTGCGTCAGCGCCGTCGTGCAAATCAACGGCAACGATCAGGCGACCGGCATCGTCACCCGCCACCGGAAAAAACTGCGGCTGCACCTGTAGCGGCAACTGCAGAAGGTCGCGAAAGCGTGCCAGTTCCTGCAACCGGTAAGCCTGGCGCTGGGGCGCGCGCTTGCCCAGCGGCAATCCGCCCGACACCGCGAACACCTTGCCAAAGTCGGCTGGCAGGACGCGCACCGTGGCTTGCGCCGCAGCGGCCATGGCCAGAAAGCGCGCATGGCCAAGGTAAGTCCAGGGGCTTTGCGGCGCAAAGTAGTAATCAACGGTCTTTTTCAATGGGTCTCCTTGCTGAAAATCCGGTCCAGCTCCGATGCTCGACTTTGCGGCTAACATGACCGCATCCCAAGCCCTGTTTTACCCCAAATCATCTCAAGCTGCAGTTCTGCTTGAAACCCGTCAGAAAATAGTCGCCATGGATTTCAAACCCCTCGTCACGCTGATGGCCATCGTCAACCCGCTGGCCATCGTTCCCTTCTTCATCCATTACACACAGGACTTCACGCGCGAGCAGCGCCGGCGCACGATCTGGATTTCCTCCTTCAGCTGCTTTGTCGTGATCGCTGTCAGCGCCCTGATGGGCTTGCATATCCTCAGTTTCTTCGGCATCTCGCTGGCCAGTTTTCAGGTTGGCGGCGGCATGCTGCTGCTAACCTCGGCACTGGCCATGCTCAACGCGCAACCGGCGGAAGCGAAGTCGAATGAGGAGGAAATGCACGACGCCGCGGCGCGCGCCAGCATCGCCGTGGTGCCGCTGACGATTCCGCTGCTGACCGGCCCGGCCACCATGTCCACCGTCGTGATTTACGCTGAAAAGGCCAAGACCATCCTGCAACTGGGCACGCTGGTCGGCTATGGCGTCGTCATCGCGCTGGCCACCGCCCTGTGCTTTGCACTGGCGCAGCCGATCGCACGCGTGCTGGGCAAGACCGGCATCAACGTCATGACACGCCTGATGGGTTTGATTCTGGCGGCGCTGGCGGTTGAGGTGATGTCGGACGGCCTGATCAAGCTCTTTCCGGCGCTGGCAAAGTAAGACCGGTCCGGCAACCCTGGCGTTGCCGCTGGCGCACTGATCCCCGTCGGGCTATTTTTTTGTCCTTTTTTTCGCTGCGCCGCTTGCTTCCGCGCGCGCCAGTCTGGCCGGACTGCTTTCACTGGTGCAGGCACCAACGATTCTGGCCATCTGCCGGCTGACACTGACGTAGGCATGGCCGATACGGCTGTCAAAGTAAAGCGAATCACCGCGCGCGAGCCGCAGCACCTCGCCGCCCTCAAAATAAACATCGATCGTGCCCGTCATGACATGCGCAAACTCCTCGCCTTCATGGCGCACGAAATCCTCGGGGCCGTTGAAGCGCCGGGCATGAACGGTGCCCAGGATCGGACTCATCTGCTTGCCCACCACGTCGGTGCCCAGAAATTCATACGAGAAGGCCAGGCCCCGGTACAACACACCTTCACCAGAGCGCGTGAGCACGGGGCGGTCGAGCCGGCTGGTCTTGGCGTCGGCCGGCGAGAACATGGCCGCCATGTCCATCTGCAGGGCGCGGCCCAGTGCGGAGAACTTCTCGTAGCTCAGCGTCAGCTGGCCGCGTTCCGCCCGTGAAATGGTGGTGATGGAAACGCCCGATCGGTCGGCCACCTCGGCCAGTGTCAACCCCTGGCGCTGACGCGTCGCGCGCAGCCGCTTGCCAAAAGTCGCGCGGTCGAGCGTGCGTGAGGCCTTGTCAGGCTGCGCGCCGGCTGCAATTTTCAGTTTCGCCATGGGTCATCTGCCAAGTGAACAAAGATTCTGCCTGGAACCCGGCAGCGCCGGTACCTGCGGTACTTTACGACAAATTACAGCAAATCGGATTTGCGTATCTGCAAATTTCAGATTAGACTGGCCCGCACACCAATCCATCCCCGGGCAGCGCGCATGCCATGCCTGCCGCCTGAAAACCTGAACGAGACACCGCACATGCCGCAACAGGCTGACTTTCTCATCATCGGCGGCGGCATCGCTGGTGCTTCCGTTGCCTACTGGCTGGCACCCCATGGCCGCGTCGTTTTGCTGGAGCGCGAATCGCAGCCAGGCTACCACTCGACCGGACGCTCGGCCGCGATGTTCATGGAAAGCTACGGCACGCCCCAGGTCTGCGCGCTGACCAGGGCCAGTCGCGCATTTTTTGAAAATCCCCCCGCAGGCTTCGCCGAGAGCCCGGTGCTTTCAGCTCGCGGTGCCCTGATGGTTGCAACACAGGGGCAGGACGCGCAGTTGGCGAGCTACTGGCAGAGCGCACGCAGCCTGTCGCCCAACGCCAGACTGCTTGACGCCAGGGCGGCCTGCGCGCTGGTACCGGCGCTGCAAGCGGACCGCGTGCTGGGCGCCGTCCATGAACCCGATGCGCTGGCCATGGATGTCGACACCCTGCACCAGGGCTATCTGCGCGGCATTCGCCGTGCCGGCGGCACGGTCGTGTGCAACGCCGAGGTCACGGCGCTGCAGCATTCGGAACAAGGCTGGCATGTGCGCTGCGCCGGCATTGACTATGCCGCACCCGTGGTCCTCAATGCCGCTGGCGCCTGGGCTGATGTCTTGGCTGGCATGGCCGGCGTGCGGCCTATCGGACTGCAGCCCAAGCGCCGATCCGCCTTCATCTTCGCGCCGCCGGCAGGTCTGCCAATCGGGGACTGGCCGCTGACCATCGGCATTGACGAAGACTGGTACTTCAAGCCTGACGCCGGCATGCTGCTGGGCTCGCCGGCCAACGCCGACCCGGTGGCTCCGCAGGACGTGCAGCCCGAGGAACTCGACATCGCGCTGGCGATTGACCGCATTGAGTCCATGACCAGCCTGTCCATCCGCCGCCCGAGTCGCACCTGGGCCGGGTTGCGCTCCTTTGTCGCCGACGGCGACCTGGTCGGCGGTTTCGACCCCGCCGCAAGCGGTTTCTTCTGGGTCGCAGCCCAAGGCGGCTACGGCATCCAGACCTCGGCCGCCATGGGCGAAGCCTGCGCCGCCCTGGCACGCGGCCTGCCGATTCCCGAACGCATCGCGGCCTTCGGCCTGAGCGCCGCCATGCTCGGCCCACAGCGCCTGAGCGCGCGTGCCGCGACCGCTAGCGCCAGCTGAACCCTTCCCTTCAACCGAACCGGACACCCCCACCATGCGCGTTTTCAGCGGAGCCCTCGCCACCGAGACCAATACCTTCGCCCCGATGCCGACCGGCCTGGCCTCATTCAATGACCGGGGCTACTTTCCAGCCGGCCAGCACCCCGATCACATGCTCTACTTCAGCGGCCCGCTATGGGCGGCGCGCCTGCGCGGCGCCGAGCGCGGCTGGGACCTGGTTGAAGGCATGGTCGCTGGCGCCCAGCCCAGCGGCACCACGACGCGCCACGCCTACGAAACCCTGCGCGACGAACTGCTGCGCGACCTGCGCGGCGCGCTGCCGGTCGACATGGTGCTGCTCGGCCTGCACGGCGCCATGGTGGCTGACGGCTATGACGACTGCGAAGGCGACCTGCTCGCGCGCGTGCGCAGCATCGTCGGCCCCGATGTTGTCATCGGCGCCGAACTCGACCCGCACAACCACCTGAGCCAGGCCATGCTGGACCATGCCGACCTGCTGGTCTGCTACAAGGAATACCCGCACACCGACGTCAAGGAACGCGCGCTCGAACTGGTGGACCTGTGCGCGGCCCTGGCGGAAAAGCGCATCCGGCCGACGCTGGCCGTGGTGGACTGCGAAATGATCATCCTCATGCACACCTCGCGCGATCCGGCGCGCGCCTTTGTCGACAAGATCCAGTCGCTTGAGGGCCACGACGGTGTGCTGTCCATTTCCATCACACACGGTTTTCCGTGGGGCGATGTGGCCGACATGGGAACCAAACTGTTTGTCTACACCGACAACGACCCGGCCCAGGCTGCGGCGCTGGCGCGCCAACTGGCCGACGAACTGATCGCCATGCGCGAGCAGCTCGCGCCCGCCTACCCCGACATCGACACCGCGCTCGATCAGGCGCTGGCCTTCGATGGCGGACCAGTCGTCATCTCGGACGGCGCCGACAACCCCGGTGGCGGCGCAGCCAGCGACTCCACCTTCATCCTGCGCCGCATGGTCGAACGCGGCATCGGCAACGCCGCGCTGGGCCCGCTATGGGACCCGATTGCCGTGCGCATCGCCTTCGATGCCGGCATTGGCGCGCAGTTGCCGCTGCGCATCGGCGGCAAGATCAGCCCGCTCTCGGGCCAGCCGATGGATCTCCAATGCACGGTCAAGGCCCTGACGCCATCGCTGGTGCAGACTGGCCTGTCCAACACGCCCACGCCGATGGGCGACTGCGCGTTGGTCGAGGCCAATGGCATCGAAATTTTGCTGGTCACGCTGCGCAACCAGGCCATGGGTACCGACCTCTTTACCGGCGCCGGTTGCGACCTGGCCCGGCGCAAGATCATCGTGGTCAAGTCCTCGCAACACTTCTATGCCTCGTTTTCGAAGATCGCGGCCAAGGTGATCTACGCCGACGCCCCCGGCTCAGTGGCACGCGACCTCAACACCCTGCCCTACTTTAAGGTCAAGCAGCCAAAATGGCCGCTCAAGCCTTGAACGCAGCACACCCTTTCCCCATCCAACCGAAGGAGCATCCGCGATGAAACGCCTCACACTTGCCAGCCTGACCTGCCTGGGCGCTCTGCTGCTGGGCATGGCCGCCACACCGGTCCTGGCCCAGAACAAGACCCTGCGCGTGGTCGCCCACGCCGACGTCAAGATCCTCGACCCCACTTTCACCACCGCCTACATCACGCGCAATTTCGGTTACATGGTCTACGACATGCTGTTCGGCCGTGACGAGAAAGGCGTGCCGCAGCCGCAGATGGTGGAGAAATACAGCACATCCAAGGACGGCAGGCTGTGGACCTTCACACTGCGTCCGGGGCTCAAGTTCTCTGACGGCAGCCCGGTCACCGCCGCTGACGCTGTGGCTTCCATCGAGCGTTGGGCCAGCAAGGACAGCATCGGTCGCGCCATGGCCGCCTCGGGACCGGCCTGGAAGGCCGTGAACGCCAGCACCTTCACGCTAACGCTCAAGGAACCCTTTGGCCTGGTACTCGACGGCCTGTCCAAACCCTCGGGCTTTCCACCGGTGATCATGCCCGAGCGCCTGGCCAAGTTGCCCACGACTTCCCCGATGACCGAAGTGCTGGGCTCCGGCCCCTTTGTCTTCAAGCGTGATGAGTGGGTGCCCGGCAACAAGCTGGTGTTCCTGCGCAACCCGCATTACGTGGCACGCAGCGAACCCGCCAATTACCTGTCGGGCAGCAAGAAGACTGCGTTTGACCGGGTCGAATGGCTTTACCTGCCCGACGCCAACAGCGCGATTGCCGCACTGCAAAAAGGCGAAGTCGATTATGTCGAGCAGGTGCCACCTGACTACATCACCCCGCTGCGTGCCGACCCCAACATAAAGGTGGCGGCCTCGGGTGCCTGGCAGGGCTGGATGATCATGAACCAGTTGCACCCGCCATTCAACAACCCAAAGGTGCGCCAGGCGCTGCTCAAGG
Organism: uncultured beta proteobacterium; assembly: GCA_903876735.1. Classification (GTDB taxonomy): domain Bacteria; phylum Pseudomonadota; class Gammaproteobacteria; order Burkholderiales; family Burkholderiaceae_C; genus Rhodoferax. The sequence continues at coordinate 8,837 of CAIRAW010000024.1, read as the reverse complement.
CCGTGAGCCAGGAGCGCTTCACCGCCGCCATGGGCTACCCGTTGGACATGCGCGTGACCTACTGCCCGGCGCTGTTCCTGTGTGGCGGCCCGAATCAAACCGACGCCGGCGCGGAGCCCTATCGCAGCGCCGATGTCGCCAAGGCCAAGCAGTTGCTGGCCGAGTCCGGCTACAAGGGTGAAAAGATCGTGCTGCTGGTGCCGACCGACGTCACCTACCTCAACGCCATCGGCCTGATGGCGGCCCAGACCATGCGCAGCATCGGCATGAACGTCGACGCGCAGACCATGGACTGGGCGTCAATCGGTGCGCGCCGTGCCAAACGCGATGCGCCGGAGGCCGGCGGCTGGAATATGTACGTGACGGTGGCCGGCGGCTTCGACGCCGACTCGCCCGTGACCAACGCCTACCTCAGCGCCGCCTGCGGCACCAGCCTGCCGGGATGGCCTTGCGACAAGCCGCTTGACGAACTGCGCACGGCCTGGATCAAGGAAACCGTCCCCGCCAAGCGCCGCCTCTTGCTTGACCAGTTCCAGCGCCGCGCCTACGAGGCTCTGCCTTACATCAACGTCGGCCAGTACACACCGGCAATCGCCTTTCGCAAGACCGTCAAGGGCGGCGAACGGCTCAACAGTGGCCTGCCCACGGTCTGGATGCTCGACAAGTGAACTACCTGCTGCGCCGCCTGCTGGCCACCCTGCCCGTGATGGCGGTGGTGGCGGTGGTGGTGTTTCTGCTGATTCACCTCTCGCCGGGCGACCCGGCGGCGCTGATTGCGGGTGATCTGGCCAGCACCGAGGACATCGAGAAGCTGCGCGCCGTACTCGGGTTGGACCAACCACTGTGGCGCCAGTTTTCGCTCTGGCTGGCACGCATCCTCACCGGCGATCTGGGCACCTCGATTTTCACGCAGGTTCCCGTCACGCAACTGCTGGCACAGCGCCTGGAGCCCACCGTCTCGATCGCGGCCCTGACGATGAGCTTGACGGTGTGCGTGGCGGTTCCGCTGGGCACGCTGGCCGCGCACCGCGCCGGCAGTTGGATTGACCGCTTCGTGATGCTGTTCGCGGTGCTTGCGTTCTCGGTTCCGGTGTTCCTGATCGGCTACCTGCTGATCTACAGCTTTGCCATCCGCATCCCGCTGTTCCCGGTGCAAGGCTATGTGCACCTGAGCGAAGGCGTCGGCCCCTGGCTCAACAGCCTGGCGCTGCCCTGCATCAATCTGGCCCTGGTCTACGTTGCCCTGATCACGCGCATGACACGTGCCACCGTGATGGAGGTGCTGCAGGAAGACTACATCCGCACGGCCCGCGCCAAAGGCCTGGGCGTGCTCGCGGTACTGGGCCACGCACTGCGCAACGCCGCAATACCGATTGCAACCACGGTCGGCGTCGGCATCGCGCTGCTGATCGGCGGTGTCGTTGTGACCGAGACCGTGTTTGCCATTCCGGGCATCGGCCGCCTCGTGATCGACTCGGTGCAGCACCACGACTATCCGGTGATCCAGAGCGTGCTGTTGCTCTCGGCTGGCGTTTACGTGCTGATCAACCTGCTGATCGACCTGAGCTACCGTCTGTTCGACCCGCGCATCCAGTACTGAGCCCCTTTTGACCCGCACCATGCCCAACACCCTTGCCATCCCTGGCGCTGCGGATGAGCTGCCGTTCATACCGTCACGCTGGCGCTGGCTGCGCAAGAATCCGACGCTGATCATCGGTGTGCTGCTGCTGCTCATCGTCAGCGCGATCACGCTGGCAGCACCCTGGATCGCCACCCACGACCCGCAGGACATCGATCCGCTGACGCGCATGCAGGGCGCCTCGGGGGCGCACTACTTCGGCACCGACGCGCTCGGGCGTGACGTCTTCAGCCGCGCCGTCTGGGGCGGTCGGGTCTCGATGATAGTGGGCATCTCGGTGGCCGTGCTCTCGACGCTGGCCGGTGTGCTGCTGGGGCTGGTTGCAGGCTTCGTGCGCTGGGCTGACGGGCCCGTGATGCGTGTGATGGACGGCATGATGGCGATCCCCGGCATCCTGCTTGCGATTGCCCTGATGGCGGTCACCCGCGCCAGTCTGGCCACGGTCATCGTTGCCATCACGGTGCCCGAGATTCCGCGCATGGTGCGGCTGGTGCGCTCGCTCTCGCTGACGCTGCGCGAGCAGTTGTATGTTGAAGCCGCGCATGCCGTTGGCACGCGCTTGCCCGTGATCCTGTGGCGCCATGTACTGCCCAATATGGTGGCGCCGCTGATCGTGCAGGCCACCTTCGTTGCCGCCGCCGCCGTGCTGATCGAGGCCTCGCTGTCGTTTCTCGGTGTCGGCGTGCCGGCGCAGACCCCAAGCTGGGGCAACATGATGGCCGAGGGCCGCAATTTCGTCGCCGTCGCCTTTCACATCATCCTGTACCCGGGTCTGCTGCTGGCAGCCACGGTGCTGGCCATCAACCTGCTGGGCGACGGGCTGCGCGATGTGCTCGACCCGCGACTGGCGCGCCAGCTTTGACAACGCCATGACAGCCACCACATCACAAGGACCACAAACGGCCAGCACCGCGCCGCTGCTCGAGGTGCAAGACCTGCGCACCTGGTTCGATACCCTGGCCGGCACCGTGCGCGCGGTCGACGGCGTCTCGTTCACGGTGCACGCCGGCCAGACGCTGGGCGTTGTTGGCGAATCCGGCTGCGGCAAGAGCGTCACGGCCCTGTCCGTGCTGCGCCTGCTGCCGAGCCCGCCGACGCGCCACATGGGGACAGTGCGCTACCGCGGCACCAATCTGCTGGATTTGAGCGAAGCCGAGATGCGCGAAGTGCGCGGCAACCGCATTTCAATGATTTTTCAGGAGCCGATGACCTCTCTCAATCCGGTGCTCACCATCGGTCGCCAGATCGCCGAAACGGTGATGGTGCACCAGCGTGCCAGCCGCACGGAGGCGCTGCAGCGCGCGGTCGAGATGCTGCGACTGGTGCAGATCCCGGAGCCCGAGCGCCGAGCCGGCGAGTACCCGCACCAACTCTCGGGCGGCATGCGCCAGCGCGTCATGATCGCACTGGCTCTGGCCTGCAAGCCCGAATTGCTGATCGCCGACGAGCCGACAACGGCGCTTGATGTCACGATCCAGGCCCAGATTCTGGACCTGATCAAGCGCCTGCAGGCCGAGTTGGGCATGGGCGTCGTTCTGATCACGCACGACCTGGGCGTGGTGGCTGAAAACTGCGACCGAGTGGTCGTGATGTACGCCGGGCGCAAAGTCGAGGAGACCAGCGTGCTCACCCTCTTCACGCAGCCACTGCATCCTTACACACGCGCGCTGATGGCATCGATGCCGGCCATGAACGGTGACCTGACCCGGCTCACCGAGATTCCCGGCATGGTGCCCTCGCCGCATGAACTCGGCCCCGGCTGTGCCTTTGCCGCGCGCTGCCAGCATGCCCTGCAGCGCTGCCACGACCGCAGCCCGGGCCTGACCGAGCACGGGCAGGATCACGTCGTGGCCTGCTTCGCCGTCGAAGACGGCCGCATCGGCGCGGCGGAGGTCACGCCATGAGCGCCGCGCCGAGCCTGGGGACCACACCTCTACTGGAGGTCAGCAACCTGCGCAAGCACTTCTTCTCGCCTCAGCGCTGGCTCAGCGCAGCCAAGCCACCGATCCAGGCGGTCGATGGCGTCTCGTTCAGCGTGGCGCGCGGCGAGACACTGTCACTGGTCGGTGAGTCGGGCTGCGGCAAGACCACCACCGCCAAGTCCGTGCTGCGCCTGATCGAGCCGACCTCGGGCTCGGTCAAGCTCGATGGCGAAGAATTGCTGAGTCTGGATGCGGCGCAGATGCGCGCCCACCGGCGCCACCTGCAGATCATCTTTCAGGACCCCTATGCCTCGCTCAGCCCGCGCCTGAGCGCCGGCGAGATCGTGGCCGAGCCGCTGCGCAACTTCGGCGACTGGAGCGCGGCCCAGCGGCACGAGCGCGTGCAGTGGCTGTTTTCCAAGGTCGGCCTGCGCCCGGACGCGGCAAAAAAATACCCGCACGAGTTTTCCGGCGGGCAACGCCAGCGCCTGGGCATTGCGCGCGCGCTGGCGCTCGGGCCCAAACTGATCGTCTGCGATGAGCCGGTGTCGGCGCTCGACGTCTCGGTACAGGCGCAGGTCGTCAACCTGCTGCAGGACCTGCAGACCGAGTTCGGTCTGGCCTACCTGTTTGTCGCACACGACCTGGCCGTGGTGCGCCACATCAGTCACCGCGTAGCCGTGATGTACCTCGGCCACATCGTCGAAGTGGCGGACCGTGACACCTTGTTCAAGGCCGCGCTGCACCCGTACACCGAGAGCCTGCTGGCGGCCGTGCCGCTGCCCGATCCGCGCATCCGGCGCGAGCGCATTCTGCTGCAGGGCGATCTGCCTAGCCCGGCCAATCCGCCGCCAGGCTGCCGTTTCCACACCCGCTGCCCGCTGGCCCAACCGGTCTGCAAGGAACAGCGCCCGGCGCTCACGCAGCGCAGCGTGAATAACCAGGGCGGCCAGTGGGTCGCCTGCCACTTGCGCTGAAGGAACGACCCATGAGCGAAACCCAACACTACGACCTGCTGATCCATGGCGGCACTGTCATCGACGGCACCAAGGCGCCGCGCTTCCAGGCCGACGTCGGCATCCGCAACGGACTGATCGCCGCCATTGGCGACCTCGCGGGCCACAGCGCCGACGCGCGCATCGACGCCAGTGGGCGCATCGTGGCGCCGGGTTTCATCGACTCGCACACGCACGACGATCAGGCCGTGCTGGGGCAAGCCGACATGAGCTTCAAGATCTCGCAAGGTGTGACCACGGTGATTGCCGGCAACTGCGGCGTCAGCGCGGCGCCGCTGCGACCGGACATGGAATTGCCGATGCCGCTCAGCCTGATCGAGAGCCCGCCCGAGAATCGCCACACCACCTTTGCTGCCTACCTGGCAGCGCTGCGCCAGAGCCCTGCATCGGTCAATGTTGCCGCCATGGTCGGGCACACCACGCTGCGCGCCGTCACCATGTCCGAACTCGACCGCGAGGCCACGGCCGAGGAAATCCACGCCATGCAGCAGCTGCTTGAAGAAGGCCTGCAAGCCGGCGCCATCGGCATGTCAACCGGCACCTTCTACCCGCCGGCTATCAAGGCCAGCACCGAAGAGATCATCGCCGTCGGGCGTCCGCTCACAAAGCGCCAGGCGCTCTACGTGACCCACATGCGCGACGAGGCCGCCCAGGTCATGGCGTCACTGGAGGAGACCTTTCACATCGGACGCAAACTCGGCATCCCGGTGGTGGTCTCGCACCACAAGGTGCAGAACCAGGCCAACTTTGGCCGCAGCGCCGTCACCCTGCCCTTCATCCGCGAGGCGATGCGCCACCAGTGCGTGGCGCTGGACTGCTACCCCTATACCGCCGGCTCAACCATGATCCGCACCGACCGCGGCATGCTCGACGGTCGCGTGCTGATTGCGTCAAGCGTGCCGCATCCCGAGTGCGCCGGGCGCGACCTCGACGCCATCGCCGCCGAATGGGGTGTGGCCAAGGATGAAGCAGCGCGCCGCCTGCAACCCGGCAGCGCGATCTACTTCCTGATGGACGAGAACGACGTGCAGCGCATCCTCGCCTTTGACGAGACCATGATCGGCTCCGACGGGATCCCGGTCGGCGAGAGCCCGCACCCGCGCCTGTGGGGCACCTTCCCGCGCGTGCTCGGGCATTACAGCCGCGATGTCGGCCTCTTTCCGCTGGAAACCGCGGTCTGGAAAATGACCGGCCTGACGGCGCGCAATTTCGGCCTGCAGGGGCGCAGCACGCTCAAAGTCGGGCATCACGCCGACGTCGTGGTGTTTGATGCCGCCACCATCCGCGATACCGCCACCTACGCCGCACCGATCCAGGCCGCCGCCGGCATCGACGCCGTGATCGTCAACGGCGTGGTCGCCTGGCGCCAGGGTGTCCACAGCGGCGCGCGCAGCGGCCAGGTCATCACCCGTACGCCGGCCAACACCCAGGAATCCGCATGAACGCCATCACGCGCTACCCGTCGGCGCTGCCGGCACCCCTGTCCAGAGCCGTCAAAGCCGGTGGCTTTCTGTTCCTCTCCGGCGTGCTGCCCATGGACGCCCAAGCCAACATCATTGCCGGCGACATCCAGACGCAGACACGCGCGGTGCTGGAGCGCATCGCGCTGACACTGGCCGACTTGGGCGCCAGCATGGGCGACGTGGTGCGTGTCACCGTGTGGCTGTCGGATCTGGACGATTTCGCCGCCTTCAACGGGGAATACCAGCAGCATTTCGCGCACGGCTTGCCAACGCGCTCGACCGTGCAGGCGACGCTGTACAAAGGCGCCCGCGTCGAGATCGAAGTCCAGGCCTGGCTGGGAAGCTAAGGACAGCCCAGCGAGGGGGCCTCTCAACTAGCCCTGCGGCTTGACCACCGGTCCGACCACGCCTTCAAGGTTCGAGACGATCGCCTTGCGGTATTCAGAGACGTAGAACTCGACCGCCTTTTCCTGATCCTGCGCCGCGCCGTTTTGCGACACAAAGTTGAAAGCGTTGTAGCGCCCGGCCGCAAACAGGATGGCAGCGCTGACTTCGCCACCCTTGTCGTTTTCGGCCAGGCGGTTGGCCAGATGGATGAACTCGTCAACGAGTTTGAGAAATTCGGGCGGGTAGGCCATGGCAGTCCTTTGCGGGTTTATCAATCGACGCTCGCCAGTGCCATTTACGCACGGCCGCGTCAGCTTGGGCAGGAGCTTATCGCATCGCCCGGCCAACCGGCGGGACCGCGAAGACGAATCCGGGTTTAGATCAGGGTCTGGCCGAAGCGCTCGAGCCGCGGCCACCACGCGCCGAGAATGTCCACCGACAGCAGCACGCGCACCGCTTTGCCGATCAGCATGCGGCGCGGCACCAGACCGATGTAGCGCGAATCGGCGCTGTTATCGCGGTTGTCGCCGAGCACGAGGTATTGCCCGTCGGGAATGCGCAGCTCGGCAAAGTTGTCACGCGCCGCCACACCCGGCAACCACTGGATCGCGTGCTGCTCACCGGCGATTTGCTCCAGATGAACCTGTGCCTGCCAGGGCGCGCCGAGGGTGGCACTGTCGGCCAATGCTGGCCGTTCCGCATAGCCGGCGACCTCGCCATTGAGGATCAAGCGTTTGTCACGCATCGCAATGCTGTCACCCCCAATGGCAACGATGCGCTTGATCAAGCGCACCCCATCGCTTGGCGAAGTAAAGGTGACGATGTCGCCGCGCTGCGGCTCGGCCAGCGCCAGCAGCACGCGATCGGTCAAGGGCAGTTTCAGGTCGTAGGCCAGGCGGTTCACCAGCACGACATCGCCCTCCAGAATATTGGGTTGCATGGAACCCGAAGGAATCGGGTTCCAGTCGGCAATGGCCGTGCGGAACAAGCCCAGCAGCAGCATGAAAGCCAGAAAGCCCCGGTTCTGGCGCAGCAGGCTTCTCATGCTGCGCTCAATTGGATGGCAGCAGCGATTGACTGGAATCGAGTGGCACGAAGATCCAGAGCGCCAGATAGACCAGGAACCCGAAGCCGGTGCACAACGCAAAGACAAACAGGAGGCGCCAGATCCAAGCTTCCATGCCGGTCGAAACCGCCAGCCCACCGCAGACACCGCCAAACCAGCGATTCGTGGCCGAGCGTCGGAACTGGTTGATGGCTTGCAACGCCGGCTCGGTGGGTTGCGGGCTTGACAGCAGTTTGCTCTTGGCGCGCTGAAATTCATCGGCGCTGAGGCTGCCCCGGTCACGCAGTTGTTCGAGGCGGGTCAAATCATCGGCAATCGACATGGTGTTCTCCAAAAAGGCGGTATTCCTGACCGCATGGAACGAACTTTAGTCGAGCCAAGGCTTGCCGTACAGCCCCCGCGCGATGAAGTGCAGAAAACCGATATCAGGACGTCAAATCCGGTGACGAATCCGGATCAACCCTCCAACCCGCGCGCGAGCCGCCACTGCTTGACCAGCGCATAGATCGCCGGAATCACGGCCAGCGTCAGCACGGTGGACGAGATCATGCCGCCGACCATCGGCGCTGCGATGCGGCTCATGACTTCGGAGCCGGTGCCGGTGCCCCACATGATCGGTAGCAGGCCGGCCATGATGGCGACCACCGTCATCATCTTGGGCCGCACGCGCTCCACTGCGCCTTCCATCACGGCGGCGTACAGATCGGCCACCGTGGGTGCGCGCCCGGCCGCGCGGCACCGCGCCTTGATCGCTTCCCAGGCGTGATCCAGGTAGATCAGCATGATGACACCGGTCTCGGCCGCCACGCCAGCGAGAGCGATGAAGCCCACTGCCACCGCCACCGACAGGTTGTAGCCCAGCAGCCACATGAGCCAGACGCCTCCGACCAGCGCGAACGGCACCGAGAGCATGACGATCAGGGTCTCGGTGATGCGCCGGAAGTTCAGGTACAGCAGCAGGAAGATGATGAGCAGCGTCACCGGGATCACGATCTTCATCTTCTCGATCGCTTGCTCCATGTACTCGAACTGGCCGCTCCACGTGACGTAATAGCCACTCGGAAATTTCACCTGCGCAGCCACTGCTTTCTTGGCGTCGGCGACATAGCCGCCGATGTCACGCTCGCGGATGTCGACGTAGATGTAGGCGGATAGCAGCGCGTTCTCGGTGCGGATGCCGGGCGCGCCTTTGGTGATCAGCACTTTGGCCACCTGGCCCAGCGGGATCATGGCGCCGTCCATCGTCGGTATCAGCACCTCGCGTGCAATCTGCTGCGGGTCGCTGCGCAACTCGCGCGGGTAGCGCACCGTCACACCAAAGCGCTCACGGCCCTCGACCGTGGT
>CAIRAW010000023.1 GCA_903876735.1 uncultured beta proteobacterium | reverse complement strand
GCCCCGTTCATCGGTCTGGTTTACGCCGTAACGCTTCCCGTCGTCGGCACCGCACTGATCGCCCGGGCCGCCTACAAGGCTTATCGCGCCTGAGTCCTCTCCAAATCCTTCAAGCCCCCGGTCAGTGACCGGGGGCTTTTTCATATGGTGTCGTCTCTGCATTGCACTTTGTATCGCTGCCACAACGAGTGAAAATTAAACATGTATTAATAATGCATCTATTTGATAAGATCAGCATGTCGCAGAAATTATTGAAGGAAATATCGATGCATTCTCAAATTGAACCAATAGCACCGGCGTTTGCCGTCACTCGCGCTGATCAGGCGCTGGGACAAATCGCTGTGGGCTTACCCGGCGCCACTGCCGTGTTTCGGCGTTTGAAGCTTGACTTTTGTTGCGGTGGCCAGATCAGCCTGCGCCAAGCTGCGCTGGACAAGAAACTCGATCTGGCGGCAGTGCTGGAAGAACTTGCGGGTTTGGAACGCGGCAGCGAATTGCCCCAACTTGCTGCGCCAGGTGCGCTGATTGACCATATTCTGGAGCGCTACCATGCGGTGCATCGCGCGCAACTGCCGGAGCTTATTCGAATGGCAAGCCGTGTCGAGGCTGTCCACCGTGACAACCCCGACGTGCCGGCCGGCCTGGCCCAATTGCTGGAATCGATCGAGCGCGAAATGCTCGAGCACATGGAAAAGGAGGAGAAAATTCTTTTCCCCATGCTCAAAGCCGGTGGCAATCCCTTTGTCGTGCACCCGATTGGCGTGATGCGCGGTGAACACATCAACCACGGCGCGCAGCTTGACCGACTGAACGCCTTGACGCACGACGCAAGCCCGCCTGAGGGCGCTTGCAACACCTGGCGTGCGCTGTACAGCGGGATTGCGCAGCTCAACGACGACTTGATCAACCACATCCACCTGGAAAACAATGTTCTCTTTCCGCAGTTCGAGCCAGAGCAGGTCAGGCAAAATGGCTGTGCCTGTTCCACCTGAACTCAACCCGATTGAACTGATCTGCTCGCATGGCAAAGAAATTTCCCGTCAACCCGCAGCACCCGGAGCGGGTCTGCTGGGGCTGCGACATCTATTGCCCCGCCGAGTCGCTCAATTGCGGCAACGGATCGGAGCGTACGCAGCACCCGGCGGAACTGTTCGGGCCGGACTGGCTTGACTGGGGAAAGGACTATGAAACGGCAGCGCCTGGGCCAGACGCCGCCGCGCCGCCAAACACTCAGATCTTGAGATAGGGGGGGTCGGCGGCGCTGGGCCGCGCGGCAATCGGCGTCATGACTTTGCACAGGCTAAGCCTACCTACAATAGGCCGGTCTGGGCAGCCGCGGCCCATGTGCCGTTTGCATCATCTGTTTCCACCCCTTTGCCCATGCCCACTGGCTCTGCCTCCCTTTCCGCTGCGACGCGGCGTTCCATTCTGTTCCTCTCGTTTGCGACTTTTTCCAGCATGGTGGCCCAGCGCATCTGCGACGCCATGCTGCCCGAACTCTCCCGTGTTTTCGCCGTCAGTCTGCCGCAGGCGGCCAAGGTGGTGTGGGTGTTTGCGGTGGTTTATGGTCTGGCACAGCTTGTCTATGGTCCCTTGGGCGATCGTCTGGGCAAGTTCCGTGTTGTGACCGCTGCCACGTTGGCGTGCAGCGTGGGCAGTCTGCTCGCCGTTTTTGCCAACTCCCTGGACCTGCTGGTGCTTGCGCGCGTGCTGGTGGCGCTGGGTGCAGCGGCCATCATCCCCTTGTCACTGGCCTGGATCGGCGATGCCGTTGCCCCGGAGCAGTTGCAGGAGACGCTGGCGCGGGTCGGGCTTGGCACCACACTGGGCATAGGCGGTGGGCAGTTGCTGGGGGGCTTGTTGACGGACGTATTGGGCTGGCGCTGGGCTTTTGGCTTCATGACGCTGTTGTTCAGTGGCGTCGGTATCCTGCTTTATGCACACGGCCGCAGCCTGCAGACGGCTGGTAGAAAACACCAGGACGACAGGCTGGGCTTTGCGGCGCAGGCGCTGCATATCGTCACCGGCCGCTGGTCGCGCACCGTCTTGCTGGTGGCGTTTATCGAGGGCGCTGCGGGTTTCGGGGTGCTTGCCATGTGGGCTTCACATCTGCACCGGGTGCTGGGACTTTCACTCACACTGGCTGGCGCCATTGTGGCCCTGTTCGGTTTGGGCGGCATGCTGTACATGGCGGTGGCCCGGCCCCTGATCCGGCGTTTCGGTGAACGTGGACTGGCGGTGCTGGGGGTCTGCATGCTCGCTCTGGCGGCTTTACTGGTGGCCTTTTCAGCCTATTGGCCTCTGACCATTCCGGCCAGTTTGCTCGGCGGCTTTGGTTTTTTTATGTTTCACAACACCATGCAGGCCAACGCCACGCAAATGGCACCCCATGCACGCGGCACCGCCGTGTCCCTGTTTGCCGCCGCGTTGTTCATGGGCCAGTCAGTGGGCGCCTTGCTGGCCGCCAATCTGATCGAACGCATCGGCTCGGCAACCGTGATTGCGCTGGGCGGCACGGTGATCCTGGTGCTTGGTCTTTCCTTCGCGCGGGCCTTGCGCCGGCGCGACCAATTGCTGGGCATGGTAGATTCTTCCGACGACTGATGGGACGTGGTCCAATCAGTCGCTCACCTTCCCCGAATTGAAAAGCGATGAGCAAGAAAGTCTTTATCAAAACCTTTGGCTGCCAGATGAACGAGTACGACTCGGGCAAGATGGCCGATGTGCTCCATGCCGCCCAGGGCTATGAGCCAACCGACAACGTTGAGGACGCCGACCTCATCCTCTTCAACACCTGCTCGGTGCGGGAGAAGGCGCAGGAAAAAGTGTTTTCCGATCTGGGCCGTGTCAAGCACCTGAAAAAAAAGGGTGTCCTGATCGGTGTCGGTGGTTGCGTCGCGAGCCAGGAAGGCGCCGCCATCATCGAGCGCGCGCCCTATGTCGACTTCGTATTTGGTCCGCAAACCCTGCATCGCCTGCCGCAAATGCTGGCAGCCCGCGATCTGCAGAACCGCGCACAGGTCGACATCAGCTTTCCGGAGATCGAAAAATTTGACCATCTGCCACCGGCGCGTGTGGAGGGTGCCACGGCCTTTGTCAGCATCATGGAAGGCTGTTCCAAGTACTGCAGCTATTGCGTTGTGCCCTATACCCGGGGCGAAGAGGTCTCACGCCCGTTCGAGGACGTGCTGGTGGAGGTCGCCGGTCTGGCCGATCAGGGCGTCAAGGAGGTGACGCTGCTGGGCCAGAATGTGAACGCCTACCGCGCCCGCATGGCCAGCGGCGCGGCGTCGCCTGGCAGTGAAATGGCTGACTTCGCCACGCTGCTGGAGTACGTGGCTGACATTCCCGGCATCGAGCGCATCCGCTACATGACGAGTCACCCGAACGAATTCACACCGGCCCTGATTGGCGCGTACGAAAAAATTCCGAAACTGGTGAGTCACCTGCATCTGCCGGTGCAGCATGGTTCGGACCGGATCCTGATGGCCATGAAGCGCGGTTATACCGCCATGGAATACAAATCGACCGTGCGCAAGCTGCGCGCAATCCGGCCCGACATGGCCATGAGCAGTGATTTCATCGTCGGCTTCCCAGGCGAGAGCGAGGATGACTTCGACAGAATGATGCGGCTGATCGACGAGGTCGGCTTCGATAACTCGTTCAGTTTCATTTTCAGTCCGCGCCCTGGCACACCCGCGGCCAACCTGCACGACGATACGCCGCATGAAGTCAAACTGCGCCGCCTGCAGCATCTGCAGGGCGTGATCAACGACAGCATCCGGCGCATCAGCGAAAGCCGACTGGGAACGGTGCAGCGATTGCTGGTGGAAGGGCGATCAAAACGCGATGAGAGCGAGTTGATGGGGCGCACCGAGTGCAACCGCGTCGTTAACTTTGTCGGAGATGCCGCGCTGATCGGGCAGCTGGTCGACGTGAAGGTTACCGAAACGCGACCTTATACGCTGCGTGGCGAATTGCTCGGGTAGCGGTTGAGGACAGGACTGGCTCGCTTCGCGTAGCTGCGGTCTGTCCCGCAAGGGGACATCCAACATCCCGTTTCGAGTTGGGGACAGAGCTTGCTCGCTTCGCGTAGCTGCGGTCTGTCCCGCAAAGTCTCAGAAAGGCATTTTCGGCATGCCTTTCATGCCGCCCATGCGCTTCATCATTTTCATCATGCCGCCGCCCTTCATCTTCTTCATCATCTCCTGCATCTGCTCGAATTCCTTGAGCATGCGGTTGACTTCCTGAACCTGCACCCCGGCGCCGGCCGCAATGCGGCGCTTGCGCGTGGCCTTGATGAGTTCGGGTTTGCGCCGCTCCAGCGGTGTCATGCTGTGAATGATGCCCTGCTTGCGCTGGATGTCTTTTTCGGCCCGGCCCATGTCCATCTGACCGGCCTTGGCGGCGATGGCTGCCGGCATCTTGTCCATCAGGCTGGACAGGCCGCCCATCTGCTTCATCTGCTGGATCTGCGCCAGGAAGTCGTTCAAGTCGAAGCCGCCGCCGCTCTTGACCTTGGCCGCGAGCTTTTGCGCCGCCGCCATGTCGACGCCTGAGGTCACCTGCTCCACCAGCGCCAGAATGTCGCCCATGCCCAGAATGCGTCCGGCATGGCGCTCGGCGTCAAACACTTCAAGGCCGTCGAGTTTCTCGCTGGTACCGGCAAACTTGATCGGAGCGCCGGTCACCTGTCGCACCGACAAGGCCGCGCCGCCGCGCGAATCGCCGTCGGTCTTGGTCAGGATGATGCCAGTCAGGGGAAGCGCTTCCTTGAACGCCTTGGCCGTATTGATGGCATCCTGGCCCTGCATGGCGTCAACGACAAACAGGGTTTCCACCGGCTTGAGCACGTCGTGCAGTTCACGGATCTCGCGCATCAGGGCTTCATCGATAGCGAGTCGACCGGCGGTGTCGACCAGCAGTACGTCAAAGAAGTGCTTGCGCGCATAGTCCAGCGCCGCCAGCGCAATGGCCACCGGCTTCTGGTCCGGTGTACTGGGAAACCATTCGGCACCGGCCTGGGCCGTGACGGTCTTCAATTGTTCGATGGCGGCCGGGCGGTAGACGTCACCCGAGACCGTAAGCACTTTCTTGCGCCGCTTTTCGATCAGGTGCTTGGCCAACTTTGCCGTCGTGGTGGTCTTGCCGGCCCCTTGCAAGCCCGCCATCAGGATCACGGCCGGTGGCTGCGCCGCCAGATTGATGTCGGCAACGCCCTCGCCCATGGTGGCGGCCAACTCCCGGTTGACAATGCCGATCAGCGCCTGCCCCGGCGACAGCGAGCCCAGAACCTCCTGGCCCAGCGCCTTTTCCTTGACGCGGGCGATGAAGTCGCGCACCACGGGCAGTGCCACGTCGGCCTCGAGCAAGGCCATGCGCACTTCCCGCAGCATGTCGGCGACGTTGCCTTCGGTGATGCGCGCCTGACCACGGATTTCCTTGACCAGGCGGGAGAGTTTTTCGGTGAGAGCGGAGGCCATAGGGGTATTCCGATGATCGGAACCAGGGTTTGAAGCCAACCGGAATTGGCAATATGCAAAACGCTAAACTGTAGGCATGATTTTAGCCAGTGCTTCCCCTCTCGGTCTGACCTTGGCAGTCGGGGCTGCCTTAGCCTATTCGGTATCGGCTATCGGCGCTGCCCGCCTGGGCACGCAAGCAGCCAAAACGACCGTGGTGCTGGCCTGGTTGGCGCACGGCGTGTTGTTGACCATGAGCCTGTTTGGCGCCGAGCCACGCTTTGGTTTTGCGCCGGCCCTTTCCGTGACCGCCTGGCTGATTGCGGCGGTGTATGCCGTTGAGAGCCATGTCTACCCCTTATTGGAAACCCGTTGGGCCTTGTCGGCACTGGGGGCGGTTGCCGTGATGCTGGCGGTGCTGTTTCCTGGGAATCCACTGCATGCCAACGCCTCACCCTGGCTGCCCTTGCACTGGGCACTGGGCATTGCGTCATACGGTCTGTTTGGCGCCGCCGTGGTACATGCCTGGTTCATGACTCGGGCCGAAGAGCGCTTCCGGCTCGCCGCTGATCCGCACAGTGGCATGCCGCTGCTCACCATAGAGCGGTTGACTTTCCGGTTTGTAGCGGCTGGTTTCCTGCTGCTGACGGCAACCCTGCTGGTGGGCGTGCTGTTTGGAACTGAACTTTATGGTGCAGCCACCGTGCTGAAGTGGAGCCACAAGACGGCGTTTTCTGTTTTGTCATGGTTGACTTTTGCCGTACTCCTGACGGGCCGGGCCCGTTTTGGCTGGCGCGGCAAGCGCGCGGTACGCGTGTTGTACACCGGCGCCGCCTTCTTGCTGCTGGCCTACGTCGGTTCGCGCTTCGTGATGGAGATCGTTCTTGGAAGAGCCGCATGAAAGCGTTTCTGCTCCTGTCGGTGGTGTTGCTTGCCATCTGGCTTTGGCGCTCGAATCGGGAGACCAGACTCGGGTCGAAACCAAAGAATCCGCAGGCCCGTCGCGCCCCGCTTGAGATGCTGGGCTGCAGTGTGTGCGCAGTCCATGTAGTGGCGGCTGACGCTGTCCATGGCAAGAGGGGCGTCTACTGCTGTCAGGAACACCGCGCGCGTGCGGAGCCTTGAATGAGCCAGCCGGCACCAGCCTGGTTCGAGACGGTCCTGCCTGAATCCGGTTTTGGTTCGGCAGCCAAGCCGCAGGAGTTTCAGCGGCTTTGGCGCGGGTTCATGACAGCACGCGTGGCGCTGGGCCTGGGTTTGCTGTTGTTTCAGTGTGTTATCTACGCGCTTGGGGCCGTCAAGGACAGCAGACTGGTCTTGATTTGCGCGATCTATTTTCTCGTTGCTTTGAGTTTGCGCCTGCTGGTGAGCCCGCGCCCCGCCGGCAAGGCCTTTGACGCGCAATGGATTGGCATCGGCGGCGTCGATATCCTGGCCTTTTCCCTGCTGCAAGTGGCACAGGGCAGCAGCATCAACTACGCGCCGCTTTTTGTGTTGCCGATTTTGATGGCCGCTGTGATGGGATCGCTTTCACTCGCTTTGGGCGGCGCCGCAGCGGTGACGATTCTTCTGTTTGCCCACGCTGCCTGGATGTCCATGCCGGTTTCGACCGACGCGACCGCCCATTTTCTGCAGGCGGCCCTGACGGGGGCAGGATGTTTCGCCATTGCATTTCTTGCCAACCAGATTGCGATCCGACTTGCCGATGTCGAACTGCTGGCACAGCGCAGTCAGCGGGCCGAAAGGGTGCAACGACAGGTCAATGAACTGGTGATTGAGTCCCTGGCCGACGGAATTCTGGTGCTGGACTCGCGCGGCCTGGTGCGGGCGGCCAATCCTGCGGCGCGCCATTTGTTGGGTGCCCAGAGTGTTCCGGGAGCGCGGCCTTTCAGTTTGACGGCCCTCGCCGGTTGGCAGGAACTCGTCAATCTGATGGAGCTTTGTTATTCCGACAAGCTTGCGCGCCAGGCCGATGTCAGCATCCTCCATGTCGGCCAAGGACCCCGACGGCTGCGGGTGCGAACCCAGTTTGCCGCAGCATCGGGCGACGATGGCGAGACCCTGTGTGTCATGTTCATGCAGGATCTGCGCGAAATGGAAGCACGCATGCGATCCGACAAACTGGCCAGCATGGGGCGCATGTCAGCCGCGGTCGCGCATGAAATTCGCAATCCGCTGGCAGCCATTGCGCAGGCCAATGCACTGCTTGACGAAGACCTGCTGGAGCCCCGCCACAAGCAACTGACACAGATGGTGCAGCAAAACGCCAGGCGACTCGAGCGCATCGTTGACGAGGTGCTGGACATCTCACGGGTGCAGCAGCGTGAGAATGCGATCACATCGAGTGCGCTGGAGTTGAGCAGCGAGACGGCAAGAATCTGTCATGATTGGAAACAGCAAACGAACAGCAATCAAGTCTTGCGCCTGGATCTGTCCGCGCAGCGCATCCAGGTCAGGTTTGAATCCGAGCACCTGCGTCGAATTTTGGTTAATCTGCTGGACAATGCTTTGCGCTATTCGGGCGGTCAAACTGGCGATATTGAAGTGTCAGTGAGTCGACTGAAATCCGGGCAGGGCGTTTTGCGGGTCTGGAACAATGGGCCTCCGATGGATCAGTCGGTCGAACGGCATTTGTTTGAGCCGTTTTTTTCATCCGAGAGTCGTTCAACCGGACTCGGGCTTTATATTTGTCGCGAGCTGTGCGAAGAACAAGGGGCATCCATTACCTTTCTGCGAACGCCGCGGCAGATCAGCGGCAACTTGATCGAAGGCAACGAGTTTCTGGTGACTTTCCAGGCCAATCAATGATGACGTCATGAATTCAAAGACAGCAGTGAGTCCGGCCCGGATTCTGGTGGTCGACGACGAGCCCGATCTGCGCACGCTCTATGAGTTGACGCTGCTGCGTGAAGGCTTTTGGGTCGAAACCGCCGAAACCCTGGCGGAAGCCTTCGCGCACCTGAACGAACATCGTTTTGATCTGGTCATCACGGACATGCGCCTGCCCGATGGCCTGGGATTGGAGTTGATTCGCCATATCCGGACGCAACAGCGCCGGGAACGTTGCGTTGTCATCACGGCCTACGGTTCCGCAGAAAACGCGGTTGAGTCGCTCAAAGCGGGTGCCTTCGATTATTTGACCAAACCGGTCGACCTCAAGCAATTTCGGGCCGTCATCGCGTCGATCGTGCGGGACCCCGCACCGCCGGCGCCCCGCACCCTTGTCCCAGGTTTGCAGTCCGGTGGCTTGGCCACCGGGTCAGGTGTGCTGCCCTCACTGGGTGAAGCAGCGCTGCAACGGCTGGTTGGCGAGTCGAGTGGCATGCGTGCGGTGAAAGAGCGCATTGTCAAAGTGGCCCGCAGCATGGCGCCAGTGATGGTGACCGGCGAGTCGGGCACCGGCAAGGAACTGGTGGCAAATGCCATTCACGCGAACAGCCACCGTTGTGGGGCTGCGTTGATTGCAGTCAACTGCAGCGCCATCCCCGAGAATCTGCTGGAGACTGAATTCTTTGGCGCCAGGAAAGGTTCGTACACGGGTGCGACACAGGACCGCGATGGTTTCTTTCAGGCAGCCCGTGGCGGCACCTTGTTTCTTGATGAGATCGGGGATTTGCCGCTGGCCATGCAGGCCAAATTGCTGCGGGCCATTCAGGAACGCTGCATTCGACCCATCGGCTCGCCTCAGGAGGAGCCAGTGGACGTGCGGATCATCAGCGCAACGCACAAGGATCTGGCGGCAGAAGTACAAGCGGGGCGCTTTCGCCAGGATTTGTATTACCGATTGAATGTGATTCAGATTGGGATCCCGCCCTTGCGAGACCGCCGTGAAGACTTGCCGGCTCTGTGTGCCGTCCTGTTACGGCGGATTGCCCTCGAGTCAGGTATCGCAGTGCCTGCATTGTCTGTTTCGGTGCTGGCACAGTTGGCACTTGATCCCCTGCCTGGCAACGTGCGGGAACTGGAAAACCTGCTGCACCGTGCGGTCGCATTGAGCGAAGAAGATGAACTGCGGATTGAACCTACGCTGCAGCCGACCTTGAGCCAGGAACCGGCGCCAGCACCCCTGGGCTTGGTGGCGGCGGATGATGAGCAGGTTCACATTCCAAGCGATTTGCAGAGTCATCTTGATTCTGCCGAGCGGCAAATATTGATCCAGGCCTTGCATGAAACCGGCTTCAACCGTACTGCCGCCGCCGCCAGACTGGGTTTGAGTCTGCGCCAAATGCGTTATCGCATTGCCCGACTGCGCATTGAAGTGCCCAACAGTGGCGACGCGTCCGATGAACTTGCCTGAAGCGATGGCGAAATCGACGCTCTGGCGCGATGGCTGGTATCGCTTCGCAGCCGAACGGGTCTCGCCGAATTATGGCCAGCGACCCACTGAGGCAAAGCCTGATCTGATTGTTCTGCATTGCATCAGTCTGCCGCCGGGCCGCTATGGGGGCGACGAGGTGCAGCGTCTGTTTACCAACCAGCTCGACTGGAATCTGCACCCCTATTTCAAGACTATCGAGGGCTTGAAGGTGTCGTCCCACTTCTACATCCGCCGCCATGGAGAACTGATGCAGTTCGTCAGCGCCGACGAGCGCGCCTGGCATGCCGGTGTTTCCAGCTACCGCGGACGCAGCAATTGCAATGATGACTCGATCGGCATCGAACTCGAAGGAGTCGAAGGCGAACCCTTCGAAGACAGTCAATATGAATCACTGGCGGGCCTGTGTGCGGCCCTGCTGCAGCGCTATCCGATCACCGAGATAGCCGGGCACGAACATATAGCACCGGGTCGAAAGACCGACCCGGGACAGGGCTTCGATTGGCCACGTCTGCAGCGGGCGCTGGGTTTGCCACTGCAGTGTTTTCCAAGCGGCACGCTGGAAGATAAAGCTCGCTGAAATTGCGCGGGCGATGGCTTTGCATCTGAAATCTCAGAATATTGCTCTCGTGCTGAGAGACGCTACAGGTAGTGGCTTGCAATCAATCGAAACACCATATATAGTGCCCACTGTTGACAGCCACAAACCTTCTGCGATGTGTCGCTAACGAAGAGAATTCAATGCACGATGATCTGATCTCAGTACCCGGACTCCGACTTGTGAGTCGCCGTGTTGAAGTCTGAAGCAGGGGCCAGTGTGTTGCTTTGCGATGTTGCTGCACAACACTTGGGGACACAATCGGGCTGCGATGTGAATGAATACTTTTCATTTTATTTCTCTGCTCTCATAATCCGCTGACTGGAACAATTTATGTTGACCTGGGACGAAGAAATCAAGCCCACATCGCCATTTCTCAATCAGCGCAGCTCATTTGTCAGCTGCGCGGCAGCGTTGTCCCTTCTGAGAATCCATTCGCAGGCCGCCCACGCGGAGCCCGCACCCCTTACTGGCATTGATTATTAAAATGCCGACAAGAATTTCACATGTGATCGATTACCCCGAAGTGGGGGTGGACCGCTTGTGTACCCGAGTTCATGGTGCTGGGTTTGAGCCCAACACCATGGATCGCTTCGTGCTCTCCAACTTGCATGAAGTGCTCTTTGTAAATTGATCAAGGAGAAAATAATGGCAACTGCAAAAAAACCGGCCGCAAAGAAGGCCGCTCCCGCGAAGAAAGCGGCACCCGCAAAAAAAGTAGCAGCTAAGAAAGCTGCGCCGGCGAAGAAAGCGGCACCCGCGAAGAAAGTAGCAGCAAAGAAAGTTGCTGCCAAGAAAGCTGCACCAGCGAAAAAAGCTGCGCCAGCCAAGAAGGTAGCAGCGAAGAAAGTTGCTGCCAAGAAAGCTGCACCAGCGAAAAAAGCTGCTGCCAAGAAAGCCGCTCCGGCCAAAAAAGTAGCCGCCAAAAAAGCGCCTGCCAAGAAAGCCGCTGTAGCCAAGAAGCCAGCAGCCAAAAAGCCAGCAGCCAAGAAAGCAGCCAAGAAGCCGGCTGCGAAGAAAGCCGCGAAAGCACCCGCTGCCAAGGCAGCGCCTGCTCCGGCTGCCCCTGCTGCTCAGACGACTTTGAGTCCGCAGGCTGCATGGCCTTTTCCAACTGCCAGCAAGCCCTGAACCGTTAGCACGGATCGGTCATAAGCCCGGTGCCTGAATGCATCGGGCTTTTTTTATGTGCGCGATCTTGCGTGACCCTGGGTGGCTTTCAGGGATAAAAGGCAAGCAATCGATAACCAACGATTCGCTCTGCTGCGCCTGGTGATTTGACTTCCAGCGCGATCGAGGCGGTCCACTCGGACGCAGGCGCTAGGCTATTGGACTGGACGCCAAACTCGGAGGCTGCAAGAATACGCCGCACGATCGGCTGGTCAAGCGAATCGGTCAAGCTCAGTTCGACGGCAGGTGCGGCGACTGCCGTTGCGGCGGTGTTTCTGAGTGTGAATATGAGGCGGTAGGCATCGGGCTTGATCTTGGTGAACGACGCACCGTCGATGACCACGGCGTCCCTTTGCTGCAAGGCAGACAGGCTGCAGTTCAGGGGGCTGCAAAACTTCAACATCAAGTTCCTGAGCCCCGGCTGCAGCGCAACAATCCGGTTGCGCTCATGGAAGACAACTTGTGCGCCCAGGATCAGCAGCAAGCTCAAGCCGATTGCAAGCCAGAGAATTCGGGTCAGGGCTTGGCGCCATCCGGACGCATTTTTCTGCGTTTGCAGGAACGATGGCCTATCCAATTCAGGCGTGCTATTGCGGTCCGGGTCTGCCAGATCGTTGGGGTCAATCTGAATCAGGATTTCGGCTGTTGCCGGCAGCGCGACAAGGGCCTCGCTGGCCGGGGCGCTGGCAGGTTCAGCCATGGCACGTGCTGAATCGGCAAACTCTGCACCAGGCAGAGTCGGGGCAGACTTAAGCGCAGCGGCGTTCACGGCAACTGCTGGCGACTGCAGTTGCAAGGACGCATCAAACACTTCGTTGCATTGACCGCAGCGAACCCAGCCCTCCGAAATTCGGAGCTGATCGGGCACAAGCTTGAACAGAGTCTGGCATGCCGGGCAACGTGTGGTCAGACTCATGGCTGGGAAATTGTAGAACCGTCCCCGGGGTGGATTAGTGCGCCGCCGTCATCAGTATCCAGCCGTCTTCCTGATCGGAAACGACAAGATGGCAGTAGGGCGCATAGGCCGCTTTCAATTCATCCGCCTGGCGTTCCAGAATCCCTGCCAGCACCAACGAACCACCGGGAGCGACTCGGGACCAGAGCAAGGGCGCCAGCACCTTCAAGGGAGTGGCCAGAATATTGGCCAGAACCGTCTGGTAAAAGCCCTTGACGATGACCGGCAGTCCCACGTTGAGATGGACCTTGTTGGCCTGTGCGTTGAGCAGGGCTGATTGAACGGCGGCCTCGTCAATGTCTACTCCATCGACGTCGACGGCGCCATGCTTGGACGCGCCGATCGCCAGAATTCCCGAGCCGCAACCATAGTCGAGCACCCGGCCCAGGCTTCTTTCTGTCGAACTGCCCGGCGTTTGTCCGTGTTGCGCAATCCAGCGCAAACACATCCGGGTTGTCGGATGCGTGCCCGTGCCAAATGCAAGACCAGGATCGAGCCTGATGATGGTGCGGGCCTGCTGCGGTGGCTCGTGCCAGGTCGGCACAATCCAGAATTCAGGCGTGATCTCGACCGGCGTGAACTGCGATTGCGTCAAACGCACCCAATCCTGCTCGGGCAATTCCTGTACGCCCAATAGAGCGCAGTCGGAAAAGAACGCCTGGGCCTGCAAAAGGGCCAGCGCATCCCGGGCCACAACCTCGGAGTCATACAGCGCAACGACCCGTGAGCGCTGCCAACCGGCTTTGGGGGGTGGCATGCCTGGTTCGCCAAACAAGGCCTGCTCGGCGTCGGTCTGGGCGTCTGCATCCTCAACGCTGACGCTCAAGGCATCTAGCGCTTCAAGTGCGTCACACAAGGCCTCTACCCGGTTCTCCGGACACATCAAGCTCAATTCAAACATGCGCGGCTCGGATCAGCGTTGATGGTGGCTCAGCCACTCTTCAAGGTAGTGAATATTGGTGCCGCCCGACATGAATTTGGCGTCCACCATTAATTCACGGTGCAACGGGATGTTGCTGTTGATGCCTTCAACCACGGTCTCGCCCAATGCTGTCAGCATGCGCGCCAAAGCCTGCTCGCGGGTATCGCCGTGCGCAATGATCTTGCCAATCATCGAGTCGTAATGCGGCGGGACAAAGTAATTGCTGTAGATATGCGAATCCACCCGTATGCCTGGCCCACCCGGGGCATGCCACATGGTGATGCGACCCGGTGAGGGAATGCACTTGTAGGGATCTTCTGCATTCACGCGGCATTCAATGGCGTGCCCCCGAATTTCAATCTGACGCTGTGTGAACGGCAATTTCTCGCCCGCAGCCACCATGATTTGCGTCTTCACAATATCCACGCCAGTGATCATCTCCGTCACCGGGTGTTCCACCTGCACACGGGTGTTCATTTCGATGAAATAGAACTCGCCGTTCTCGTACAAAAACTCAAAAGTACCGGCGCCACGGTAGCCGATCTTCTTGCAGGCCGCGACACAACGGTCACCCAGGCGTTCAATCTGCTTGCGTGGAATGCCGGGTGCCGGCGCCTCTTCAATGATTTTCTGGTGCCGGCGCTGCATCGAGCAATCCCGCTCACCCAGATAGACCGCGTTCTTGTATTTGTCAGCCAGTACCTGAATCTCGATATGCCGGGGGTTTTGGAGAAACTTCTCCATGTACACCGCCGGGTTGCCAAATGCGCTGGCTGCTTCCGCCTTGGTCATGGCTACCGCGTTGATCAGGGCCGCTTCGGTATGCACCACACGCATGCCGCGACCGCCACCGCCACCGGCCGCCTTGATGATGACCGGGTAGCCAACCGCTTTGGCGATCCGCCGCACTTGAACCGGATCATCGGGCAGTTCACCTTCGGAACCGGGCACGCAGGGAACGCCAGCTTTGATCATGGCCTGCTTGGCTGAAACCTTGTCGCCCATGATGCGAATGGACTCGGGTGTCGGGCCAATGAACTGGAAGCCGCTTTTTTCAACCCGTTCGGCAAAATCGGCGTTTTCGCTCAGGAAGCCATAGCCGGGATGAATCGCCTCCGCATCTGTCACCTCGGCTGCCGAAATGATGGCTGGCATGTTCAGATAGCTCAGCGCGGACGCTGCCGGTCCGATGCAGACGGCCTCTTCGGCCAGTTTGATGTATTTGGCGTCGCGGTCGGCTTCCGAGTAGACCATAACGGCCTTGATACCGAGCTCACGACAGGCGCGTTGAATCCGCAAAGCGATCTCACCGCGATTGGCAACCAGGATTTTTTTGAACATAGACGTTGGGCTTTGGCCTACTCGATAACGAACAAAGGCTGTCCATATTCAACCGCTTGTCCATTGACACAGAGAATCTGCGTCACAACGCCGGCGCGATCAGCTTCAATTTCGTTGAGGATCTTCATCGCTTCGATGATGCAAATGGTCTCGCCAAGCTTGATGGTGTCGCCGACTTCAACAAAGGCCTTGGCCTCAGGCGAGGCCGCGCGGTAAAAGGTGCCGACCATCGGGGACTTGACGGTATGACTGGTATCCACCGGGGCTACCGCCACAACCGGCTCCACAATGGCTGGTGCCGGTTGTGGCGCTGCCATCGGTGTTGGCATGGCGGACATTGCATACTGCGTAGCCTGCATGGGGCTGCCCTTCACAATGCGGATCTTGCCTTCTGCTTCCGTGATTTCCAGCTCCGAAACATTTGAGTCCGACACCAGGTCAATCAGTGTCTTCAGTTTTCTCAGGTCCATGAGGCCTCCGTCGATATTCAATAACAGGTCGCTAATTTACATTAAATTCCGACAAAATACTGCTATTTCCTATTATTTCTATCTTTTTTGTGGATATTCCAGCGGGCGAGAAAGATTGTTGGCTGGGTTGGTGCCGCAGTCGGGGCAAGGCATGGCTGGAGTTTTGAGCTACTTCAAAATCGCCCATGCGCTCAAGTCGTCAACCGTAATTTGACCTATTTTACGATGTCGCAGCAAACCGTCCGACCCAAGCACAACCGTGAAGGGCAGACCACCTTGGCGGTTGCCCAGCATTCGGCTGGTTTCCAGACCCGCCAGTCCTGCCATGGCGATTGGAAAAGAGACCGGATTTTGCAATAAAAAATGTTTCACAGGCTCAAGCTGATCAACTGCCAAGCCAAGAACTTGCCAACCTTTAGCGGAATTTGCCGCGTAAAAGCGACTTAATAATGGAAGTTCCTCAATGCAGGGTGGGCACCAGGTGGCCCAGAAGTTGAGCAGCAAGGGTTTGCCACGCAGGGCACTCATGGCCAATGAGTTGCCATCGGGTGTTGCGAGTTTGAGTTGCCAAAAGCCGGGATCAACCGCTTCGCCAGCATTGTCTGATCGCCTGGCCTGCCACCAAGCCAGACCGGCGCCGCCCAGAACGGCAGTTCCAGCAAGCGCGCCGCTCAACCAGCGCCGACGGCTCCAGGCAGGCGCCGGGGGCAAAATGGAATCATTCATAGCGGTCGATCATGCAACAAACGCGCAAGCGCTGCCAGATCGCCGCGCGGCGTGCGCCCTTTGCTGTCTGGCCTCAGCGCACCTCGCACATCGTCCCTGTCGTAGACCAACAGGTGAATGGCCATCATGTCGTTCAACTCCGGGCAAAAGGCGTTCAGGCTGAGCGCCTCAACCGCTTCGCCGTGAAACCCGGTCATGCTGCGCGCAAGGTACTTGATTCCATGGTCAATCAAGGCAATCTCGGCTGATTTGCAGTCGTCACAAAACAATTGGATGTAAATATCCGACCGTCGCGTTGCACTGCCATGCCAAACCGAGCCTCCCAGATGCGGCCGAAACTCAGCCATGCGCTGCATCCAGACCATAGCCAGACGACGCAGCGCCAGTAATTCCCCAGCTTGTGTCTCGCCACAAAAGAGGGCGATGTACTCGATCACCGCATCCTCCACGGCGTCGTTGTCCGGCAGGGCCGTTCGCCCGGCCAACCCCATCTGCTTGACGGCGCGGCGCTTGGCCGGCCCGTATTCCTGACCTTCCTCGACAACGATGCGGGCAGCGACAGCCGCGATCTCCATTTTCAATGTATCCATACCGGCATTTTGCCCGGCATGGGTACCCGGATGCCGGCCTAAAATCTCCTTATGCACATTCATATTCTTGGCATTTGCGGCACTTTCATGGGTGGCTTGGCTGCGCTCGCGCGCGAAGCCGGTCACAAAGTCACAGGTTGCGACAGCGGCGTCTACCCGCCCATGAGCGACCAGTTGCGGGCCCTTGGGATTGACTTGATTGAAGGCTTCGCTGCCGATCAGCTGGCATTGGCGCCGGATATGTTCGTGATCGGCAACGTGGTCAGCCGCGCACGTCTGCCCGATGGCAGTCCGAAGTTCCCCTTGATTGAAGCGATTCTGGACGCCGGACTGCCCTATACCAGTGGACCGCAGTGGCTGGCCGAACATGTGCTGCAGGGCCGGCATGTGATTGCTGTAGCCGGCACCCATGGCAAGACCACGACCACCGCCATGGTGGCCTGGATTCTGGAGAGTGCGGGTCTGCAGCCTGGCTTTCTGATCGGTGGCGTGCCAATGAATTTCGGCGTCTCGGCGCGTCTTGGCGGGCAATCGGTCTTTGTGATTGAAGCCGACGAATACGACACTGCATTCTTTGACAAGCGCAGCAAGTTCGTGCACTACCGCCCGCGCACGGCCGTCCTGAATAACCTCGAGTTTGATCATGCCGACATCTTCGACGATCTGGCCGCCATCGAGCGTCAGTTTCACCATTTGATTCGCACGGTTCCGGGGACTGGCGCGCATGGATCGGGACGCGTAATCGTCAATGGGCTGGAGGAAAGCCTGGCGCGCGTGCTGCATGCCGGTTGCTGGAGTGAGGTGCGCAGTTTTGGCGCGGCCGTCAGTGATTTCACAGCCGTTGGCGAGCCTGACAAGTTCGATGTGTTGTACCAGGGCCAGCCGGTTGCGCATGTGGTGTGGGGACTCAGCGGCGTGCACAACCAACTCAATGCGCTGGCCGCCATTGCCAGCGCAGCGCATGTCGGCGTTTCGCCCGAACATGCAGGACGCGCCTTGAGTAGCTTTGAAAATGTGAAGCGACGCATGGAAGTGTGCGGTCAAATACAGCGCCCGGACGGTGCCATCACGGTTTATGACGACTTTGCCCATCACCCCACCGCCATCCGCACCACGGTCGATGGGCTGCGCCGCAAAGTGGGGCCCAACGGGCGCATTCTGGCGGTCTTCGAGCCGCGCTCCAACACCATGAAGCTCGGTACCATGAAAGCGCAACTGCCATGGAGTCTGGAAGGCGCAGACCTCGCGTTTTGTCATGGCGGCGCACTGGGGTGGGATGCGCATGTGGCGCTATCCAGCATGGGCGACAAGGCCTTGGTTGCTGACAGCATCGATGGGCTGGTCGCTCAGGTCGTGGCCCGCGCCCGCGGCGGCGACCACATCCTGTGCATGAGCAACGGCAGCTTCGGCGGCGTTCACCTCAAGCTGTTGCAGGCGCTGCAAAACAAATAGCGCTTGCCGTCAGTCCGGCCACGCCGCTGACAGCGCATCAGACCTTGGCGGCGCGACGGGCCCGGCGTGTTGCCACGCCAGCCGACAATACTTCGAGCGAGCACAGGGAATCATCCCAACCCAGGCAGGCGTCGGTAATGCTTTTGCCATATTCAAGTTGGTTTGCCTTGTCTTTACCGGGCGTGAATTTCTGGGCACCGGCTTGCAAGTGGCTCTCCACCATGACGCCAAACACGGCGCACGAGCCGCCCGCCAGTTGCGCTGCAATATCGCGCGCCACATCCAGCTGTTTCTCGTGTTGTTTGCTGCTGTTGGCGTGACTGCAGTCCACCATCAGCGTCTCCGGCAATTTGGCCGCGCGCAAATCCTTGCAGGCGGCAGCAACGCTGGCAGCATCGTAGTTGGGGCTTTTGCCACCGCGCAGGATGACATGGCAGTCCGGATTGCCATGGGTTTGCACGATCGCCACCTGACCGTTCTTGTGTACCGACAGAAAGTGGTGAGCGCCGGCCGCAGCCTGAATCGCATCGGTGGCGATCTTGATGTTGCCGTCGGTGCCATTCTTGAACCCAATTGGCGCCGACAAGCCAGACGCCAGTTCGCGGTGCACCTGGCTTTCGGTCGTACGCGCCCCAATCGCGCCCCAGGAGATCAGGTCGCCCAGGTACTGTGGAGAAATGACATCCAGAAATTCGCTGCCGGCGGGCAATCCGAGTCGGTTGATCTCGATCAGCAACTGGCGCGCCATGCGCAGGCCTTCGTCGATGCAGAAGGTCTCGTCCAGGTAGGGGTCGTTGATCAAGCCCTTCCAGCCGACCGTGGTGCGGGGCTTTTCGAAGTAGACGCGCATCACGATCTCCAGTGTGCCGGCGTACTTGTCGCGCTGCACCTTCAGGCGCTGTGCGTAATCCAGAGCCGCAGCCGGATCATGGATGGAGCAGGGGCCGATCACCACCAGCAGGCGATCATCCTTGCCCGTCATGATGTCGTGAATATGGTGGCGCGTTGTGCTGATCAGTGCTTCGACCGGCGTGCCCTGGATCGGGAAGAATCGAATCAAATGTTCTGGTGGAGGCAACACGGTGATGTCCTTGATGCGTTGGTCGTCGGTCTGGCCGCTACGGTCAGTCAGGGGTTTGGCGACGGGGTTCGCATACCAGCTATCGGTCTGGGCAGCAACGACTTTTGCGTTCATGGTGAGGCTCCTGGGTCAGTCGAAATAAAGTCAAAAAGGCAAAAAAAACCGCCGGGGTGCGGCGGTTTTTGGAAGATCAGGACGTTTTCTTTGGGTACGTTCAGAACTCTCTACCGCCATAAGCGCTTGAGAACCAAAAATAGCTAAAGTAAAAACAGGCCGACTTCATGAGCCCAAATGTAGCACAGTCCAAAACCCTCATGCCGTGCCGCCGACCGTCAGGCCGTCGATGCGCAGGGTCGGCTGGCCAACGCCCACCGGCACGCTCTGGCCTTCCTTGCCGCAAGTGCCTACGCCGCTGTCGAGTTTCATGTCGTTGCCGATCATGCTGACGCGCTTGAGTGCATCGGGCCCGCTGCCGACGATGGTGGCACCCTTCACCGGGTAAAGGATCTTGCCGTTCTCGACCCAGAATGCCTCGCTGGCCGAGAACACAAACTTGCCCGAGGTGATGTCGACCTGGCCGCCGCCGAAATTGGTGGCGTACAGACCTTTCTTGATGCTCGCCACAATTTCCTGCGCTGTTTTGTCGCCCGCCAGCATGTAGGTATTGGTCATGCGCGGCAGCGGAACCGAGGCATAGCTTTCGCGCCGGCCGTTGCCAGTTGGCGCCACGCCCATCAGGCGCGCGTTCATCGTGTCCTGCATATAGCCCTTCAAAATCCCGTCTTCAATCAGCACATTGCGCTGGCTGGTATTGCCTTCGTCGTCCACATTGAGTGAGCCGCGCCGCTGCGCCAGCGTGCCGTCGTCGAGCACGGTCACCCCTTTGGCGGCGACGCGCTGTCCGACGCGTCCGGAAAATGCGCTCGAACCCTTGCGATTGAAATCGCCCTCCAGTCCGTGGCCGATCGCTTCATGCAGCAGGATGCCGGGCCAGCCCGGGCCGAGCACCACCGTCATTTCGCCCGCTGGCGCCGGTCGCGCTTCAAGGTTGGTGAGCGCCGCCTTGACCGCTTCGTCGACGTACTGCGTGATGATGGCATCGTCGAAATAAGCCAGACCGAAGCGGCCACCGCCACCGGCGGAACCCACTTCACGTCGGCCTTTCTGTTCGGCGATCACGGTGACCGACAGGCGTACCAATGGGCGCACATCGGCTGCCAGGGTGCCATCGGCGCGCGCCACCAGCACCACATCGTATTCACTGGCCAAGCCGGCCATCACCTGTGCCACGCGCGGGTCTTTGGCGCGAGCCTGTTGCTCCACTTTCTCCAGCAGTTTGACCTTGGCGGTGCTGTCGAGTGTGGCGATCGGATCCAGCCCGGCATACAGGGAGCGCGAAGCGGCAATCTTCTTGGCCACGACCTTGGCTCGCCCAGTCTGCGCCGACGTCGAAATGGAGCGCACGGTGCGCGCTGCATCGAGCAGCGATGCTTCCGAGATGTCGTCCGAGTAGGCAAACGCCGTTTTTTCACCGCTGACCGCACGCACGCCCACGCCCTGGTCGATGCTGAAGGAGCCGGTTTTGACGATGCCTTCTTCCAGGCTCCAGCCCTCGGAGCGGGTGTACTGGAAATACAGGTCGGCCTCGTCCATCCGGTTGGCCCTGATTTCACTCAGCGCCCGCCCCAGGTGGGTTTCATCCAAGCCAAAGGGCGTGAGCAGCAGGGACTTGGCAACGGCTAGGCGTTCGAGGGTGGGTTCGCGGGAGATCATGTTTTCATTCTAGTCAGTTGCTCTTTCCACAGCCGCAGCGGGGTCGGGAACGGGCTGGCGTGTTGACACGCGAGCTCGCTCGGGTTGTGAAAGGTTTCAGGATTGAACCAGGCGCTTGGACTTGGCGATTGACATCAGGATGCCCAGGCCCATGCCCAGCGTGACCATGGCGGTACCGCCGTAACTGATGAAGGGCAGCGGCACACCGACCACCGGCAAAATGCCGCTGACCATGCCCATGTTGACAAAGGCGTAGGTGAAAAAGATCAGCGTGATGCTGCCAGCCAGCAGCCTTGAAAACAGTGTTGGCGCTTCCACGGCAATCGCCAGACCGCGCAGGATCAGGAAGCCAAAACCGAGGAGCAGCAGCAGGTTGCCAAAGAGTCCGAATTCTTCCGAGAATGCGGCGAATATGAAGTCGGTTGTGCGTTCCGGAATGAATTCCAGATGGGTCTGCGTTCCCTGCATGAAGCCCTTGCCCCAGAAACCACCCGAACCGATGGCGATCATGCCCTGGATGATGTGAAAGCCCTTGCCCAGCGGATCGCGCGAGGGATCAAGCAGGGTACAAATGCGCTGTTGCTGGTAGTCATGCAGCACTGGCCAGCGCACGCCATCAGCACACAGTTGCGGCTCGAATCCCACCACCAGTGCTACGCCCAGCACGCCCAGCAGGACCGGCGGCACGATCCACTTCCATGACAGGCCGGCGAAAAAGATGACCGAAAGCCCTGCCGAGAGCACCAGCACCGCCGTGCCCAGGTCCGGTTGGCGCACGATCAGGGCGATTGGCAGTGCCAGCAGAAACGCTGCCACCGCGAAGTCGAGCGGGCGTAACTGGCCTTCACGTTTCTGGAACCACCAGGCCAGCGTCAGGGGCACGGCGATCTTGAGGATCTCGCTGGGCTGGATGGTGAGGCCGACATTGAGCCAGCGCCGCGCGCCCTTCTTGGTGACGCCGAAGATCGCTACGGCGATCAACAGGGTTACGCCGGCCACGTAAAGTGGCACGGCCAGCGCCATCAGCCGCTGCGGTGGAATCTGCGCCACGACGAACAAAATGACGCCCGCCAGCAGCATGTTGCGGCCATGGTCTTCGAACCGGGTGCCCTGGTCGTAGCCGGACGAATACATGGTCAGCAGGCCGGCGCAGGCCAGCACAAAGATGCCAAAGGCCAGTGGTCCGTCAAAACCGCGAAACCAGGGGGTGATGCGTTGCCATAGGGAGGGACGCTTGAATACGACTGCCATGACTGGATTATCCCTTGTAGCGCTCATTTATGATGTGCCAATGCCCGATCCAGCAGCCACCACCCATTTGCTCTATCTGCACGGTTTCCGCTCATCGCCGCAGTCGGTCAAGGCGCGCCTGATGGCTGAGCGCGTGCGAGAAGATCACCCCGGTCTGACCTGGTGGTGCCCGCAGTTGCCACCTTCGCCGCAAGCGGCCATGGATTTGGTGATGAACGGCATCGCCAACTGGCCGCACGACAAAATGGCCGTCATCGGCTCATCATTGGGCGGGTTTTACGCGACCTGGGTCGCCGAACAAACCGGCGGCAAGGCTGTGCTGCTGAATCCGGCGGTCAATCCCGCGCGTGACCTGGCTAAGCACATTGGTGAGCAAACCAGTTGGCATGACCCGACCGAGCGCTTTTTCTTTCGCAGCGAGTTTGTGCAGGAACTGCGCGAACTGAGCCTGTCAAAACTGACGCAGCCCGGTCGCTATCTGGCTGTTATCGCAAAGGGGGACGAGTTGCTCGACTGGCGCGAAATGCTGGCGCGTTATGCTGGCGCCCACTTGCACCTGATTGATGGTAGCGACCACGGCTTGACCGACTTTGAACAGCACTTGCCCGTGATCATGGCCTTCCTGGGTCTGGGCCGGACGCACTGAAAAGCGGCTTAGGAGCGGGCTACCAGTATTCAATGGCAACCGAGCGCTCTTTTGATACGGTGTTGGCGCCACAAAGCAAAGCGACTTCTGCCGCGAGACCCTGGTCCTTGGTAAATATCTGAAACGCGAGTCGCTTGGTCTTTGTGGACTCACCCTCGCTCGTCACGATGTTGCAGACTGACTGAAACGAGCCATCTCCCATATCCTTCCCGTATCCTTCGACACGGTATGGTTGACCATCGATGACAACGCATTGCGCCTTCTTGATTGCTTCCATGGTGAAACAGTCCCTATGAGAAATGGGAGGCGTCAGAGGTGCGCCACACTCTTTTTTCTCTGGGCAAACGATAGCGACGAAGGACTGTGCCCGTCTATCCCCCGTTCGGGGTTATCTGCAAGTCAGCTTTAGTTCGCAGCAATGAAAAAGCCCCCGGTCACTGACCGGGGGCTTGAAGGATTTGAAGGGAGGACTCAGGCGCGATAGGCCTTGTAGGCGGCCCGGGCGATCAGTGCGGTGCCGACGACGGGAAGCGTTACGGCGTAAACCAGACCGATGAACGGGGCGGCGATCAGCAGGGCGACATCCTTGACGGCAAGCAGTGCCCGATAAGCGGCTGCGTTCTTG
>CAIRAW010000022.1 GCA_903876735.1 uncultured beta proteobacterium | reverse complement strand
ACCGTTCTGGCATCGTGACCGGTGATTCTGGCCAGATACCCAAATCGGTCACGGTCGACCAGAATGGTCGGTCACGATGAATCAGAATCCTCGGTCACGATCCACCAGAATCACCGGTCACAGTGTCCCAGAATACCCACCCTGGTCGAACTTACAGCGGACATCGCCGCCAACGGCCTGCGTGAACCGATCAAGGTTTTCCAAGGCCAAATCGTCGATGGCCGTGCACGCCTGCAAGCCTGCAATGATGCAAAAGTGGAGCCACGCTTTGAAGAAGCCGAAATTCCCAATGGGAACGTCAAGGCGTTTGTGATCAGCAAGAACTTGCACCGCCGCCACCTCAATGACAGCCAGCGTGCAATGATTGCAGCCAAGCTGGCTAATTTGGAGGTCGGTGCAAACCAGCACACCACAGATGCGATGACCCAAAAAGCCGCCGCTGAAGCATTCAAGGTCTCAGTCGATACTTTGCAGCGTGCCAAGAAGGTCAACGAGGTGGGCGTACCTGCACTGAAGGATGCTGTGCAGGCAGGCAAGCTCGACGTTACGAACGCAGCCGTCATCGCGTCGCTTCCGCCTGAGAAGCAAGTTGAAGTGGTGGCTATGGAACCCAAAGCGATCCTCGCCGCTGCCAAGAAAATCAATAAAGAGAACAAGGCTGTAATCCGTAAGAAGCAGCTTGACCATTTGATTAAGTTGCGTAAGCAAAACAAGCCGCTACACGTGGATGGCCAGACCTTTGAACTGATTTGTGCAGATCCAGCTTGGGACTACCTTGGAACATTGGATACGCCTTATCCAACCATGCCCCTGGCAGAAATCCTTGCAATGCCAGTCACTCAGCGGGCAGCCAAGGATGCCGTACTGTTTTTATGGGTCCCAGCTTCGCTTGTGGCCGAAGGCCTGGAAGTAATCAAGGCCTGGGGCTTCAACTACAAAACCTGTGCAGTGTGGAAAAAGGGTGAGTCTGGCACGGGTGGGTACTTCCGTGTCAACCACGAGATGTTGATGTTTGCGACCCGCGGCGATGTACCAACTGTGGCAGAAGGAAAGCGCCCAGTTTCTTGCTTTGAAGAAGCGAAGCGTGAGCACAGCGTTAAGCCAGAAAAGGCTTTTGAAATGATCGACGCCATGTACCCTGAGCTCACCAAGCTGGAACTATTCTGCCGCGGAACGCCGCGTCAAGGATGGAGCGGATGGGGCAACGAATGCGAAGGTGCTATTGACGCCGACGTGGACTTCGCCCCAACTGCGACCGATGCCACCGGAGATCAATTGGACTGCACGGCTTCAGCACAAAGCGATGGTGCTGACTTGGCAAGCCAGTGTGGCGATACGGTAGCCGAGGTTGCGGTGGCCGCCAATGACGAGGACATTGGGGACGAGCTCATTCGTGCCATCACCCCAGTGACCTACCACCCTCCTAAACGCCCTGCCAAAGCGGCGTAAGCCGATGGGCAACACCATGGGTTGCTCTTGCAAAAACGCCCCGCCTGATCAGCGGGGTTTTTTTATTGCCGATCCACATTACGCGGCGCGGCGCGGCGCGGCGCTGCACGGCTGTGAATCTTCCAATATGTCGATTCACGACAGTCGAACGCTATTGGCGGCCTGACTTATCGTCAATCGGTGGCAATACATCAAGCCTGCGCCGACTCGTTTTGATCAGGTAGTCGCTCATCGACAGTCCCTGCTTCCAGCAATTTCATTTGTTTTTTCAGATCGCGCTCACGCTTTTCCTCCAGCGCACTGGCGTAACCAGAACGAATCGCGTCATCGAACTGTCTGGGCTCGTAGCGCAGTCCTGACAATTCCAATCCCACAAAAACAAACTTGGGCAGCGCCATCTTGGCAAGCTCCGCAACGGTGTACTCGCGCGCGTAGGATTCATTGACGTGATCCAGATCGTGTCCCACCATCTGACAGCGCACGTCAAACGGAACCCCGACTTTTTTGAGCAATGTGTTGGCAGTGCGCCGGAATGAGTGATAGGTCAACGCATCGTCTGTCAGCCCAATGACCTTCAGATATAGATCCCACTTCTTGCCTGGGGCATTGCCTTGGCTTCCATCATCTTTGGGCAACAAAACCGGAAACAGTTGAGGTCCTAAATTGAGCGCTTTAACATCCTGCATGAACTCCGGCAGCCCCAGAGAAACCAAGACTGGATGCATGGGGATGACGCGACGCGCCGCTGCCGACTTCACTCTCTTGTAGTCCTCATCATTGATATCAATCGCCCACATGCCGTCTTCCATGCGGATGTCTGTACAAGCCAATTGCGAGACCTCTCCCAGACGCATGCCGGTGTACAGCGCGATCAAGGGCGGCCAAAAATGGTGCGACAGTCGATTTTCCGAACGGTAGCTCTTCACTTCGAATGCCTTGCTCAATTCATCGATTTTGAACGCCCGGTTTGCCTTACCGGACAAGGCGCGCGCTTTCTTAACCGCCTTCGTCGTGATGCGCTGGTCCGTTGTTGGGATCAGCATTTGCCGTGGGAAAGCTCCATTTTTTTGTGCCCACTTGTAAAGCCCATTGAGCACGCCAACGTAGTTGTCGACAGTCACCGTATCGAGCCCGACTTGCCCCAGCTTTTTACCCCCCTTCACTACTACGTTGTGAAGAAGGTGGTCTTTGTATTCCGAAATGTCTGACGGCGTGACGTCCTCAATGTGCGCGTCGCCATACCAACTAATAAAGGCATCAAATTTCATCTGGTAGGTTCCCTCCGCCTTCCCGCTGATACCCTCCTTGGTTTTGGTCCTGAGAAACCGAAGCCAGAGCGTGGTCAATTTGTGCTTGTGGTATTCAGCTTCTGCGCTGGCGTTGCGCACAGGTTTGTCCAGCCCATCGGCTGGGGTGAGCCCCCTGTCCCGAGGGACCGCACCACCCGCCGGAAAAACCGCCACTGACGGCATTGCAGCCCCATGCGTGGCGGGCGTGGAGCCTACCGCAGCAGCGCTAGCCTGAAGCCGCGCATGCTCAGCAGCCAGAGCAGCCTCGCGCAATTTCGCACCTTCCTCAGCACTGCGACGTATTTCCTCCACCTCGGCCAGAAAGAAAGCCTGCGCCTCTGGTGAATTGGGCTCACGCGTCATCCGTTGGCGTGCGTAGTGCTTGGCCTGATCGGCCTCGGCAGCAGCGATGTCGGCTGGCGAGTTCGGGTCTACCTTGTAGTGCACCCGGTCAACATACCCACTCGGGTGGACCGTCTCGATGGTCTTCTCAAACCTGTGGATGTCGTCCTTGGCTGTCGGCCAGGTGCTTTTGTCGTTCGGATCGAAGGGTTTTGCGCTCATATCCCCGTAAGCGTACTCGAAACTTTTGTGCGCCTCGATTGCCAGATCGCGGGCGCGAATGAGCGCCTGGCGCTGATCCCGCGTTTTGAGCGACATCTTGATCTCGGGGCGTCCACTCCACCTGGGGCGCAGGGCCATGGGAATGACGACGCGAAAATAGAAAATACCGTGGCGAGAGCGGCGAATGTAGGCTGGGATGCGCATTTTGGTGGTCCTTGAATGGCCCACTGCAATGGCTCACCTGAAAATGGCCTTGAAAGACAAAAGGCCCGCAAATGCGGGCCTTTTGAAGTTTTGGCGGAGCGGACGGGACTCGAACCCGCGACCCCCGGCGTGACAGGCCGGTATTCTAACCAACTGAACTACCACTCCTGGTAGTGGTAACGTTCGCTCTTTCGAGCCAAGTCGCCTGCCCTTGCGGACAGACTGTTACCAACTTGCACCTCGTTCATCAAATGATGAATCTGGCGACCCCACGGGGATTCGAACCCCGGTACTCACCGTGAAAGGGTGATGTCCTAGGCCTCTAGACGATGGGGTCATAACCTTTGGACTTCCGTCTCAACTTTGCAGACCTTTCAGTCCGCCTCAGAAATCATTGGTGGAGGTAAGCAGGATCGAACTGCTGACCTCTTGCATGCCATGCAAGCGCTCTCCCAGCTGAGCTATACCCCCGTCGCCGCGAACACCTGATTCATTGCTGTCTCAGGTACTCTTGATTTCCAAGCCTCGAATTATAGCGTGAAATATCAGGCTGCCTGCAGGCGCGCCAGCACTTTTTCTCTGCCCACCAGTTCAAGCACCGCATCCACCGACGGTGTCTGCGCCGTGCCCATCACCAGAACGCGCACCGGCATCGCAAGTTGCGGCATTTTGATGGCACTGGCGCTCAGCACCTCCTTGATGGCGCCGGCGATGGCGGCTTTGTCCCAGGCGCAAGACGTCAACTTCTCGCTCAGCAACTGTAGTGCGGGCTTGATGGCGGCCGTGACGTGCTGCGCCACTTCTTCCGCCTTGGGCGTGACGTCGGCATAGATGCGACTGGCCCAATCGGCCAGCACCACAGTGGTGTCGCTTCTATCCTTGAACAGCGCACAGACCTGCGCCAGGCGCGCATCGGCCTCGATGCCGCGGCGCTGCAATTGCGCGCGCACCAGCGGTGCCAGTGCGTCATCGGTCATGGCTTTGAGATGCTGGGCGTTGACCCAGCGCAGTTTGGCTTCGTCAAACTGCGCGGCGCTGCGCCCGAGGTGATCCAGGTTGAACCACTGCAGAAACTGTTCGCGGCTGAAGATTTCATCGTCGCCGTGGCTCCAACCCAGGCGCGCCAGGTAGTTCACCATGGCGTCGGGCAGATAACCTTCGTCGCGGTACTGCGTCACCGGCTTGGCGCCGTTGCGCTTGCTCATCTTCTCGCCCTGTTCGTTGAGCACGGTCGGCAGATGGGCGTAGACCGGCGGCTCCTTGCCCAGCGCGCGGAAGATGTTGATCTGGCGCGGCGTGTTGTTGACGTGGTCATCGCCGCGAATCACATGCGTGATCGCCATGTCGATGTCGTCCACCACCACGCAGAAGTTGTAGGTCGGCGTGCCGTCCGGGCGGGCAATCACCAAGTCGTCGAGTTCGTCATTGCTGATCTCGATGCGGCCTTTGACCTTGTCTTCCCACACCACCAAGCCGCCTTGCGGATTCTTGAAACGCAGCACCGGCCTCACGCCCTCAGGAATGGCAGGCAGGGTCTTGCCCGGCGCCGGGCGCCAGGTGCCGTCGTAGCGCGGTTTTTCCTTGGCCGCCGTCTGGCGTTCACGCAACGCGTCGAGTTCAGCCACGCTCATGTAGCAGGGATAGACATGACCGGCAGCCTGCAGTTCAGACAGCACCACCTTGTAGCGGTCCATGCGTTGCATCTGATAGAACGGGCCCTCGTTGTAATCGAGCCCGAGCCAGGCCATGCCTTCGATGATGACGTCCACCGCGGCCTGCGTGGAGCGATCCAGATCGGTATCTTCGATGCGCAGGATGAAGTCGCCGCCCGTGGAGCGCGCAAACGCCCACGGGTAAAGCGCGGAGCGGATATTGCCGAGGTGGATGAAACCAGTCGGCGAAGGTGCGAAGCGGGTACGGGTTTTTTGGGTCATTTCAGGGTGCCGAGGCTACTCAGGCCACGCGACAAATCATTTTTAATATCGTCAAGATGCTCGAGCCCGACCGCGACGCGGATCAGGCCTTGGCCAATGCCGGCGGCCTGGCGCTGCGCTTCAGTCAGGCGGCCGTGTGAGGTGCTGGCCGGATGCGCCGCAAGCGTCTTGGTGTCGCCCAGATTGGTTGAAAGCGAAACCATCTGCATGCTGTCAAGCACATGGAAGGCGCGCGCACGCGCCTGCTCGGGGCTGCTGGAGCGGACCTCGAACGACAGCACGGCGCCGCCAATGCCCGATTGCTGTGCCATCGCCAATTGATGCTGCGGGTGACTCGCCAGGCCGGGGTAGAAGACCCGCTGCACACCGGCATGCTGCTCCAGCCACTGCGCCAGTTGCAGCGCGTGCGCAGCCTGCGCCCGCATGCGGATGTCGAGCGTCTCAAGACCCTTGAGCACCACCCAGGCGTTGAAGGGCGCCAGCGTCATGCCAGCGCTTTTGAGCACCGGCAGGAATTTCTCGGTGACCAGTTCCTGGCTCGCGCACAGGGCACCAGCCATGACGCGACCCTGGCCGTCAAGGTACTTGGTGCCAGAGTGCATGACGATGTCAGCTCCCAGCGATAGCGGCCGCTGCAGCACCGGTGTCGCAAAGCAGTTGTCCACCGCCAGCAGCGCACCGGCTTGATGCGCCATCTCGGCCAGCGCCGCGATGTCGCAGACCTCGGTCAGCGGGTTGGTCGGTGTCTCGGCAAACAGCAATCGCGTGTTAGAGCGCAGTGCTGCTTTCCAGGCGCTCAGGTCGGTCTGCGCCACAAAGCTCGATTCGACACCGAAGCGCGCCAGGTCGGAACCTATCAGTTTGATGGTCGAGCCGAACATGGACTGCGAACACACGATGTGGTCGCCGGACTTGAGCAGCGCCATGCACATCATGAGGATGGCGGCCATGCCTGATGAGGTCGAAATCGCGGCCTCGCTGCCCTCCATTGCAGCCAGACGCTGTTCGAAGCTGGCAACCGTGGGGTTGCCATAGCGACCGTAGGTAAAACCCTCTTCATCACCGGAAAAGCGCCGCGCCGCGGCTTCGGCCGATGGCTGCACATAGCCGCTGGTCAGGTACAGCGCTTCGGAATTTTCGCCATACTGGCTGCGCGCCACTGCGGCACGCACCGCCAGCGTGTCGGGATGCAAGGCGTCGGTTTTTTGCGTGGGACTCATGTTCATTCTTCGTGATTGGGCAAAGCCAGGCGTGAGTTGTCCTCGGCCGTTTCATCGACCACCACACGGTTTGCATTGAGCCGGGCGATATCGGCCGCCGTGATGTCGCCGGTCACGTAGACGCCGTCGAAGCAGGATGCGTCAAAACCCTTGATCTCGGTGTTGAGCGAACCAATCGCCTTCTTCATGCCGTCAACGTCCTGGTAGATCAACGCGTCGCAGCCAATCAATTGCCGGATCTGCTCCACGGTGCGGTTGTGCGCCACCAGTTCGTCCGAAGTCGGCATGTCGATGCCATAGACATTGGGGAAACGCACGGGCGGCGCGGCACTGGCCATGTAGACCTTGCGCGCGCCAGCATCGCGCGCCATCTGTACGATCTCGCGGCTGGTGGTGCCGCGCACGATGGAATCGTCCACCAGCAACACGTTGCGGCCCTTGAATTCGCTGGCGATCACATTGAGCTTCTGGCGCACCGATTTCTTGCGCACCGACTGCCCCGGCATGATGAAGGTACGCCCGACGTAGCGGTTTTTCACAAAGCCTTCGCGGTACGGCAGGCCGAGCAATTGCGCCAGTTGCGCAGCGCTCGGACGGCTCGATTCAGGAATCGGGATGACGACATCGATCTCGTTGGGCGGCACGGTCGAGATCACGCGCTTGGCCAGGGTCTCTCCCAGATTCAGGCGCGCCTGGTAGACCGAGATGCCGTCCATCACCGAGTCCGGTCGGGCCAGGTAGACGTACTCGAAGATGCAGGGGTTCAGGACCGGGTGTTCGGCGCACTGCTGCGCGTGCACCTTGCCGGCCAGATCGATGAAAACCGCTTCCCCGGGCGCGATGTTGCGCTCGAACTTGTTGGAGGTGCCTTCCAGCGCCACCGACTCGCTGGCCACCAGCACCGTGCCCTCACCGCGCCCCATGCACAGCGGCCGGATGCCGAACGGGTCGCGAAACGCCAGCACGCCATGACCGGCAATCATCGCGATCACCGCGTACGAACCCTTGATGCGGCGATGCACGCGACGCACGGCCTCGAACACATCGTGCGGTTGCAGCGGCAGGCCGCGCGTGGTCTTTTCAATCTCGTGCGCCAGCACATTGAGCAGCACCTCGGAGTCGCTCTCGGTGTTGATGTGGCGGTGATCGGCGCTGAACAGTTCCGCTTTGAGGGCGTGCGCGTTGGTCAGGTTGCCGTTGTGCACCAGCACGATACCGAACGGCGCATTGACATAGAAGGGCTGCGCCTCTTCCTCGCTGTAGGCATTGCCGGCGGTCGGGTAGCGCACCTGGCCGAGTCCGCAGTTGCCGGGCAGCGAACGCATGTTGCGCGTGCGAAAAACGTCGCGCACCATGCCCTTGGCCTTGTGCATGAAAAATTTGCACTCCTGCTGCGTCACAATGCCGGCGGCGTCCTGGCCGCGGTGCTGCAACAGCAACAAGGCGTCGTAAATAAGCTGATTGACGGGTGCGCTGCTGACAACGCCTACGATTCCACACATTATGGTATGTACCTTCCAAACTCTTGCGGCAATACCGGCTTCAAACCCGACAGCGCCGAGCGCGCATAGCCCGCGCCGATTGATTCCTGCCACCACTGACCCGATTTAAGCGGTGTCATGCCGATGACCAGCGTTGCCGACAACAAAAACAGCATGCCCCGCAGCAGGCCGAATACCGCACCCAGGGCGCGGTCAGCTGGCTGCAGACCTACTGACAGAAAAAACTTCTTGACCAGCGTCGCCAGCAAACCACCGGCGAATACCGACACCACAAAAATAAGGATAAACGCGACGGCATAACGCACAGTTTCGCTCGCCTCGCTCATCGGCAAGCGCTGCGCCAGATCAGCGGCAAACCAGCGCGCCAGAATGAAGGCGGCAACCCAGCTCAATACCGACATCACCTCATA
The DNA here is from genome assembly GCA_903876735.1 of uncultured beta proteobacterium. Classification (GTDB taxonomy): domain Bacteria; phylum Pseudomonadota; class Gammaproteobacteria; order Burkholderiales; family Burkholderiaceae_C; genus Rhodoferax. The sequence continues at coordinate 6,901 of CAIRAW010000022.1, read as the reverse complement.
AGCCAGGCCACGCCAGGCACCAAGCGCCAGCGACACCAGCAACAGCAGCAGGATGATCCAGTCAAGCGCGGCCATGGGGACGGGATTGCAGCCGCACTTTCTACAGGCTCAGCATGGCGGCCGGCAAGCCAAGTTTCTTGATCTTTGCGGCCGCCTTGTCCGCCTCGGCCTTGCTTGCGAAAGGCCCGACGCGCACCCTTGTTTTGCGCCCATCCTTGGTCTCTGCGACCTGGGTATAGGTCTTCAAACCCGCATGTTCCAATTTCAGCCGGACCTCGTGCGCCCGCGCAGTGTCAGAAAACGCACCCACCTGAACCACAAAGCGGCCGGCGTGGGCATCGACTTTTTTCGCAAGGTCCTTGCCCTCCAGCAACGCCTTGGCCTGGCTGCCGTCATCCACTTTGACGGTCGCTGCGGCCGCTGGCGCTTTTTCGGCCGGTTTCGGCTCTGCCTTGGCAAGCGTCTTTGCCACGGCCGATGCAGCTGGCGCTGCCGCGGGCACCACTTTTTCTTCAGGCTTGGGGGCAGCAAGCACTGGCGCAACTGGCGCCGGTACCGGAACCGACGCAGGCGCCGAAACCACGGCTTGTGCCGCTGGCGCTGCTGCTGGTTCGGGGATATTCAATGGCTTGGCCTTGTTGCGGTCCGGAATCTCGATCGGAATATCGACCGAGATCGGGCGCGGCTGCTTGTCAAACAGGATCGGAAAACCGATGACGCCGATCAACACCAGGACCGTAGCGCCAATCAGGCGGTACTTGGCCCGCTTGCGCATGGCGTCGATGCTCTCTGGCTGGGCCGGTGCGCCCGTTGGCTCGTCGCCACCTTTACGGAATTTGAAAAAAGCCATTTTTTGCAGACTCAGGGGGTTCAGGAATTAGGCATGTGTTTCGCGTTCAAGCGCGGCACACCGTCTTTCAAAATGCCGCCCACCGTATAGAACGACCCAAAGGCGATGATTCTATCAGCGGGGTCTGCTGCGGCGATGGCCGCCTGCAGTGCCTGCTGCGGGTCGGCATGGGTGGTGGCATTGACGCCCGAACGCGACTTCAGGCTTTGCCAGCACCGCAGCAATTCGCTCGCCGAAGCCGCCCGGGCCGTCGGCAAATCCGTGAAATACCACTTGTCGACCACCGGGTTGACGCGTGAGAGCATCAGCGCCAGATCCTTGTCGGCCATGGCGCCAAACACCGCGTGCGTGGTCGGGAAGTAACCCATGACGTCCAGATTGGCCACCAGCGCCGCCACCGCGTGCGGGTTGTGCGCCACATCGAGCACCAGGGTCGGCTGCCCGGCAATGACCTGAAAACGCCCCGGCAGTTCCACCAGCGCCAGGCCGCTGCGCACGGCCTGCGCCGCCACCGGCAGTCGCTCTCGCAGCGCTGCCAGGGCCGCCAGCACACCGGCGGCATTGAGCAACTGGTTGGCGCCGCGCAATGCCGGGTAGGCCAGGCCGCTGTAACGCCGGCCGCGCCCGGCCCAGCCCCATTGCTGCTTGTCACCCGAAACGTTGAAGTCATGGCCGAAACGCCAAATGTCGGCATCAATCTCCCGGGCATGATCGAGCACGCTTTGCGGTGGCATCGGGTCGCCGACGATCACGGGGCGCCCGGTGCGCATGATGCCGGCCTTCTCGCGGCCAATGGCCTCGCGGTCCGGCCCCAGAAAATCCATGTGGTCAAGGTCAATGCTGGTGATGATCGCGCAATCGGGTTCGATGATGTTGACGGCGTCGAGCCGGCCACCCAGGCCCACTTCCAGAATCACCACATCGAGCCCAGAGCGCGCCATCACATCGAGCATGGCCAGAGTGGAAAATTCAAAATAGGTCAGCGATACAGGGCCTTCCTGCTGGCAGCGCGCCTGCTCGACCCGGGCGAAGGCTGGCACCAGAGCGCTTGCCTGCACCGGCTCGCCGCTCAGGCGCAAGCGCTCCTCAAAGTGCACCAGATGGGGCGAGCTGTAAAGCCCGGTTCGATAGCCGGCCTGACGCAGGATGGATTCCAGCATGGCGCAGGTCGAGCCTTTACCGTTGGTGCCGGCAACCGTGATCACCGGGCAGCTAAAGCGCAAACCCATGCGCTGCGCCACCGTTTTGACACGCGCCAGCCCCATGTCGATGGTCTTGGGGTGCAGTTGCTCGCAGTAGCTCAGCCACTGCTCCAGGGTTTGCGGTTCGGTCTTCATACGGTGTGCCATTGTCGCCGAGTACGCCATTCTGGCGGCGCAGCGGATTGGCTCGCCTAAAATCGGCGCTTACCCAATACTGCACCACAACCAACACATGGCCACCATTCTTCAAAACCTCCCCGTCGGCCAGAAAGTCGGCATCGCTTTCTCCGGCGGACTGGACACTAGCGCCGCGCTGCACTGGATGAAGCAAAAGGGCGCCCTGCCCTACGCCTATACCGCCAACCTGGGCCAGCCTGACGAAACCGACTACGACGAAATCCCGCGCAAGGCCATGCAATACGGCGCCGAACTGGCGCGTCTGATCGACTGCCGCAGCCAATTGGCAGCCGAAGGCATTGCCGCGCTGCAAAGCGGGGCCTTCCATATTTCCACCGCAGGTGTGACCTACTTCAACACCACACCGTTGGGGCGCGCCGTCACCGGCACCATGCTCGTGGCCGCCATGAAGGAAGACGAGGTCAACATCTGGGGCGACGGCAGCACCTTCAAGGGCAACGATATCGAGCGTTTTTACCGCTACGGCCTGCTGACCAACCCGTCCCTCAAGATCTACAAGCCCTGGCTCGACCAGTTGTTCATCGACGAGCTTGGCGGGCGGGCCGAGATGTCGGCCTTCATGACCAAGGCCGGTTTTGGCTACAAGATGTCGGCTGAAAAAGCTTACTCCACCGACTCCAACATGCTCGGCGCCACACACGAGGCGAAAGACCTGGAGCACCTGAGCACGGGCATGAAGATCGTCAACCCGATCATGGGTGTGGCGTTCTGGAAGGATGAGGTCGAAGTCAAGCGCGAAGAAGTCACGGTGCGCTTTGAAGAAGGCCGACCGGTCGCCTTGAACGGCGTTGCCTACCCCGACTTGGTGGCACTGATACTGGAAGCCAACCGCATTGGCGGGCGTCACGGCCTGGGCATGAGCGACCAGATCGAGAACCGCATCATCGAAGCCAAGAGCCGTGGCATCTACGAAGCACCCGGCCTGGCGCTGCTGTTCATCGCCTACGAGCGGCTGGTCACCGGCATCCACAACGAGGACACGATCGAGCAGTACCGCGACAGCGGGCGCAAGCTCGGCCGCCTGCTCTATCAGGGCCGCTGGTTCGACCCGCAGGCCATCATGCTGCGTGAGGCCGCGCAACGCTGGGTGGCACGAGCCGTCACCGGCGAAGTGACGCTGGAACTGCGCCGCGGCAACGATTACTCGATCGTGAACACCAGTTCTCCCAACCTGACCTACGCGGCCGAGCGCCTGAGCATGGAAAAGGTTGAGGACGCACCCTTCTCGCCCGCTGACCGCATCGGCCAGCTCACCATGCGCAACCTCGACATCGTCGACACCCGCGCCAAGCTCGGCATTTATGCCCAGGCCGGACTGCTGTCACTGGGCCAGGATGGCGACTTCCTGAAGCTTGGCGACGCCGGCAGCAAGTAGCCCGGCATCTTTCGATCCGACATATTCCGCTTGGATAGCGGCAACATTTAATTCCCAATTTATGAGCTCACTCAATTTCATCGGCGGCGAAAAAGGCGGCGTCGGCAAGTCGGTCGTCGCCCGGGTTCTGGCCCAGTACTTCATTGACAAAAGCGTCCCCTTTACCGGTTTCGACACCGATCGCTCGCATACCACCTTCACCCGCTTCTACCAGGACTTTGCCTCACCGGTCATCGTCGACAGCTACGAAAGCCTGGACGCGATTGCCATGGCATTTGAAGAAGCCCACGAGCTTGCCAGGCGAAGCGTCATCGTCGACCTGGCAGCGCAAACGGCGGCCCCGGTAGCGCGCTGGATTGGCGACTCCGATCTGTTCAGCGTCATGGCCGAGCTGGGCGTCACCGTCAATTTCTGGCACATCGCAGACGCCGGCAAAGACTCGGTGGACCTGCTGGACCACCTGATCGACACCTACGGCGCCGGCCCCAATTATTTTGTGGTCAAGAACCAGGGGCGTGGCACGGACTTCTCGCAGCTCGAGCAATCGGACGCCCTGAAAAAAGCGGTGCAGGTCGGCGCACGCGTCCTGAATCTGGGTCTGCTGCAGGAAGCCAGCATGCGCAAGATCGACCGCCAGAACGCAAGCTTCTGGGCGGCGTTGAACCGGCCATCGGGCGCAGACGCCCTGGGCTTGCTGGAGCGCCAACGCGTCAAGAACTGGCTCAAGAAAACATACGAGACATTCGACACGGTGTCACTCTGATACCGACGGCCTTGCTGTAAACGGCACCGGTTCAATCTGACCCTGATCCGGCGGTCCAGCACCACAGCAGATGCTGCAGTGCGTGCGCCGGTACTTCTTGGAGCAGATCCGCGCCAAAGCGGCCGTTCAACCCAGAGACGCACGCTACTACGCGCCATGCAGCCCGAGGTGATTAACCGCAATCCCCGACAAACTTTGCGATGCTGGGTAAACTGTTCGCCGGATGCGATATACAGATTCGCGTGCCATACCGGTCAACACACAGTTTTATGTGGCAACGAAAGAAAGACAGCGTGGCAATCGCAACTATCAATCGTACGATTCTCTGGTTCAACAAGGCTTTTCAGGGCCTGTCGGCCGACGTGCCGATGATCGAGATCGAGAAACTGGCCGTTCTCGTCCACCACTCGCTCAATGGCAAGACGCGCACCTTCCACTCGGCCGAGCATGTTTTCAGCATGTGTGAGGGGATGAACCCGATACAGATTCTGGCAGCGCTGTTTCATGATGTGGTGTACCGCCAGCTTGATGACGGCTTTCCGGCGCTGGTTGCTGACCTGATGGCCGACGTCACCTACACGCAAGATGGCGTGCTGCACCTGCAGGCGATCAAGCCTGAAGACACGGCCACTGTTCTATGCGCGGATCTGTTCGGATTCAGCCCGAGGCAGGTCTTGCAACAGCTTGCAGGCATGAATGAATTTCTCAGCGCCGTAGTCGCCGCGCGGCTGCTGCACAGCCATTTGACCGCAGCCCAGTTGATAGCCGTGCTGGCGTGCATCGAGGCCACCATATTCTTTCGCGTGCCGGACTCGAACGGGCGCGCGGCAACCGACAACCTGGCCCAGCGGGTGCAGGCGCAGGGCAAGAAGTTTCTGGGCCATTATTCGGACCAGGACCTCGCGGTGTTTGTCAATACGGTCCTCACCGATGCCGTCACCCTCGCCAACCGGGACGTGGCCGGCATCACCGAGGCAAGCCCCGAGCAGTGCCTGATGAATACGCTGCTGCTGATTGAAGAGTCCAATACCCCGCTGATGGCGGCCGGCGTCTATACGGTGCAGCAGTACCGCAGCGCCGTGCTGCGCATGAAGGTTTTCCTGCTTGGCCTGAGCCCGGAATTCATCTGTCAGTGCCACGACGGCTACCCCGACGCGGCCACGCGCCGGGTCAAGGGCGAGACCGCCAGGCGAAACATCGAATTTTCTTGCGCCTACCTTGGCGCCATCGTTGCATCAACTGCCATCATCGAGGCGCTGGCGCTGTCCACCGGCGCGGACGCACCGCTTGCCATGTTCCTCGGCAAGCCCACCCCCTTCCAGGGTGGCTCGGACGCGCTGCAAGACTTTTTGCCCGAGCCCCCATCTGTCAACGCCACCGATGCCAATCTGCTCAAAGTGCTTGAAATGGGGCAGCTGCCCGGCTCCGCCGACGGCCTGTCGGCCGCGCCCTTGACGGTTTTTTTGTACCGGCACGCAGGAATTCGCGGAACGGAATACACTTTGTTACAGGCCCAGAAGATGTTTGATGGTGACCTGTCGCCGCAGTCGTTTTTGAAGACCCTTGACAAGACGATGCTTCGGACCATCATTCATGCCTGCGCGAGGGTTGCCGTATCGCGCGCCGAGGCACTGCTGGTTCTGGAAAGCAGCCTATGCGCCCATGACGCTTGAACATGAATTCACGTTCTTGCATTGTGGACACAGATCGACGAAGTGTTTTTTTTGGAGCGCACCAACATGAACTGCACCACGCAAAAGTTTCTCAAAGCGGGCTTGAGCTTGATCCTGGTGTCCACACCCCTGTGGTCGCACGCTGAGGCCGAGACCGTTGGCTCCGTCAAGACCGTGACCGGGGAATCCTGGGTTATCACCACCGGGCAGCGGGTCAAGGCGCAGGTCGGCACCGCCGTCTTCCTGGGCAGCCAACTCAAGACCAGCAAGGGCGCCACCCTGGGCGTGACATTCAAGGACAACACCTTGATGTCGTTCGGGTCGGACACCGAGCTGACGGTTGACGAATACCTTTTCGCACCGACACAGGGCAAGCTCAAACTGGGCGCGCGGCTGGACAAGGGCAGCCTGAATTACGTCTCGGGCGTGATCGCCAAGCTCAAGCCCGATGCGGTCTCGGTCAAGACGCCGACCGGAACCATTGGCGTGCGCGGAACCCAGTTTTTGGCCAGGGTGGACGAGCCCTCAACGGCGACCAACTAGCACGCTGGCATCTCCGACTGATTTCATGCGGCCGTCTCAGCGCTGCTGAGTCGGTCATCAATTGTGGCAATTGGCGATAAGTCAACAATATTGCGGAGGTTTCATGCTTCAAAAACCGAAATTTGCGTTACTGACCACGGCTATCCTGCTCGGTCTGGGCGCTCAGGCGCAGACCTTGCCGGCGCCCATGGTTCAGGCGGCGCGCAAGGCCGTGGTGAGCAACCCGGAGGTGCAGGCGCGCTGGAACGGCTTCAAGGCAGCCGGCAGTGAACGTGATGTGGCGCGCGGCGGCTATTT
>CAIRAW010000021.1 GCA_903876735.1 uncultured beta proteobacterium | reverse complement strand
GTCGATTTCGCTGAAATCCTCCCGACACAAGCAACCGCCGCCGCAGCTGCAAACACCGTCAAGAACGTCGCGCTCTTCCTGGCTGCTCCTTTCATCGGTCTGGTCTACGCCATGGCACTGCCCTTCGTCGGTCTGGCCATGCTGGCCTGGATCGGTGGCAAGGCACTGGTCAAGAACGAAGCCGCTTATCGCGCACTGCTTGCCGTCAAGGATGTCGCCCTCTTCATCGCCGCCCCGTTCATCGGTCTGGTTTATGCCGTAACGCTTCCCGTCGTCGGCACCGCACTGATCGCACGTGCCGCCTACAAGGCCTACCGCGCCTGAACCGTTAACGCTCCGCTTCCAAGCGCCCCCGGCCTGACGGCCGGGGGCGCTTTTCTTTGTGGCTGCCAACTGCGTGTCGGTATCCACCGCAAGTTCACGCAATACCCAATGCGGCTTGAGTCTTTGTCACGCCATCCCTTAGATGTTTTGGAAATTTGAAACTGAATATTCAATCGTTTGCGTTTCGATCAAGCCGCTTTAGAGTCGCTTCCAACGCCGGAAGACAACTTGTTGCCGGCAGACACCAACAGCCAGAGACATACAAGGATTTTTACCATGTCCGCCACATCCGAAGAAGAATCAACTGGCCTCGCTGACCCGCTCGAAGCAGTCCGCGCCGTCGCGCTCGCCACCGGCCTGCCCTATGCCGGCGGCGTGTCGCCGCAACTGGCCTGGGATCTGTTCTCCGCCGGGGAGGCCTTGCTGGTGGACGTGCGCACAACCGAAGAACGCAAATTTGTCGGCCACGTGCCCGGCAGCCTGCACGTGGCCTGGGCCAGCGGCACGAACCTGACACGCAACCCGCGTTTTGCGCGCGAGCTCGAAGCCAAGGTCGGCAAGCACACCAACATCCTGCTGCTGTGCCGCAGCGGCAAACGCTCGGTGCTGGCGGCTGAGGTCGCGACCAAGGCCGGCTTTACCCGTGTCTTCAATGTGCTCGAAGGCTTTGAGGGCGAAATCGACGCGCAGCAGCATCGCGGCGGCAGCGACGGCTGGCGCCTGCGCGGTCTGCCCTGGGTTCAGGATTAATTCAAGGAGAAATCATGTCCAAAATCTACGCTGACAACTCGCTCACCATTGGCCACACGCCGCTGGTCAAGCTCAACCGCGTTACCGACGGCGCAGCCGCCACGGTGCTGGCCAAGATCGAGGGCCGCAACCCGGCTTACTCGGTCAAATGCCGCATTGGCGCCGCCCTGGTCTGGGACGCTGAAAAGCGCGGCCTGCTCGGCCCCGGCAAGGAACTGGTGGAACCCACCAGCGGCAACACCGGCATTGCGCTGGCCTTCGTGGCCGCCGCGCGCGGCATCCCGATCACGCTGACCATGCCCGAGACCATGAGCATCGAGCGGCGCAAGCTGCTGCTGGCCTACGGCGCCAAGCTGGTGCTGACCGAAGGCGCCAAGGGCATGAAGGGCGCCATCGCCAAGGCCGAAGAAATTGCCGCCAGCGACCCCAAATACGTGCTGCTGCAACAGTTCAAGAATCCGGCGAATCCGGCGATTCACGAGTCCACCACCGGGCCCGAAATCTGGGAAGACACGTTTGGCAAGATCGACATCCTGGTTTCGGGTGTCGGCACCGGCGGCACCATCACCGGCGTGTCGCGTTACATCAAGAAGACCAAGGGGCGTGCCATCACGTCCGTGGCGGTAGAGCCCACGGCCAGCCCGGTGCTGACGCAGACGCGCGCCGGCGAGGAAGTCAAGCCCGGGCCGCACAAGATCCAGGGCATCGGCGCGGGCTTCGTGCCCGACGTGCTCGACCTCTCACTGGTTGATCAGATCGAGCAAGTCACAAACGAGGAGGCGGTGGAATTCGCACGGCGGTTGGCGCGTGAGGAAGGCATTCTCAGCGGTATCTCCTGCGGTGCCGCCACTGCTGTGGCCGTGCGCCTGGCCAAGCGGCCGGAAAACGCCGGCAAGACCATCGTCGTGATCCTGCCGGATTCGGGCGAGCGCTACCTGAGCTCGGTGCTGTTCGAAGGCGTCTTTGACGCCAGCGGTGCGGCTGTAACTGCATGAGTGTTGTGTCTCTGCGGCAGGTGTCGGCGCAAGCGCCGCTGTTTGATCTCAGCCGCGTCGTGTCGGAACTGGCGCAGGTGCGTCAGCAATGGCGCGAATCGCAAAAGCGCTCGACCGAACCCGGCGGGCGTGAACTGCCCTCCATCGAGGCGCTGGCCCAGATCATCGACGGTCTGCGCGGCGTGTTGTTTCCGATGCGCCTGGGCCCGGCCGACTTGCGCCAGGAAAGCGAAGATTTTTACGTCGGCCACACACTCGATACCCTGCTGCACGCCTTACTGGCCCAGGTGCAACTGGAACTGCGCCATGAAGCGCGGCACCTTGACCATGCTGACAACGCGGCGCTGGAAGCGCACGCGATCCAGATCGTGAACGACTTCTCGCTCTCGCTGCCGCGCATCCGCGCCCTGCTTGACAGCGACGTGGTGGCGGCATTTGCCGGCGACCCGGCAGCGCGCAGCGTCGATGAAGTGCTGCTGTGCTACCCCGGCATTCAGGCCATGATTCACCACCGCGTGGCGCATCGCCTGTACGAACTCGGCGTGCCGCTGCTGGCGCGCATCGTGGCCGAACTGGCGCACGGTCAGACCGGCATCGACATCCATCCCGGCGCCAGCATCGACGAGGGTTTTTTCATCGACCACGGCACCGGTGTCGTGATCGGCGAGACCGCCGTCATTGGCAAGCGCGTGCGCATCTACCAGGCGGTCACGCTCGGCGCCAAGAGTTTCCCGACCGACGAGGCCGGCAATCCGCTCAAAGGTTTGCCGCGTCATCCGGTGCTGGAAGACGAGGTCGTGATCTACGCCGGCGCCACGGTGCTGGGCCGCGTCACGCTCGGGCGCGGCGCCACCGTGGGCGGCAACGTCTGGCTGACGCACGACCTGGCAGCCGGTGCCCATATCACGCAGGCCCAGTCGCGCCACGAAGCCGGGCAGGTCTGATCGCGAATTTCAAACCATCACCAATTTTTTAAACACACTCACAACAGGTTCACCATGACAAAAGCACATCCCGTTCACACCACGCTGGGCGACAACGCGGCACGCCAACTGGCCAACGCAACCAAGACCACCGCGCAACTCTCCACCATCTCACCGCGCTGGTTGACGCATTTGTTGCAATGGGTTCCGGTTGAGGCCGGCATTTTTCGCCTGAACCAGGTCAAAAATCCTGAGTCGATCAAGGTCACCTGCACGGCACGCCAGACGGAAAACCAGTTGCCGCGCACCTTCGTCAACTACGAAGAAAAGCCGCGCGAATACTTCCTCAACGCGGTCAGCACCATCCTCGATGTGCACACCCGCGTCTCCGACCTGTACAGCAGCCCGCACGACCAGATCAAGGAACAGTTGCGCCTGACGATCGAGACCATCAAGGAAAACCAGGAAAGCGAACTCATCAACAACCCGGACTACGGTCTGCTGTCACAAGTGACGGACGAGCAACGCATCTTCCCGCTGACCGGCGCGCCCACGCCCGACGATCTGGACGAACTGCTGACCAAGGTCTGGAAAGAGCCCGCCTTCTTCCTGGCGCACCCGCTGGCGATCGCGGCCTTTGGCCGTGAAGCCACGCGCCGCGGCACGCCGCCACCGACGGTCAGCCTGTTTGGTTCGCAGTTCATCACCTGGCGCGGTGTGCCGCTGATCCCGAGTGACAAGATCCATGTGGCTGACGGCAAGAGCAAGATTCTGCTGCTGCGCGTAGGCGACAAGCGCCAGGGCGTGGTGGGACTGTTCCAGCCCGGCTTGCCCGGAGAACAAAGCCCGGGTCTGTCGGTGCGCTTCATGGGCATCAACGACCAGGCGATATCGAGCTACCTGATCTCGCTCTACTGCTCGCTGGCCGTGCTCACACCCGACGCGCTGGCCATTCTGGACGATATTGAAGTAGGCAAGTACCACGATTACGCCGACACCTACAAGTAAGCCGCAGCCATGACTTCCGGTTTACTCCCCTCTAGCGGGGCGCAGCCACCGATCGACGTTGACTCGCTCGCGCGCATGGCTTCAGCGATGTTCTCGGCTTTGCCCGGCGAGCAGTTGCGCACGGCCGGCTTACAGGCACCCATCAACATGGCACCGGCTGGCTCACCGCTTTCCAGCGCGTCCGGTCTGGGGCCGGGCGTTCCGGGCACGCCCATTCCACAAGGACTGGTGCCCGGCCAGAATCTGATTCCGGCCTCGCCCACCAGCCATGCCTCGCTCGCGCACCGTGCGCCTGCATTGCTGCCCCATGCCACGGCGGGCAATGGCCTGCCGGACAAACTGGTGACCGAATTGCCCGCGTATGAGCCGCGCTTTGGCAGCGGTGCGCTCGGTGTTCCTGAAGCCGCTGGCACTGGCGCACCACTGCCCGCCACAGCGGGAACGCCTTCGCCCTTCTACTTCGTGAGCAACAGCTTTGGCCACCCGTCAGCGGCTGCACTGCCGGTGAACACGCCGGTGGCAGACTACTTCACCGACACCACGCCGCCAACCCGGCTAGCGAGCGCAGCGCCACCCAGCGCGCCGACAGTTGCGCCAGCGCCGGCCGGTGTGATCTCTTCCGAGCCCAAGTACTACTTCGTCGATTCCGTGGTGCTGCCCAGCGGCTATGTGACACCGGCCAAAGCGGCACCGCACGCCAGCGCACCCTTGCCCGGGTCGGACGCACACCCGCCGTTTGACGTCAACGCCATCCGGCGCGATTTTCCGATCCTGCAAGAGCGCGTCAACGGTCGTCAAATCGTCTGGTTTGACAACGCCGCGACAACGCAAAAGCCACAGGCCGTGATCGACCGCCTGTCCTACTTTTACGCGCACCAAAACTCCAACATCCACCGCGCCGCGCACGAGCTGGCGGCACGCGCCACCGACGCCTACGAGGGTGCGCGCGAGAAGGTGCGTGCGTTCCTGCACGCACCCGATGTGAACGAAGTCATCTTTGTGCGCGGCACCACCGAGGCCATCAACCTGGTGGCCAAGAGCTGGGGCGGCCAGCACGTGGGCGAGGGCGACGAGATCATCGTCAGCCACCTGGAACACCACGCCAACATCGTTCCCTGGCAGCAGCTCGCTGCCGCCAAGGGCGCCAGGCTGCGCGTGATTCCGGTCGATGACTCGGGCCAGGTGCTGCTCGACGAATACGCCAAGCTGCTCAATGACCGCACCAAAATCGTCGCGGTAACTCAAGTCTCGAACGCGCTGGGGACGGTGGTTCCGGTGAAGACGATTGTCGAAATGGCGCACCGCGCCGGCGCTGTGGCGCTGGTGGATGGCGCGCAGTCGGTGAGCCACATGCGCGTGGATGTGCAGGACATCGGAGCCGACTTCTTTGTCTTCTCGGGCCACAAGCTGTTCGGCCCGACCGGCATCGGCGTCTTGTGGGGTAAGCGCGAGCGGCTCGAAGACATGCCACCCTGGCAGGGTGGCGGCAACATGATTGCCGACGTCACGTTTGAGAAGACGCTGTACCAGCCGATTCCGAACAAGTTCGAAGCGGGAACGGGCAACATCGCCGACGCGGTGGGCCTGGGCGCGGCCATCGACTACGTTCAGCGCATCGGCATCGAGAACATTGGCCGCTACGAGCACGACCTGCTGGCCTACGCCACGCACCACCTCAAACCGATTCCTGGCGTGCGCCTGGTGGGCACGGCGGCAGATAAGGCCAGCGTGCTGTCCTTTGTACTCGATGGCTACAGCACCGAAGAAGTCGGCAAGGCACTCAACGAAGAAGGCATTGCGGTGCGCACCGGTCACCATTGTGCGCAGCCGATCCTGCGCCGCATGGGGCTGGAGGCCACGGTGCGTCCGTCGCTGGCGTTCTACAACACCTGCGAAGAAGTGGACCGGCTGATCGCGGTGGTGAAACGCCTGGCGCTGGCGCGCCAGCGCAGCACTTGAAGCGCTCGGTCAAAAAAGCCGCTTCGGCTTTGGGCAGCTCCGATGAAGTATTCACATCGGCCGCCGAGCTGTTCAAAGTCATGTCGGCGTCCATGCGGCTGAAGATCCTCGCCTGTCTTGGCGATGGCGAGCAGAACGTGAGCTATCTTTTGGGCAAAATAGCCACCACCCAGCCCAATATGTCACAGCACTTGAGCACGCTGCACCGGGCAAGGATTCTGGGAAAGCGCCGCGACGGCATTCAGATCTTTTACCGCGTCATTGACCAGCGTGTTCTGGAGATCTGCCGAGTCGTTTGCGCCCATGTGGAGCGCGCTGATCCACGGCTTTGATCGCGGCTACGCAACAGGTGCAACAGACACATTGCTGCCGGTCACGGAGAAATTTCGTAAGTCAAGTACGCAGTGATTCCCGACATACAGGCGTTCGCCTGGCTTGCTCATAAGCCGACATACGCTCCTAGCGCTAGATGGTCAGATGATGGGAAGCGATTTCATTCAAAGAGGCACCCAGTATCGACCAGGTGCAGCGGTTCACGAAATGGACCTAGACGGCCGTAGTGGGTTGAAAGCGCATTGCTCGACTCACGCATAGTCGGAATTCAAGGTTAAGTTCATTCAATCACTTGCAGTTTGCAAGTTTCATGTTAGACTTGCAAAATGCAAGTTACTGGAATTTGCGCCATAGGAGATGGTTTGATGGAAAGAGTATTGGTAACAGGTATCACTGGCTATATTGGGCAACACTGTGCCGCCGAACTATTGCGTCAGGGATATGAAGTAGTTGGGACAATTCGCTCACGCTCGAAGGCGGATACCACTCGAAGTGCAATAGCCCGTGCCGCGGACGTCGAAAATTTGAGTTTTGCGGAAGCGGACCTGCTCTCGGATAAAGGATGGAGTGAGGCGATGAAAGGATGCACGTATGTCCTTCACGTTGCTTCGCCGTTCTTGATGGCAGAACCAAAAGATGAAAACGAATTGATTGCTCCCGCAGTCGAAGGCACGCGCCGAGTCATTGGCGCTGCTCAACTAGCGGGCGTGAAAAGGCTAGTGCTGACTTCATCGACCTTTGCCATCATCGCTGGAAAAGAATCGGGCCAGTATGGACCTGGCGACTGGTCTGACACCGATGCAAACATCGGCGCGTATGCAAAGAGCAAGACTTTGGCAGAACGCGCGGCTTGGGAATCAGCCAAGGGCGGCAATATGGAGCTGACCGTCATCAACCCCGGAGCTGTCTTTGGGCCGTCGTTGGGGGCAAAGATCGACGGTCAAAGCGTGGCCATGATGACCAAAATGATCACAGGGAAAATTCCGATGATTCCCGACATGGCCATGGGCATGGTCGATGTGCGCGATGTGGCCAAGCTTCATGTAGCAGCGATGACTGCCAAAGGTGCTGCCGGAAAGCGCTTCATCGCGTGCACAGCAGAGCCTGTCGAGATGGCAACAGTGGCCCAAGTCTTGAGAGAGGCTGGTTACAAAAAGGCCCCATCGATGAAAGCGCCGACCTTTCTTCTGAAATTCATGAGCAAATTTGACCCTGAGGCCAAAGGCATGCTGCCGTTCATTGGAAGAAAGGCATCCTATGACAACAGCGCCACGTTCAATGTTTTGAAATGGAAGCCAACACCGATGGCCACCTCCTTCAGAGAGATGGCAGCGTCCATTTCGAATTAACGGCGCATCACTTTAAGTTTGACTAATTTTCACCACTCGTAAATCACAGGAATCAAAAATGACCAATGCCGCATCTGCAAAACCAGCCTACTTCATGGTTCAAGTCAAAGCAAAAAGCTTGGAGGAACTGTCAGTGCGCTATGCACAGGCAGCCATAGCGAGCCTGATGAAACTCGGCGGCCAAATGATTGCAGGCACGCCAGCGCCGACTGTATTGGAGGGGAAATGGGACGGAAGCTGGGCTGCCATCTTGCGTTTTCCAAGCATGGAGATGGCACAGACTTGGTATAACTCGCCAGAGTATCAGCCTTTGAAGGAACTGAGGATCAATGAGCTGACCGAAGGTGGACAGATTCTGCTGGTTGAGGGAATGTGATCAGTTCGAAGTTGGCAATTCGATAAGTTTAAAGCGCTTGATCATGACAAAAGAAAATATGCAATACAAGTTCTATTGGGAAGACTTCCCGACGGGCCAGGTCAGCGAGTTTGGTGGCATCACGGTATTGAAGGAAGACATTATTCGCTTCGCCCGTGAATTTGATCCGCAACCATTTCACCTTGACGAAGAGGCCGCCAAGGCGAGCTTATTCGGTGGCCTGTGTGCCAGCGGTTGGCATACATGCAGCATGGCCATGCGCATGATGTGCGATGCCTATTTACTCGAATCATCCAGCCTTGGCTCACCAGGTCTGGAAAATATTCGCTGGTTAAAGCCAGTATTTGCAGGAGACACCGTACATGTCCGACTTACCGTGCTGGAGGCACGTCCGTTGGAAAGCAAACCTCATGTGGGTCTGGTCAGATCGAGGTGGCAGATGATTAACCAGAATAACGAAGAAGTCATGCAGATGGAAGGTTATGGCATGTTTCGTCGTCGTCCGACACAACCATGAAACCGCAATTTGGTGCATGAGTTGGAAATCTGTCGCTTACACGCTGTTAAAGTTCCCTCTCATCAACTCATGGAGCGGCTCGTTAAAAAAGGTATGCGCATGTGATGAGCTGACCGATAGTGGGCAAATTCTATTGGTCTAGGGAATGTGATCAGTTTGAATTCGGCAATTCAATGACTTTTAAGGCCTTATGCTAGAAATGATCTTTTTAAGCTCTTAGAGCATAAGGTGAATATTCGACATAGAAAATATCGTATGGCAAGTAGCGATGAAAATATTGATTGGCGTTCGGTGTGTCCGATCAGTTCCGCTCTTGATGTGCTCGGCGACAAATGGTCGCTGTTGGTCATTCGCGATTTGATCATTCACGGGACGCGAACCTATTCGCAATTCCTCGAGGCGCCTGAGCACATTTCGACGAATATTTTGGCATCCAGGCTCGATCTCCTCACCTGTCTAAATCTGATCGAACGAACAAGCCCAGAGGCCGCTTCTCGTAACAACGCTTACCACCTCACAGAAAGCGGGGCGGCGCTCCGTCCAGTGCTTGAAGCCTTGGGAAAATGGGCTGGCGCTCACCTTTCCGACTTTCACGCCAACATAGCAAAGCTGTCGTGAGACAGCGTGGAAATCATCCGCAACGCGCACGATGCCGAATTCCAGGATCGGCTCCAGAGTGGAGTTGAACTGGGCAACCCGACTGCTGACGTTCCGAATGTCAGGAATCAGCCCTCACGAGTCATTGCCGGCCGAAGTACCAAAGACTCCTGACGCTGCAAAGCTGAGATTGTTTCTGACGCACTGGGTGATGCGGGGTCCTGGACGGTCTTTCTGATGCGACCGCTGGTGAGGGCACCCCAACCTCGCCAGTTGCTCAGCTCTGGCTGACGTTGCCGTAAGTCAAGTTTGCAAACACACAAGCCGCAACGTGTGATCAATCAGCGCTTGCTGACCGGCACGGCGCCCTTTACACCAGGCCCAATCGTTTGGCGCGGCGCTAAGCCGGTTTGGCGGCGCGAATTCTGGCAACCAGTTCCGTGAGCGCCTGATCCCGCAGCGCGGGCGCGTCAGCGTCCTGCGAATGGATGCGGATCAGGCGTTCCAGCGTTTCAATCTGCGGCGTCAGCGGGCCAAAGAAACGCGGCTCGTCGCCAACGGCCAGCAGCAGCGTGGGGAAATCCTCAACATCGAGCGGGTGCAGCAGATCAGCCTCGTCTTCGACATCAATCCAGAGAAATTGCACTTGCGGAAAACGGGATTGCAGGTCGGCAAAGCGCGCCCGGTACTCACGGCAGACACCGCACCACTCGGCGCACAGGCAGACAACAAGCGCGGTGTTGGCAAGGGCCGGGATTTGCTGGGTCATGAGGCAATGATCTCAAAAAACCTTATACCAATTGCGCCATAACCAAATTGGAATTAAGTATTTTGAGTTTTAAGAGTGGCACTTCACAATCCGCCAGCACCTACCAAGCACCTCCTTCAATACCTATGCCCCGCATCATCATCGTTCCCGGCTGGCGCGACTCCGGTCCCGGCCACTGGCAAAGCCTGTGGGCTGAGGCCTTGCCGAACGCCGTGCGGGTGCAGCAGGACGACTGGATCACGCCCTCGCGCAGCGCTTGGGTGGCATCGATCACGCGCACCATTCTGAGCCAGGCTGGCCCGGTAGTGATTGCGGCCCACAGCCTGGGTTGCATCGCGAGCATGCATTTGTCGCCAGAAACAGCCAAACGGATTCAGGGCGCGCTGCTGGTGGCTCCGGCCGATCCGGAACGCCGCGGCGTGCTGGCCGACTTCGCCCCGGTGCCCTATCAGGCGCTGCCGTATCGCAGCATCCTGGTGGCCAGCAGCAACGACCCCTATTGCCCGGTGCGCACCGCCGGCGCCTACGCCCGTGCCTGGGGCAGTGAATTTGTGCGCCTGCAAAACGCTGGCCACATCAATCTGGAGGCCGGTTTCGGCCCTTGGCCATTGGGCCTGGCCTTGTTGCAGTCTCTGACCGGCAGCGCCAACCCGCTCGCTGCCGCTAC
>CAIRAW010000020.1 GCA_903876735.1 uncultured beta proteobacterium | reverse complement strand
TGTCAACAGGTCGGCGATGGGATCACTCATGCTCATATTTATGTCTCCTACCGCTTACCAGCTGGCCTTGACTATGCCGGGGATTTCCCCTGCAAAAGCCATTTCACGAATCTTTGCACGCGCCAGACCGAAATGCTGGAAGGTGCCACGAGGACGACCGGTGATCGCACAGCGGTTGCGCTGGCGTGTCGGGTTTGCATTGCGCGGGAGCATTTGCAGACCCATACGGGCTGCAGCACGCTCTTCGTCGCTGCGATTCATGTCGCGCGAGATTGCCTTGAATTCCGCGTGTTTTTTCGCGTACTTGGCAACCAGTTTGTCGCGCTTGAGTTCGCGCTGAATTAAAGCCATTTTAGCCACAGGTCACCTCAGTTCTTGAAGGGGAAACGGAAACCTGTGAGCAGTGCCTTGCACTCTTCATCGGTCTTGGCCGTTGTGGTGATGCTGATATTGAGACCGCGCAAGGCGTCAACCTTGTCGTATTCAATTTCAGGGAAGATGATTTGTTCTTTAACGCCGATGTTGTAGTTGCCACGGCCATCGAATGCGCGACCCGAGATACCCCGGAAGTCACGTACACGGGGCAGAGCCACTGTGACGAAGCGATCAAGAAACTCAAACATCTGGACACCACGCAGTGTCACCATGCAGCCAATGGCCTGGTTCTCGCGAATCTTGAAGCCAGCGATGGCCTTCTTGGACATCGTGACAACCGGCTTTTGGCCTGCAATCTTGCTCAGGTCGGCCACCGCGTGGTCCATGACCTTCTTGTCGGCCACGGCCTCGCTCACACCCATGTTCAGGGTGATTTTGGTGATGCGCGGAACCTGCATCGGAGTGGTGTAGCCAAACTTGGCCATCAGCTCCGGCGCGACTTTTTCGCGGTAGTGTTGTTGCAAACGAGCCATGTTTATGCCACCTTGATTTCTTCACCACTGGACTTGTAAACGCGAACGCGTTTGCCGTCAGCCAGCAGTTTGATGCCAACACGATCAGCCTTACCCGTGACGGCGTTGAAAATCGCCACGTTGGACTGGTGAATCGGCATGGATTTTTCGACAATGCCGCCAACCGTTCCCTTGAGGGGATTCGGCTTGGTGTGCTTCTTCACGACATTGACACCCTCGACGAGAACGTACGAGTCGTCTTTGCGCAGAGCAATCTTGCCGCGCTTACCTTTATCGCGGCCCGTGAGCACGATGATTTCGTCGCCTTTGCGAATCTTGTTCATGGCGCGTCCTTACAAAACTTCAGGTGCCAAGGACACGATCTTCATGAACTTCTCGGTGCGCAGTTCACGCGTCACCGGGCCGAAGATACGGGTGCCGATTGGCTCCAATTTGGCATTCAGCAACACTGCAGCATTGCCGTCGAATTTGACCAGCGAGCCGTCGCTACGACGAATGCCCTTGGCCGTGCGAACCACTACCGCACTGTAGATCTCGCCTTTTTTGACGCGACCGCGCGGAGCAGCTTCCTTGATGCTCACTTTGATGACATCGCCCACACTGGCGTAGCGACGCTTGGACCCACCCAGCACCTTGATGCAGAGAACGGACTTTGCGCCGGTGTTGTCGGCAACTTCTAATCGAGATTCAACTTGGATCATTTCAATTTTCCCAACTTGCACCAGAGAGTTTGGGCGCCCCACTTTGCAGTTGGATGCCGGTTGCTTTCCAGTCAGTCTTGGGCCCGTCGTTGGAGATGCAAACCACTTGCATCACTTCCGTTGGGCAGACACTTCATACTTTTTCAAGCGAAGCCAGCAATTATGCCGGCCTTTCGCAGGATCGTCAAGCAGATTTATTCGGGCAAACGCAAATAATGCTGCGCCAGCTCAGAAAAGGCCTCGGCTTGCGGGTCCAGGCCGGTCTCCTGAAACAGGATGGCGCCGACCCGTTCCGCCAGGGAACTGGCCAGACGTGCATCAAGAAACAACAGCCGGGAGCGGCGTGCCAGCATGTCTTCTACCCGGATCGCGTATTCATGGCGGGCCGCAAAACGGACCATGGCCTCGGTCAGTCCGGCGCTCAAGACCCGGTCAGCGCCGGGCAAAGCCATGACCAGCGCCTGCTCGTCACCATAGGCCCGCAGGCCGGGCGCCTCGCACAGCGAGCTGACCGCCATGCCGGGGGCGCCGGCGCCGATCAGCTTGAGGTGCGCGGTAAGGCCGCTCTTGCTGCCGGCCAGCAAGGCGTTTTTCTCGCAGACGGCCAGCACATCCTCGGCCATGGCGCGGTAAGTGGTCCATTTGCCGCCGGTGACGGTTACCAGGCCGCTGCGGCTGACCAGCACCGTGTGCTCACGGCTCAGGCCCTTGGTGTTGTCGCCATCCTCCCCTTGCGCCTTCACCAGTGGTCGCAGCCCGACCCAGACGCTTTTGACATCGGCACGGGTTGGCGCGCGGCGCAGGTAACGTGCTGATTCGGTCAGGATGAAATCGACTTCTTCCTTGAACGGGCTGGGCTCGAGCGCCAGATCATGGCGCGGCGTGTCGGTGGTGCCCAAAATGAGCTTGCCCAGCCACGGCACGGCAAACAGCACGCGCCCGTCGGCGGTTTTGGGCACCATCAGGGCCGACTCGCCGCCCAGAAACTCCCGGTCCACCACAATATGGACGCCCTGGCTGGGCGCCACCATGGGCTCGACCGCCGGCCTGCCGTCAACGCTGTTGGCGGCGCCGTCTTTTTGCCGCAGTTCGTCGACCCAGACCCCGGCCGCATTGACCACGCAGCGCGCACGGATGCGGTAGGGCTGGCCGCTCAGCGTGTCCTGGCAGACCAGGCCGGCCACTTTCCCATGCTCGTAAAACAGTTCGTCGGCGCGGCAATAGTTCAATAACAGGGCGCCGCGTGCTGCCGCCGTGCGCGCCAGCGCCAGCGCCAGGCGCGCGTCGTTGAACTGGCCGTCCCAGTATTTGATGCCGCCATTGAGCCCCTGCGGCTGCGCGCCTGGCAGCAGCGCCAGTGTTTCAGCACGGCTCAAGAACTGCGTAGCCCCCAGGCTGGCCTTGCCCGCCAGGAGGTCGTACATCTTGAGCCCGACGCCATAAAAGGGCGCCTCCCACCATTGGTAGGACGGCATCACAAAGGCCAGCGGCTGCGCCAGATGCGGGGCATTTTCCAGCAGCGTGGTGCGCTCGTGCAAGGCCTCGCGCACCAGCGAGATATTGCCCTGCGCCAGGTAGCGCACGCCGCCATGAACCAGTTTGGTGGCGCGCGATGATGTGCCTTTGGCAAAGTCATGCGACTCCACCAGCACCACCTTGAAGCCGCGCGCGGCGGCGTCGAGCGCTACGCCCAGGCCGGTGGCGCCACCGCCGACGACGGCGATGTCATAGTGATCGCCAGCGGCCAGCCGCGCGATCAGTTCAGCCCGCTGGGTAAATGCCGGCTGGGGTAAAGTAGACATAAGTCAAAGTTCAGTAAATCATTGCTTGATGAGTGCAAGCATTATTCGCCAGTTTAAACACGCCCATGTCCTATCTTCTGGCCCTGGATCAGGGTACCTCCAGTTCGCGCAGCATTGTTTTCACGCCCGACGGGCAGATCAAGGCCATGGCGCAACTGGAGCTGACGCAGATCTACCCGCAACCCGGCTGGGTGGAGCACGACCCGCAGGAGATCTGGCGCACGCAACTGGCCACGGCGCGCGAGGCCTTGCTCAAAGCCGGCATTTCGGCCAGCCAGGTGCACGCCATCGGCATCACCAACCAGCGCGAGACGACCGTGGTCTGGAACCGCGCGACCGGCCTGCCGATTCACAACGCCATCGTCTGGCAGGACCGCCGGGCCGAGCCGGCCTGCGTTGAATTGCGCGAGCGCGGCCTGGCCGACGCGATCCAGGCGAAGACCGGCTTGCTGATTGACGCCTATTTTTCAGGCACCAAACTCAAATGGCTGCTCGACCATGTGCCCGGCGCGCGCGCGATGGCTGCCAATGGAGAGCTGGCGTTTGGCACCGTCGACAGCTGGCTGATCTGGCGCCTGACCGGTGGCGCCGTGCATGCCACCGATGTCAGCAACGCATCGCGCACCATGCTGTTCAATGTCCACACCAATGCCTGGGACGCCGAACTGCTGCAGGCGCTGGACATCCCGGCCAATATGCTGCCCGAGGTCAAGCCGTCGAGCGCCCTCTACGGTGAAACAAGCCCTGATCTGCTGGGCCGCGCAATCCCGATTGGCGGCGTCGCCGGCGACCAGCAAAGCGCACTGTTTGGCCAAGCCTGCTTCAAGGCGGGCATGGTCAAGAACACCTATGGCACGGGCTGTTTCATGCTGATGCACACCGGCGGACGGCTCCAGATCTCGAATAACGGCCTGATCGCCACCAGTGCGGCGCAGACCAGTGCGCAACTGGGGTTTGCCAGCGAAGGCAGCGTGTTTGTTGGCGGCGCCGTGGTGCAGTGGCTGCGCGACGGCTTGCAGGCGATCCAGGGCAGCAGCGAAGTGCAGGCGCTGGCCGAGACCGTGTCCGACGCCGGTGGTGTGATGCTGGTGCCGGCCTTCACCGGACTGGGCGCGCCCTACTGGAAACCCGACGCGCGCGGCACCATCACCGGCCTGACCCGCGGCAGCACGCTGGCCCATATTGCCCGCGCGGCGCTGGAGAGCATTGCGTTTCAAAGCGCCGCGCTGCTGCAGGCCATGAGCCTTGACGGCCTGGCCGCCGGTGAGGCCGCCGTGGCCGAATTGCGCGTCGATGGCGGCGCTTGCGTCAATGACCTGCTGATGCAGTTCCAGGCCGATTTGCTGGGCATACCGGTGGTGCGCCCGGCAGTGACGGAAACCACGGCGCTGGGCGCGGCCTATCTCGCAGGTCTGGCGACCGGTGTCTACCAAAACACCGACGAACTGAGTGGTCTTTGGCAAGCCGAGAAATATTTTTTGCCGACAATGGCGCCAGAGCGTGCCCAAGAAATGATGGCGCGCTGGGAACACGCCGTCCGACAGGCGGCGCTTTGACAACCTGAGGCACAACAGACATGAGCGAGCGAATTGCATTCATCGGCGGCGGCAACATGGCCAGCGCCATCATCGGTGGCCTGATCAGCCAGGGCCATGCACCGGGGCAGATTGACGTGGTCGAGCCCTTTGCCGAGACGCGGGACAAACTCAAAGCCAGCTATGGCGTGAACGCCCAGGCCGAAGCCGGTCCCTTTTTGGCCGAGGCCGACCTCGTGATCTGGGCCGTCAAGCCCCAGACCTTCAGGCTTGCGGCGCTGCAGGCGCGCCCCTATGTGCAAAAAGCCTTGCAGCTGAGCGTGGCAGCGGGCATTCGCAGCGACAGCATCGTGAACTGGCTGGGCACGCAGCGCGTGGTGCGCGCCATGCCGAACACACCGGCCCTGATTGGCAAGGGGATCAGCGGCCTGTTTGCGCGCCCAGCGGTGACGGCGCAGGACCGGCAAGCGGTCGTGCAGGTGATGGCCAGCACGGGCGAACTGCTGTGGCTTGATGCTGAAGAAAAGCTCGACACCGTGACCGCGCTGTCGGGCTCCGGCCCGGCTTACGCCTTTTATTTCATGGAAGCCATGACCACCGCCGGTGCCGAGATGGGCCTCACGCGTGATCAGGCACAGCAACTGGCGGTCGCCACCTTCATCGGAGCCGGTGAACTGGTGCGCAGCTCCGGCGAGACGCCCAAGGTCTTGCGCCAGCGCGTCACCTCCAAAGGCGGCACGACGGACGCCGCGATCTGCTCGATGGAAGACGCCGACCTGCAAGCAGAATTCATCAACGCCCTGTACGCGGCGCGGCGCCGGGCCCAGGAGCTGGGCGACGAGTTCGGCAAGGCCTGAACTCCATCGGTCGGCAATTCCCCGCCGGACCTTGGCTTATTTCAGCGCGTAACTGGCAGCGATCCCGGCAAACAGAGTAAAACCAAGCCAGTGATTGAGGCGAAAGGCCTGGAAGCAGCCGTCGCGCTCGCGCGAGCGGATCAGCGTGTAATGCCAGGCCACCTGCGCGAAGGCCAGCGTCATGGCGACATTGAAGGCCTTGCCCTGCACCCGCGCCATCAGGGCCACGTCCCAGCTGATGATAAAGATGAGGTAGCTGACCATGATCACCAGCACGTCGAACCGGCCCAGGGTAATGGCCGAGGTCTTCATGCCGATCAGCAGGTCGTCGTCACGGTCGACCATGGCGTATTCGGTGTCATAGGCCAGGACCCAAAACAAATTGCCCAGCATCAGAACCCAGGCCAGCACGGGAACGCCGCCCTGCACGGCGGTGAAAGCCATCGGGATGCCAAAGCTGAAAGCCACGCCCAGCACAGCCTGCGGCATTGAGACAAAGCGCTTGGCGTAGGGGTAGGCCAGCGTGATGGCCAGCGCGGCAAACGACCAGATGATGGTCACGGTGTTGGTCGTGAGCACCAGCGCAAACGCCAGCACGGCCAGCACGGCGCCCAGCGTCAAAGCTTCTTTCACCGACACGGCGCCGGTGGTCACCGGACGGTTCGCGGTGCGCTTGACATGGCGGTCGAACCTGCGGTCGGCCACATCGTTGATGCAGCAGCCGGCGCTGCGCATGAGCACCGTCCCGAGCGTAAAGACCAGCAGCAGATGCCAACCGGGAAAACCATCGGCGGCAACCCATAAGGCGCCCAGTGTCGGCCATAACAGCAGCAACCAGCCGGCCGGGCGGTTCCAGCGGATCAGGTCAAGGTAGAGAGCGAGACGGGAGCCAGCTAATTTCACGAAAACATCCTCAAGACAAACGCACGACGCCCGGCAGCTCGCAGGCGTAAATGGCATTGCGCAGCGCGGCAATCGCCTCGTAACGGGTGAAGCTGCGCCGCCAGGCCAGCACAACACGACGCGTCGGCGGGTCGCCGGCAAAAGGCAGGTACTTGACGTGCGCGTCTTCGTCGCGCTTGCGCGTGGGTTTGCGCGCCAGCGCTTCCTTGGGCACGCTCAGGCGCGGCACCAGCGTGACGCCCATGCCAGCGGCCACCATGTGCTTGATGGTCTCCAGGGACGAGCCCTCGAAGGTCTTGCGGATGCCCTCGGCATTGCTGGAGAAGCGGGCAAATTCAGGGCAGACCTCGAGCACATGGTCCCGAAAGCAGTGGCCGCTGCCGAGCAGCAGCATGTTCTCGCGCTTGAGTTCCTCGGTCGTCACCTGCGCCTGTTTTGCCAGCGGATGATGGACCGGCACCACCGCCATGAAGGGCTCGTCATAGAGCGGCGCCATGGCCAGACCGGCATCGGGAAACGGTTCGGCCAGGATGGCACAGTCGATCTCGCCGGTGCGCAGCATCTCGAGCAGCTTGACGGTGAAGTTTTCCTGCAGGATCAGCGGCATCTGCGGCAGTTGCGCAATCATCTGGTGCACCAGGTCGGGCAGCAGGTAGGGGCCAATGGTGTAGATCACGCCCAGCGTCAACGGGCCATTGAGCGGGTCTTTGCCGCGCTTGGCCAGCTCCTTGATATTGGCTGCCTGCTCCAGCACGGCCTGCGCCTGGCGCACGATTTCCTCGCCCAGCGGCGTCACGGAAACCTCATTGGCGCTGCGCTCGAAGAGCTTGACGTCGAGCTCTTCCTCGAGCTTTTTGACCGCCACCGACAGCGTCGGCTGCGACACGTAGCAAGCGTCGGCTGCCTTGCCAAAGTGGCGCTCGCGCGCCACAGCCACGATGTATTTGAGTTCGGTCAGTGTCATGCGGCTATTGTCCCCCAGCAACGGTCAGGCTTTGAGGTATTGCGCCTTGCCACCGAGCCAGCGCGCAACGTGCTGCGCCGCCAGCTCCGGATGCTGGTCCAGCAGCAGCGGCGCAAGCCGGCGCGCCTGCGCCAGCAGGACGCTGTCGCTGGCCAGGTCGGCAAAGCGCAGCAGCGCAGCACCCGACTGACGCGCGCCCAGGAATTCCCCAGGGCCGCGGATCTCCAAGTCGCGCCGGGCAATCTCGAAACCGTCACCGGTCTCAACCATGGCCTTTAGGCGTTCGCGTGCGGTTTCGCCCAGGCGCGGCGCGTCACCGGTTGAATACAGCAGCACGCAGGCCGAAGCACTGGCGCCGCGCCCGACGCGGCCGCGCAACTGGTGCAACTGCGACAGGCCGAAACGCTCCGCGTGCTCGATCACCATCAGTGTGGCGTTGGGCACGTCGACCCCGACCTCGATCACCGTGGTGCTGACCAGCACGCCCATCGCGCCGCTGGTGAACAAAGCCATGACGGCCTTCTTCTCGGCCACCGGCATGCGCGAGTGCAGCAGCCCGATCTGCACCACCGTGCCGCCGGCGCCGGCGCCCTGCAAGGCTTCGCTCAGCTGCGCATGGGTCTCGGTGGCGTTGCGCAGATCGAGCGCCTCGCTCTCCTCGATCAACGGGCAGACCCAATACACCTGGCGGCCCTGCGCCAGTTGGGCGCTGATGCGCGCAATCACCTCATCACGGCGTGCCTCGCCCACCACCTTGGTCACGATGGGCGTGCGCCCCGGTGGCAGTTCGTCAATGGTGGAGACGTCCAGATCGGCGTAATAGCTCATGGCCAGGGTGCGCGGAATCGGCGTGGCCGTCATCATGAGCAAGTGCGGCTCCATCTCCACGTCAGTGAGCTTGCCGCGAAGGGCAAGCCGCTGCGCCACACCAAAGCGGTGCTGCTCGTCGATGATGGCCAGCGCCAGGTTCTTGAAGACCACCTTGTCCTGGATCACGGCGTGCGTTCCCACCACCAGCTGGGCTTCGCCGCTGGCAATCAGCGCCAGCGCCGCGCGCCGCTCCTTGGTTTTCTGGCTGCCGGTGAGCCAGGCCGTCTTGACGCCCAGCGGCTCAAGCCAGCCAATGAGCTTGCGGAAATGCTGCTCGGCCAGGATCTCGGTCGGCGCCATCAGGGCGCACTGGTGCCCGGCGCCCATGCAAATGGCAGCCGCCAGCGCTGCAACCACGGTTTTGCCGGAGCCCACATCGCCCTGCAACAGGCGGTGCATGGGGACGGGCCGCGCCAGGTCGCGCATGATTTCTTCACTGACGCGGCGCTGCGCCGCGGTCAGCTGAAACGGCAATGCCGCCAGCAATTGTTCATGCAGGGGCAAGCCCGCGTCGGGCGTTTGGCGCTGCGCCTGCAGCACCGGGGCCTGCAAGGCGGCCCGCTCGCGCTTGGCCTGCAGTTGGGACAGTTGCTGGGCCAGCAACTCCTCGAACTTGAGGCGCTGCCAGGCCGGATGATTCGGGTCCTGCAGCGTGGTCAGCGCCACATCGGGTGTCGGCAGGTGCAAAAAGGACAGGGCCTTGCGCAGGCTCCAGTCCAGCGCCGGATGCCTGGCGGGCAATCGGTCGCCGGGGATGGTTTCGGCCAGATCGGCGCGCTCCAGGCCGCCGAGCACGGCGCGGCGCAAGTACGCCTGCGGCAAGGCTGCGGTACTGGGGTAGACCGGCGTCAGCGCGCTCGGCAAGGGTCCACTGGCAGCCTTGAAGCTCGGGTGCATCATCTGCAGGCCACCGAAACCGCCCTTGATTTCGCCGCGCGCGCGAATGCGCTGGCCCACCGCCAGCGCCTTTTGCTGCGACGGGTAGAAGCTGAAAAAACGCAGCAAACAGGTCTCGCTGCCATCGTCAATCGTTACCAGCAGTTGCCGGTGGCCGTGAGCGCGCACTTCGCAGGAAGTGACGACACCTTCGATCTGCGCCAGTTCGCCGTCGCGCACATCGCGCAGTTTGACGATGCGGGTTTCGTCCTCGTAGCGCAGCGGCAGGTGCAGCGCCAGGTCGATAGCCCGCAGCAGGCCGAGCTTGTGCAGCGCCTTTTGCGGGCCGCTCAGGGGCGTGCCGGGTGCTGGAGCGGGGGCTGTCGTCATGCGCCGATTTTGCCCTTGACTTGATGCTGCGACAATTCCGGCCTGTACTTCAACTTGGCACGGGTCCGTCCGACCCTCAAGCACCATGACTTCTCCCCTGCCCGACGCCACCCGCCCCTTCACCCTGCGTGACTTCGACTTTGAGTTGCCAGAAGCGCTGATTGCCCAGCACCCGGCAGCTGAGCGCAGCGGCTCGCGCCTGCTCGACGGCACCGGCGCAACGCCGGTTGACCGCATCTTTCGCGACCTGCCCGCCTTTTTGCGCCCGGGCGATCTGCTGGTCTTGAACGACACCAAAGTCATCAAGGCGCGCCTGTTTGGCGCCAAGCCGACCGGTGGCAAACTGGAGTTGCTGATCGAGCGCGTGCTCGGTGGCAACCAGGTGGCCGCCCACATGCGCGTGAGCAAGAAGCCGGAAGTCGGCACCACGCTGGCCCTGACCGGCGCCAGCGGCAGCGACGACGGCCTGTGCGCCACGTTGCTGGGGCGCTGGCCCGATGCCGACGGCGCGCTGTTTCGCTTGGTGCTGTCGAATGATGCCGGCGACGACCCGCACACCCTGATGGAGCGCCACGGTCATGTGCCGTTGCCGCCCTATATTGCCCACACCGATTCAGCCGAAGACGCCGCGCGCTACCAGACCGTGTTTGCCAAGAACCCGGGCGCCGTGGCCGCGCCGACGGCAGCGCTGCACTTTGATGAGGCCCTGCTGGCGGCCATCGACGCGGCCGGTGCGCAGCGCGCCCATGTCACGCTGCACGTGGGGGCCGGCACGTTTCAACCGGTCAAGACCGAGAATCTGGCCGAGCACCAGATGCACAGCGAATGGTACGAGGTGCCAAAAGCCACGCAGCAAGCCGTTGCCGATTGCCGCGCGCGCGGCGGGCGCATCCTGGCCGTTGGCACGACCACGGTACGCGCGCTGGACTCCTGGGCCCGCAGCATGAAGGACGGCGACCCGGGCAACGGCCAGGCCTGCGGCGACACCGACATCTTCATCACGCCGGGCTTTGAGTTCCGGCTGGTGGACCTGCTGGTCACCAACTTTCACCTGCCCAAGTCAAGCCTGATGATGCTGGTCAGCGCCTTTGCCGGCCATGCGCACGTGATGGCGCTTTACCGCCACGCGATTGCAGAACAATACCGGTTTTTCAGCTATGGCGACGCCATGCTGCTGGCCCGAAAAACCCCTTGAACCCGAGGTTTTTGCTAGCGGTGATGCTCGCGCCGGCGCTCTTCGAACACGAACTCTTCGAGGTCCGGGTCCATCGCATTGCGCGAGGAAATGATGCCGATTGCTTTGCCGTTTTCGACCACGGGAACGTGGCGAAAGCCGTTTTCCTGCATCAATAGCAGGGCGTGGCCGTAGGATTTGTTGGGCGCAAGGGTCTTGGGCGAAGCCGTCATGACCTGCGCCAGTGTAGTGGTCTTGGCGTCGAGACCCTTGGCAATGACACGAAACACGACGTCGCGTTCAGAAAAGATTCCAAGCAGTTGCTCGGCCTCGATCACCAGAATGGCGCCGACATTTTTGCCCGCCATCAACCGTGCCGCGTCGCTGACCGTTGTGGCGGGTGGCGCAGCAAGAAACTTCTTGCTGTCCATCAAGTTTTTGATAGGTTGATCGAACATAACTGCCTCCAGCGGCAGATGCTATCGGTCTTAAGGATTACCTCTTTGACCTAGGTCAACCCAAGACCGCAAGGCTGCGCAGACTGATAAGTTTTCTGGGCGGCCGGATTCCCCTGCGGTTGAAATCAGCCGGCTTTGACGGCCAACACCGGGCACGGGACCGACAGCAGAAGTTCCTGGGCAACGCTGCCCAGAATGAGTTTGCCAACTGCCGTGCGTTTGCGCAGACCGATGATCAGCACCGACACCTGCAGCGACTCAACCATGGCCTCGATCTCGGCGACAGCACTTTGGCCGCGAACAAACTGCTTGAACTCGGCGTCGCATCCGGAAGCCGCGAGCAAGGCTTCAACGCGCTCGATGTCCTGCGCATCGGCCATCGCGACATCTTCTTTACGGCCGCCAGGACTGGCATTGACCACCACCAGGCGTTCCTGGCGGCGCTTTGCAATTGTCAAACCCGTATCCAGAGCGGCCTGTCCTTCAGGTCGCGGCACATAAGCTACCAAGATCGTCATGATTTTCTTCCTTCAGTGTGCACTGGTGCGGCTGGCGGGGATCGAACCCACGACCCTTGGCTTCGGAGGCCAATACTCTATCCACTGAGCTACAGCCGCAAACCGAAGGACGCATTGTAGGTGCTTTCACGAGGCTGGCCCTATAATCGCGCCCTGCTTTCAACGCCCCGAACCCGACTGGACACCATGAGCGACAAGAACCAAGCCACCGATCACGATGACGCCCACACCGGGCCGGTCAAAAACCCCAAGCAACTGCTGGTCACGGTCTTCTTTTCATTTGTGCTGCCGATCTTCATCATCATCGGCCTGGTGTACTACGTGACCTCGGGCGACAAACCGGCGGCTGGCGCTGTGAATGTGGAAAAAGCCGTGATGACCCGCATCCAGAAAGTGGGCAACATCGAAATTCGCGATGCCAACCGTCTGCCCAAGACCGGCGAAGAGGTGTTCAAGGTTCAGTGCACCACCTGCCATACGGCCGGACTGGTCGGCGCGCCCAAGTTGGGTGACGCCGCTGCCTGGGCGCCGCGCATCAAGACCGGCTATGAGGCCCTGCTGAACTCCGCGCTCAAGGGCAAGAACGCCATGACACCGCAAGGCGGCGGCGATTTTGATGCGCTGGAAATCGGCCGTGCCGTGGTCTACATGGCCAATGCCGGCGGCGCCAAGTTCGCCGAACCGAAGGCTCCGGCTGCTCCCGCGTCGGCTGCTGCCCCGGCCGCACCAGTTGCACCCGCTGCACCAAGCAAGTAAAGCCGGGCGGCTACTTCATCTGTTGTAGCTGCGGGCTCATCACGTAGCCAAAGCGCGCCGGCAAGCCGGCCGCCTGCGCCTCCTGCACCGACCACAGGCCCTGTTCGATGGCATCGGCCGCGTGCCCCATGTCCATGCTGTGGACCAGGCCAAAGCCGGTGTCCGTTTGCAAATAGAGACGCCCCGCTTCGTCGAGCTGGCAGGCCTGCCAGCGCGCCACGCGGCCAAGGTGGTCGTGCACCGAGAAATCGGCGTTGACACGCCAGATCAGCGGCGTGGCCTCGAGTTCGACATAAACGCATTGCGGGCCGTTCTGAAAATACCACTGCCCGCGCGCATCGCTTTCATAGTTGCGGCGGATGAATTCAATCAGGCCCTCGTGCTTGAGCTCGTCGCCCTTGCTCGCCGCGCCGCCACCGGCAAACGGCCCCAGCGCTTGGGCACGGTCGTCGCGCAGATACCAGTTGCCGCGCGCGTCCAGCCCGAGCCAGCCGTAACAGGCCGGCACATTGGGCCATTTGGCCAGGGCTTGTCTAACGATGTCATCCATTGGGCTTTTCCTGTGCCGGCAAGCGGCCGACATGGTCAGCAAGCCAGCCGCCCACAGCCTGCGGCAGGGCCCGGATAT
The DNA here is from genome assembly GCA_903876735.1 of uncultured beta proteobacterium. GTDB lineage: Bacteria > Pseudomonadota > Gammaproteobacteria > Burkholderiales > Burkholderiaceae_C > Rhodoferax. The sequence continues at coordinate 4,294 of CAIRAW010000020.1, read as the reverse complement.
GGCCGGGCGGCGCGCCCTTGGGAAAACCGACGTGGCCACCCTGGGCTGGCTGCCACAGGGTCACCCAGTCACCCGGCATTGCATGGGGCAGGCTCTGGGCCGGCACAAACGGGTCGTTGCACGCATTGAGCACGAGCGCCGGGATGCGAATCTGCTGCAGCCGCGGCTTGGCCGAGGCGCGGGCCCAGTAATCGTCCGTGTTCTTGAAGCCATGCAGCGGCGCCGTGAAGACATTGTCGAATTCGTAGAGGTCGCGCGCGGCCAGCAAGGCGTCGGCCTTGAACAGACCCGGGTACTGCGCCAGTTTCTGCAAGGCCCTGGGCTTCATGGTGCTCAGAAAGCGCCGCGTGTAGACCAGCCGGTTGAAACCGCGCCCGATGGCCTGACCGCTGGCAGCCAGGTCGAGCGGCGCCGACACGCTCGCCAGCGCCGTGACAAAGCGCGCGGCCTGCTCGCCCATCTCTTCGGCCCAGCGCAAGAGCGCATTACCGCCCAGCGAAACACCGACCGCCAGCAACGGTCCCTGATGCTCGCGGCGCAGGCGCGCCAGAATCCAGCCGATCTCTTCAAAGTCGCCCGAATGGTAGGCGCGCGGGCCCCGGTTCAACTCGCCGCTGCAACCCCGGAAATGGGGCACGGCAAAGGCAAAGTTCCGCTGCCGGGCAAAGTCGGCAAAGGCCTGCGCGTAGTGGCTGGCCGACGAACCTTCCAGACCATGAAACAGCACCAGCAAGGGCTGGCCCGGCGACCCCTGCAGGCGGTCAACATCGATGAAGTCATCGTCGGGGGTGCGCCAGCGCTCGCGCCGGTACGCGGGCAAGGGCGGCACCGGCCGATGGCCGTAAACGGCAGGCCAGATGGTTTGCAGATGCCCGCCGGGCAACCACAGAGGCGCTGCGTAGTTCATCATGCGTCAGGCGGCTGCGCTCAGTGCAGCAGGTGCGGCGTCTGGCTGATTTCCTGCGCGTCTTCCTCCGACCCGGGGCTGGCATGGTGCGCCACCATGCGCCAGCCCTGTGCCGTCTTGTGATAGACATTGGTGGCGACCACATAGGCCTGTTGCGGCCCCTCTGCGGTCATGACTTCGATGCGCTCGCGCAGGTTGTGCACGCTGCTGGTCAGTGACTCGATTCTGCGCACCGCCTCTGGCCAGGCCCGGATGCTGCCCTTCGAGAACATGGCTTCGAACGCAGCCCGGATGGCGCCGACCCCGACCAGCCGCGGCCCGCTCGGGTGCACGCAGATCAGGTCGTCCTCGTCGGCCCAGCAGGCCATGAGCTTTTCCAGATCAGCGGTCTGCAGCGCCTCATAAAAGGCCGCTTCAATATCATCGGCCAATCCGGCGACGGTCAGGGCTGTTTTTTTTGCTTTGGACATGGTGGTGGCTAAGTGAGGCAGGTCCGATTTTGCCGTGCTTTGCGCCAGGCGTGTGGTGCGAGTCCAGTTTGGTCGGCTTAGGCCTTGGTCAGGTCTGCAATTTATGCTACTGTAGTGGTACATAAGCGGGAGATTTTTATGACACGCTGGTTCTTGATCATCCTGAGCGCCATTGGTCTTTCGGGTTGCGGCTACAACGATTTTCAGCGGCTCGACGAACAGACCATGTCAGCCTGGAGCGAAGTGCTCAACCAGTACCAGCGGCGCGCTGACTTGGTGCCCAATATCGTGGCCACGGTCAAGGGTGAGGCCGCGTTCGAGCAGGAGACGCTGACCCAGGTGATCGAGGCGCGCGCCAAGGCCACCTCGATTCAGGTCACGCCGCAGACCCTCAACGACCCGCAAGCGTTCCAGAAATTCCAGTCGGCACAGGGTGCGCTCGGTTCGGCCTTGAGCCGCTTGATGGTGGTCTCCGAAAAGTACCCCACACTCAAAGCCAACGAAGGTTTCCGCGATCTGCGCGTGCAGCTTGAGGGCACCGAAAACCGGGTAACGGTGGCGCGCAACCGTTACATCCAGGCCGTGCAGGCCTATAACGTGCTGGCCCGCACTTTCCCCAGCAACCTGACCGCCATGGTCTTCAGCTACCAGCCCAAGGCCAACTTTGCGGTACAAAACGAAGCGGCCATCAGCGCCCCACCAGTGGTTGACTTCAGCAAAAAGTAAAACGCCTGCAATGTCATGAACGCCATGCCCTTGCGGCATTGTCTGCCAAGCCGGATCCATGCTGGCGGCCACTGGCTGTACGGCATCCTGTTCGGCTTGCTGCTGGCGCTGGCACCGGCGCTGGCGCAACAGCCCGTGCCCGCGCTCACGGGCCACGTGATCGACAGCACCGGCACCCTGAGCGCGGCGCAGCGCCAACAACTCGAGGACAAACTGGGCGCTTTCGAGCAGAACCGCGGCGCCCAGATCGTGCTGCTGCTGGTGGCCAGCACGCAGCCTGAAGACATCTTCAGCTACAGCAACCGCGTGGCCAACGCCTGGAAGATAGGCCGCAAGGAGATCGGCGACGGCGTGCTGCTGCTGGTTGCCAAAGACGACCGCAAAGTGCGCATCGAAGTGGCCAAGGCGCTTGAAGGCGCACTGCCCGATCTGGCGCTTAAGCGTGTGATCGACGAAGCCATCACACCGCGCTTCAAGCAAGGCGATTTCGCCGGTGGGCTCGACGCTGCAAGCGATCAACTCATGGCGCGCATCAGCGGCGAGGATTTGCCGGCGCCCAAGGCAACTGCCAACGGATTTAGCGGCGACTTCAAATGGACCGACCTGGCGATCTTCCTCTTTGTTGCGGTGCCGGTGGTGGCCGGGGTGGCGCGCCGGCTGCTGGGCACCCCCTTGGGCGCAATGGCCACCGGCGGCATTTTCGGTGCGATCGCGCTGCTGCTGACTTCGAGTCTGCTGCTGGGCGGCCTGGCTGCGCTCGTGGCCCTGTTGTTTGCGCTGGTTTCCAGCGTCGGACGGGGTTTCAGCGGCGGTGGCGGCCACGGTTGGGGTGGTGGCGGTGGATTCGGCACCGGCGGCGGCGGTTTCAGTTCCGGCGGTGGCGGTGATTTTGGTGGCGGCGGCGCCTCGGGAGACTGGTAATGCGCAACCGTATGCAACGCATTCTCAAACATCTCTGGCTGGGCAGCGTTGCGACGCGCCACGCCATGACACCCGACGCGGTGCGCAAACTGGCGCAGGCCGTGGCCACCAGCGAACAGCGCCACTCCGGCGAAATCCGGATCTATGTTGAAACCAGCCTGCCCATGGGTTACCTCTGGCGCAAGGCCTCAACGCGCCAGATCACGCGCCAGCGCGCGCTGACGCTGTTTGGAAAATTGGGGGTCTGGGATACCGCCCACAACAACGGCGTGCTGATCTATCTGCTGCTGGCCGAGCGCGCCATTGAGGTGGTGGCGGATCGCGGCCTCAGCGCCCGCGTTGAGCCGCAAGTCTGGCAGGCCATGGTGGCGCGTATGAGCACGGCCTTCAAGGCCGGCCGTTTTGAAGCAGGGCTGAGCGAGGCGCTGGCACAGGTGTCCTCACTGCTGCTTGAACATTTTCCGCTGGCAGCGGGCCAGACCAACCCAAACGAGTTGCCCGACGCACCGATCCTGCGCTAAAAAAACGGCCCCGCAGGGCCGCTTTTTTTTAACAGAGGCGGTGTTTACTTCGAGGCGCCTTGCACCTCGATGTCGACCCGGCGATTCTTGGCACGGCCTTGCGGCGTGGCGTTGTCGGCGACCGGTTGCGTCTTGCCCTTGCCAACCGTGCGAATGCGCTTGACATCAATGCCCTTGCTAACCATGTAGGCCTTGACGGCATCGGCGCGCGCCAGTGACAGGTGGTTGTTGTACTCGTCGCTGCCGATGGCGTCGGTGTGACCGGTGGCAATCACCATGTCGAGTTGCGCACCCTGGATGCGCGCAATCAGAGCGTCGAGCTTGGCCTGGCCTTCAGGCTTGATCTCGGACTTGTTGAAATCAAACAGGGCATCGGCAGCCAAACTGATCTTGGTTGGTGCGGGTGCAGGTGCGGGTGCAGCCTTCGGGGCTGGCGGTGCCGGGCGCGCGCGCACGGGAATCACGGTAGTTGCCTTGATCTTGTCCAGCGTGTCCACCACCGACTCTTCCAGCGGGCACAGTTCTGCCGGATCAATGCTGGTGCGGTCCTGTCCAGCGTCTTTTGCGTTGGGCATATCGGGGCGATCTACACCGAGCGCGCTCACCAGCTGACCCATGCCAGCCAGGGTGCGGGCTTGCGCCGAGGCCTGGTTGTGACGGGCATTGATGTAAGAGCGGGTGGCCTCGAAGAACTCGTTCTGGCTGTCGAGCAAATCAAGCAACGTGCGCTGGCCGATGTCGAACTGCTG
>CAIRAW010000019.1 GCA_903876735.1 uncultured beta proteobacterium | reverse complement strand
CAGCAGTTCGACATCGGCCAGCGCACGTTGCTTGATTTGCTCGACAGCCAGAACGAGTTCTTCGAGGCCACCCGCTCTTACATCAATGCCCGTCACAACCAGGCCTCGGCGCAAGCCCGCACCCTGGCTGGCATGGGTCAGTTGGTCAGTGCGCTGGGCGTCAATCGCGCCGACGTGCCCGGCACCCAGGACGCGGGGCAGGGCCGCTCCGGCATCGATCCGGCCGAGCTGTGCCCGTCCGAGGAGACCGCGGTCGAGACCGTCGATTCCATCAAGGCCAGGTTTGCCACGCCGCCGCGCGCAAAAGGGCCGGGTTCTTACGTGGTGTTGATACCGAGCCCCGACGGCACGGTGGGCCGGGTGCTGGTGCAGGGCAAACAAGGCGCTCAGGATTTGACCAAGCCCTACCAGGGTGCCTCCCTGGATGGCGCCAGCGCGCCGGTTGACGTGAGCAAGCCGCAGCTGGAGCGCGATTTTGGCACCGCGATGCGCGCGCTGCCCCCGTTGCCGGAGCGCTTCGTGCTTTACTTCGAGCAAGGTGGGGTGCAGTTGACCAAGGCGTCCAAGGCGCAGCTGCCCAGCATGCTGGCGCGCGCACGCGCTCGCAAGGCGCTCGACATCTGGCTGGTCGGACACACCGACACCGTGGGTTCGAACAAACGCAACGACACACTGGGGCTCAAGCGCGCCAACGCCATCGCCAAATATTTCCGGCAGGCGGGCCTCAAGGACGTTCCAATCAGCGTTGAATCCTATGGTGAGAGCAGCCCCGATGTCCCCACGCCGGACGAAACCAGCGAACCCCGCAATCGCCGTGGCGTTGTGAACCTGCGCTAAACCGCAGGGGCTTACTTCTCGGTCATCACAATCAGGTCACCGGTTTGCTTGTCCTGCAATCGGTGCAGGTGCAATTGAACCAGAGGGTCTGTGGGCCGCTGCGCAGCCAGTTCCTGAAAGGCGGCCATGGCCGCCACCGGGTCTTGCGTCAGCAGGGCATAAGCGGCGGCGTATTGCGGATCGTCCGCTGGCGCACCCGCGATCTCAAGCCCGTCATGGATAGGCTGGAACACCATCAAGGAGCGGGACTTCCCTTTGAGCACCAGGCGGCCCACCGGCCGGGTGACCACCCCCGTGCAACCGGCCAAGGTGGCCTCGGAGACGCAGATGCGCGTACCCAGATGCTTGTTGACGCTCTCGAGCCTTGATGCGGTATTGACCGGGTCACCGAGTGCGCGGTAGTCAAAAATGGTCGAGCCGCCAAAATTGCCAACGATGACTTCACCCGAGTGAACCCCGATCCGGGTATAGCCAAAGGGGATCCCCTTGGCCTTCAAGTCATCCGAATACTTTGCGGTAAAGCGCTGCATGGCAATGGCGCAAGTCAGGGCGCGTTGCCGGTGATCCGGTTGCGGCACGGGCGCAGAAAACATGATCGCCACCGCATCGCCCACGATACGATCGAGCGTCCCGTTGTGGCGAAATGCAATGCCGATCATTTCATCCAGATAGACGTTGAGCAGCGCAACAGCCTCGCCCGGGTCGATCTTTTCCATCAGACTGGTGAACCCCACCAGATCGGTAAACACGAAGCTGCACTCCTGGCGTCGCCCGCCCAGCTCAAGCTCGGCCGGGTGATCAACGATGTGCGCGACCAGATTGGGCGAGACGTAGCGGGAAAACGCCTGCTTCACAAAGCGCTGCCGGCGCTCACTTGAGAAGTGATGAACCATGCTCGAGAGCAGGAACGCCATGAAAATTCCCAACGCCGGCGTGACCGGATCGAGCAGCAGGTGGTAGTCGATAAATGCCAGCCAGCCCGCCAGGACCACCAGGCCGATCACCACCAGCGTGATGAGCGCCGACACCAGCGCACCCGTCATCAGTGCCAGCGTGCCAAGCGCCAGGCCGCCGACGACGATCGTCAAGGCCTCGATCGAATTGGCCCAGGCCGGGCGGTAGAGGTAGCTGTCGGTGAGCACCTGCTCAAGCAACTGCGCATGCGCCTCGACCCCCGGAAAAACGCCACCCAGCGGGCTGAAGCGCAAGTCCATCAAGCCCTGGGCCGAGGTGCCAACCAGAACCAGGCTGCCCTGCAGCTCGGCCGCCGGCACGACCCCCGCAAGAATTTTCCAGGCCGACAGGGTGCGCTCCTTGACCGGCCCGCTGTAATGCACCCACGCCTCGCCGGCGGCGGTGGTTGGCACGGTGAATTGACCGATCTTCACTTCGGCCAGGCCCACGCCGGCTGTCGGCGCGGTGCGCACCATGTAGTTGCTGGCACCCTGGCCCACGCGCAGAACCTCGGCCGCCAGTGACGGCACCAGGGTGTCGCCCAGGCGCAGCAGCAGCGGCACACGGCGCACCACGCCATCGTTGTCGGGCACAAAGGTCATGACGCCGTTGCCGGCCGCAGCGTTGCTCAGCACCGGCAGCGGCGGCGCCGCTCTGGCAAACGGATGCGCATAGGGCAGTGCCGGTTCACCCACGGCCACGTAGCGATATTTTTGCGCCGGCAAAGGCGCGCCGCTGCCTTCGCGCTCGACGGCGAAGCCAAGCACCACGCCACCCGGTTTCAGGGCGGCAGCGAGCACGTCGTCGTGATCGGGCAAGCCCGCGACGCTGCGCCGTGAGGCCGGCGCGAGATTCCAGATGTCGAGCATCGCCTTGGGCGAGGTGCGGTCCGGCTCGGCAAACAGCACGTCGAAGCCAACCGCCGCCACCCCGGATTGACGCAGGCGTTCAACCAGCTCGGCAATGCGGGTGCGCGGCCACGGCCACTGCCCGACTTTTGCGAGGCTTTCCTCATCAATGTCGATAACCCGCACCGGCGTTGGCTGATAGACGCGCGGATGCGCTCGCTGGTACTGGTCAAAGACGGCCTGACGCAGGGTTTGCAGCAGGGGAGGGTCAAGCAGCAGGAACGCAGCACCAATGCCCACGGCGAGCGGGGGTGCCAACATACTCAGGCTCCAGCTCAGCCATTGACGCATTGCACTGCTCCTTCATTCTTGCGCTTGGCCGACCCTGCGGCGGCCACGATCAGGAATTGACCGCTTCGACTGCCAATAACTCCGAGGCACTGCGCACACGCTGCGACAGGTACCTTGCGATGTTGCGCATGATCTTCCAGACGGCATCTGGCTCGCGCTGCGTCAAGGTCGCGATTGCTTCCTGATCCAGCAACAGGGCACGCACCGGGCTGTCGGCCAGCGCCGTGGCGGAGCGGCGCTTGCCATCGATCAGGCTCATCTCCCCCAGAAACTGGCCCGGCCCCAGCGTGGAGAAACGCGTGGAATGTTCTCCACCCGAGAGGATGCTGACATAGCCTTGTTCCAGCAGCCAGACTCCGTCGGCGGCGTCGCCCTTGGAAAACAGGATCTCTCCCTTGGCGACCTCACGCGCTTGCCCCAGCAGCAGCAGCGCCTGGCGCTCGCGTGGCGTCAGGTCTTCCAGGAAACTGTTTTCCGACAGGTCCAGCTGCAAAAGCGAGTCGACATGTTGCGGCGCATCGGCCAGAACCAGGTTCTCGCAATATTCCAGGCCGCGATCGAGATCGATTGCCCGATGAATGCCACTCGTCGCGTGCAAGGCCTCACGCAGTTCCGGCGAATGTGTCTGTGCCAACCCGGCAACGACGACGCTCGCCCTCTGTTCAAGGAGTGCGCGGATCAGCCACGCCAGCGCATCCAGACCACTGGGGTCCACATCGCGAACGCGGCTTACATCAATGACGACGGCATGGGCGCCGGGCTTGAGTTCGTCGGCCAATTGCGTCAAGCGGATGCTGTTGCCAAAAAAGAGATGGCCGCTCAGTCGCAGCACGCCGACCCGATCGGATTGCCGGCTCAGGGTGTCGTTTTCCTCGGCGCTGCGAACACGATGCGAGCGGTGATGGTTCAGATTGACCCAACGCGCGGTGAGACTGTCCGAAACGCGCCGCAGGATCACCAGACAGGACAGGCCGATGCCCATGGAACACGCCCAGATCATGCCGCCGAAGTACTCAACCACCGTGATTACGATGGTGGTCCAGAAGCCCAGGTCCGATGTCCCCACCCGCCGCCATTTGCGGGTGTTGATCATCTCCCGCACCCGGTGCAGCACCTCACGTTCTGCCATCAACAGACACTGCAGCAGCAGGAATCCGGCCACCATGCCGACCGGCAACGCCAACAACCACTGCCCCAAGGTCACTAGCAGCACACCGGTCATCAACAGACCGATCAATGCCACCTGGGTGCCCCGACCGCCGGCGAGCCAACTGGCAATGCTGCGCGAGTTGTGCCCGGTACAGGGAACGCCGCCCAGTAAGGCGCTCACCATGTTGGCCCCGCCGAGCACCATCATCTCGCGGTTGGCGTTGACACGAACGCCGAAACGCCGTTCCATTTCATTGGCGGCGGTGAACGTCTCCAGAATCATCACCAGCGCCAGCGTCAGGAAGTTGGGCAAGCCCAGGCGGATCAGGTGGCCCAACTGGTCCTGCGGCAGTTCGGTCCAGAGCCGCACCGAGACCCAGGACCAGTCCAGAGTGCTCGATGGCATCGGCATTTGAAAGGGCGATTCGAACAGCATGGCGGTGGCCAGCCCTGCCAGCAGGGAGATCACCACCGCAGGCACACGGGCCAAAGGTTTTGACGAGGCCTGAATGAAGGGCCAGATGAGAAAGCAGCCCACCATGATCGCGGTCGCGAAAACGGCCCGGTGCTCATGCGTGAGCTTATCGACAGCCAGCGTCAATAACAGCAAGGCGGTACCGTTGCTGATGCCAGCGGTAACCGGCATGGGAATCATCTTGAACAAATTACCGAAGCCAAGCGCGCCGAGCAGCCAGATCAGGGCGCTGGCCGCCATGAACATCAGGCTGCCGGCTGCCAGCCCAAGACGCAACTGTTCGGCACTGAGATTCATTGCCGCTGCATGACCTGATGCGTGACCGGCCGCGTCCGTCAAGGCAATCACCAGACTGATGTAGGCCGCCAGGGACGCCATGCGTGCACCCGGTATCACACCCGACTTGCTCTTGAGCAGCATGTGCACGGCAGGAATCAAGGTTGCCGTGATCACCGTTGCCCAAAAGCTCGCGGCCATGGCTTGCGGCCCCAACAGGCCGACGAACAACAACACCGGTGCGATCGTCGTGGTAATACCCCGTAGCGAAGCCTGCATTCCGCCTAGAAGATCGACGCGATGGGTGGGTGTCAGAAGGCTCATCTGTCTATCCTTGGTAATTCAACCGGGATTGAAGAGCAGAAAACATGCCAGATCGATACGTCACCCATCGACATGAACCCCCAGGACGGACAGGTCAGCGTCCCACCGCAGCCATCCCTGGCTGTACTTGTTCAGGTTGATAGGCCGGTGCGTCATAAGCAAAACCCCACTTTCGATGCACTCTGCACGGCAGGAAAGTCTGCAGTAATTGGTTGTCGTGTGGGGCGAGTCTTACATAAGCCCGGTTGCATTGTGTAACCGAGAAAAAGACCCTCAAATTTGAATGGTCTATGGACCACTTCATGACGTGAAGTGGCTACTTGAGCTCGGAATTTTGCAGCATTGAAGCTGACCGAGACCGGTCAGTTGGACTGCAAGGGTATGGCTGAGGGCAACAGCGCCTGGGACAATGGCCCGTTGCGATGAAACAGCAGCAAAAACTGAAACCGCTTACTTCACACTCAAGTAGGCCGAAGCGATCGCCGGCAGTGCCGTCGCCTTGATGCCTAGATAGTCCAGGCCCGGCAGGGCTGTGCTGGCCACGTTGTCACACTGCATCGAGTCAAGGTTGTCGCGGCTCATGACCGGCTCGCCGGGCATCAGTTCCATCAGCGTGGCCTGCAGACGGGCCAGCCAGTTCGGCAATGCTATTACCGGACGACCGCGCCCGCCACACACACCGCTAAGGCGTGCCGCCAGTTGCACCAGTTCGCGCAGTGTGAACACGTCTGGGCCGCAGGCTTGCAGGGTGAGCGGTGCGCGCGCCGTCGCAGCCGGTTCACGCGCCAGGCTGCGCAGCACGGCGCTGGCCACATCCTCGACCCAGACCGGCTGAAAACGCGCACCGGCGCCAGCCAGCGGCATGAAGGGCAATGTCTTTTGCAGGCTGGCAAAGACATTGAGAAATTTGTCCTGCGCACCAAAGATCACGCTGGGTCGCACAATGGTCAATTCAAACGCCGGCGGCTCACTCAGACGCGCCGTGCGCAACAGCACTGCCTCGCCCTGCCCCTTGCTGCGCAGGTACATCGAGGGTGCCGACAGGGGCTGCTGCGCGTTGGCGCCGATGGCACTGACATGCACCACCTGCTTCACACCGGCAGCGACACAGGCGCGCGCGAGTTTCTCGACCAGGCTCACATGAACCTGCTGGAACTGCGCTTGCGTGCCGTGCAGGATCGCCACCAGATTGACCACCGCGTCCTGCCCGGCCAGCGCCTGGCGCAGCGCCGCTTCGTCGTGCACGTCGAGTTCCAGCAGCGTCAAACCAGCCACCGCCGGGCGCGCCTGGCTTGCGCTGCGCGTCGGCACCATGACCTGCCAACCCTGCGCCAGCAACTGCGCGCAGACACTGGCACCGACAAAGCCGGTGCCACCCATCACAAGAACTTTTTTCATATGCCGAATTTAACGCTTCACGTACCCGGCATCGGCGCGCAAGGTCAAAAGGCCCACCTGCGCGCCAAGAAGTAGCCCCGAAAAGCCGCTAATATGGCGGCTCTTTTTCAAATCGAGAGTCGCCATGAGTACCAGCAGCATCGCCAACGTCACGGTCAGCACGCAAGCCAACGTTTATTTCGACGGCAAGTGCGTCAGCCACAACATCACCTATGCCGACGGCACGAAAAAATCAGTGGGTGTGGTGCTGCCGGCGACGCTGACCTTCAATACCGGCGCGCCGGAAATCATGGAATGCGTGGGCGGTGGCTGCGAATACAAATTGACGGGCAGCGATGCCTGGCTCAAGTCCGGACCCGGAGAAAAGTTCAGTATCCCCGGCAACTCCTCATTCCAGATCCGGGTAGCCGAGGCCTACCACTACATCTGCCATTTCGGCTGATTCAAACCAGCGCAGACTGCGCCTCACTCCACTTCGAATCGCAGTTCGCGCTCGGCCGCGCGCTGCTTTTCATCGAGCACCAGCAGGGTCAGGCGGTGCTTTCCTACCGGGATCTGCGCGTTCTCCAGTGAGAACCCGTCTTTGGTCACTTTGACGAATTTGGTGATCCGCCCCGTGATGTCGAGCTTGAATGCGCCGTACATGACCTTGAACGTACTCGGATCAATGGGCGCATCAGCCTGGGCCTTGAACTGCACCGTTATCGCAAATGGCGCCTTGACCTTGAGATCGGCCGCCGGTTCGGGTTTGAGGATGTCAATCAACGGCACCAGCGCCCGCGGACGAAGTGCTGGCGTCTCATAAAAGCCAGCTTCGCCCTTGAACTCGATGGCTTCGCCGGGCGTCACCAGCCAATCCTGGGGCACGGCGGCCAATGCGCGTTGTTGGGCGCCTTGCGCTACGGCAGACACAGAGGCAAACGCTACACATGCAGCCAGAATCAGCCTTGCTTTCAAACACCTCATTTGAATTCCTCCACCGAGACCATCGAAGCGCCGTAGGCATCCGAGCACAGCGGATCCTTCTTGCGTGAAGCAGCGCCAGCGCAATTCTGGCTGCTGCCTGCACTTGACGTTGTCAGCAGCGCGCCGAGTTGCGCGCGCCCTTGTGCGTCATTGAGCGAGGTGACAAAAGGGCCAGCCTTGTTACCCGCCAGCGCGGCGAGGTCGCGCGGCGCGTCCGCCACCAGAACCAGCAGGTTGTCAGTGCCGACCGGCCCGCCCGCCTTGACCCGCCAGCTTGGGCGCGGCAACAGCAACTGCTGGCCGGCTTCAATCCGGTTGTCCTTGTCCAGATCGTTCGGGAACAGCATATAGACCGACTTGTTGTCGGAACCGGCCAATGCGACATAAACATAGCCAGCGCGATCAGACTGCACTGAAAAATCAAAAGCATCCTGACCGATCTTGATCCGGTCCCGGCTCAGCGTCAGCTGCACACGGCGCTTGGCGTCACGCTGCTCGAACATCTGGCGCAGCGCCTGCTCACCACTGAGCGGCTTGGGTGGCGCCACGACGATCGGAACGGGCGTCGCAACAGGCGGGGTGGCAACAGGCACTGCTGCTGGCGGAATCTTGGCTGGACTTGACGCAAGAGTTGGCGGCGGCACGACCACAGCGACCGCGCTGGTCTGGCTGAACCAGGCCGGCACAAAAGCGGCGTTGCCGTTGAGCACCAGATGGTGCGGCTTGTAGTTGGCGTCATTGCCCATGCGCTTGTCGATCTTTTCCTGGGCGCACTGCCTGATTTCGTCCATGCTGATGGCGCCCGAATGGTCCAGATCCTTGGCCTCGCGCAGCATGCAATCGCGCATGTACTGCGTGGCCAGACCACCCTTGAGTTCGTCGTCAAAACTGATTTCGTTGTTCTGCGATGCGCTTACGTGAATGATGTCCTGCGGCAATGCGCCCTTGGCGGCGGCCTCAACCACCAGATTGCGTGTTTTGACGTTAACCGGGCGCCCGCATTCCTCTGAAATGCTGGCAAACTTCGGCCGCAGCAGGCCTTCGTCATTGAGGTTGCTGAAGCCGCGCGTGCGCACACTGGATGCCGCCTGCACCACGCCACCGGAATGGCAGGCGTCGTACATCACAAACAGTTTGTCGGTCCGGTTCGTGATGGTCTTGAGCAGGTCGGCCATTTCGTGGTTGGTGATCAGGCTGCTGCTACCGCCTTCGTACGCGAGCAGGGCCTCGACGCAGCCACCGGCCGCCGGATCGTTGTAGCGCGTGCCATGCCCGGAGTAATGAATGAAGACGCGGTCGCCATCCTGCACCCGGTCGGTCAAGTCCTGCAAGGCTTGTCGGATGTTGGCGCCGGTCGCCTGCTCGTCCTGCAGGTAGCGGATGTTGCTGGTTGGCACCTGCATCGCCTGAGCCATCTGCGTGGCCGACTCCTTGTCGAGCCGCGTTCCGGGTAGCGACGGTGTGGCCGGGTCAGCGTAGCGGCCGATACCGATGATCAGTGCATGGCGATTCACCCGCGCCGGCAGACTGCGCACACCCAGCGTCAAAGCTGTGTTGCCGCCGGCCTCTCGACCGCTGGCAAGACCCGAGACGACCGAACTACCCGACTGCCAGTTCAAGACGCTGGCACGCACCCAACCGGATGTCTTGCCCCCCCCTGTGACGCTTTCCACCCAAGCCCAGCCACCCTCTGCACTGAGCAGGCGCAGAGTAGCCCCCGGTGCCAGACTGCCCAGCACCTTGGCCGACGCCAACTTGTCGGCGCGCAACTCAGTGGCACGCAGCACGCTCAATGCCTGACCCGGCACAGCACCAGTCTGCGCCTGTGCATCAAGCGCGCTGCCCAGACTCATAACCGCACCCAGCACCAAGCACCAGGGCTTGCATCCGATCCTGAAGTTCATCGTGTCAACCTTTCAATCATTGCCGGCTGCTTTGTTTTGTAGCATAGCCCAGGTGGAGAAAACTTCTCTGGCCATCTGCTCCCGATCTGGCGCCACATCAAGCAGCAGTGGCTCGGCGCAACGCAGCGCCAAACGCTGCAACACCGGCTCCAGTTGCGCACGTGCTGCCAGCAGCGCAGCCTGCGGGCCAACCACGGCAGCAAAGCGCGCCAGTTCCGGCCAGCGCAAACCCGATGGCGGTGCGTCACAAACAACAATGCGGCAACTTGGTGCGTGCTGCTCCAGTGCATCAATCAAACGGTCCAGCGGCCCTTCGAGCCAGGCCACTGTGCCCTCCCAGGGCCAGACGGCAATCGGCTGCGCTATGTCGGCGAGCGGCGCACACCAATGGTTGCGGCGCAGCGTGCTCCAGTAGCGCAACACGGCCAGAAACAGCAGCGCCAGACCAGCGGCCAGGTGCAGATCGACAAAAACCGGCAGGCCGTTGAGGCTGACGTAGCTGATCCCCAGAAGCAAGGCCGGCAAGACCAACAGGGCTGGCGCAAGCGAGGCGGCACTTTTCAACTTCACCCACAAGGCCAGCCCGGCGCACAGTGCAATCGCCAGCAGCGCTTGCAACCAGCGCGGCAACTCGCGCATCGAGCGCTGATTGAGCGCGTTGTCGATAACGGTCGCCAGAGAATCGACTCCTGCCTGCATCGAGGAAAGCGGCGTTGGATGAATATCGTGCAGGCTCGGCGCGGTCGATCCGATGATGACAATCTTGCCGGCAAATCCAGGAACCGGTGCCAGCGGCTGGTCGCCTTCGGCTTGCGCGAAGACATCGGCAAAAGAAAGATGCGGGTAGGCGCCTGCCTTGCGGCGCCAGGCAATCAACTCGTCCACCGGCTTCAATTCACTGCGGACTCGATTCAGGATGCCCTTTTGTGCATTCGGGTTGACATTGCCAGTCACGCTCAGGGGGATGGACTGAATCGCCGCGCCATCGGCCAGCGGTTCCAGATACCGGTAACGGCGCAAGACGCCATCCGAATCAACGTAGCCATTGTTGTAGCCGAGCCGGCCCGCCGCAACCGCTGGCAGCGCGGGCGGGATCAACGCAACGGTAACCGGCTTGTCCGCCGTCACGCGCGCACGCGCCGAGGGTGCAGCAAGCCACAAACCGGGCAAGGCGGCGGCCGTGATACCGCTGGCACTGTCGTTGGCTTTGGGCAAACGCACCACCGAGAAATGACTGTGTGCGCTTTGGCTCACGGCCTGGTTGAATGCCGCGTCGCCACCCGGACTCAGACGATCGACATCAGAAAAAAGAATGTCCCAGACAATAGCCTGCGGTTGCTGGCGTTCGACATGGTCGAGCACCGTGGCCAGGGTATCGCGCGGCCAGGGCCAGCGGCCAAACTCCTTGCCCATGCGCGCCAGCGAGGCTTCATCGATATCGATGATGACAATGCGCGGATCGGGCGCCGCAACAAAAATCCGGGAGCGCACCATGGCGTCGTAGCTTGACTGCGCCAGACCGCCCGTGAGCTTGAGCACAAACACATCAAGCAGCACCCAGACCGAGAAAAGAATAACCAGGCCCCAGGTCACCCTTGACGCCGGCAGGGACCCGATGCGCTCAGTCAGGCGTTGCCAGAGTTTCATGAAGCCGGCGCTTAACGCTGCGCCAGGTTTTCGGCCCCGCGCACCGAGAAACTGGTGAGTTCATGGCGTTCGAAGTAAGACAAATTCCCGCGCTGATCGCGATACTCCATATCAATGATCGCATAATTTCGCAGTGCTGGCACATACCATATGGTGTTGACGAATCTCGAAACATAGGGCGTGTTCGTCGACAGGTTGGTGCCGTTCAGAAACCCGGAAAATTCGATTTTCCATGCTTCAAATTCACCAGCCGGAACTTTGATCATTTCCTTGGCAAGGACCTTGAGCGTGCCGTCACGCTCCTCGATTCCATTTTTTCCACCGGGCTCGCGCCACACCAGCTTGTGCTTGACCGATTCTGAAAATCCGACCTGGAAAGTACTTGGCACCAACTTCTCTGCTGGAGAAAATTCACGCAAATAACCATTTGCGAAACGTATGGCCTTGACGGCTCCATCCCCAGTCCATTCGACGGCACCACTGTCGAGTTTGATTGAGCCATCACTGTTAAAGCCGTTCACCTGCCGGCTGTAATTACTGACGACCTCCTTCTTCCACTTGTCCACCATCTGATAGCGCCAGCGATCCCCCACGGTAAATCCCGCCTTATTGCTAACGCCTGCCGGACGCCCTGGCTTCCCGTTGGCTGGTTTCGTCGCTGCAGAAGTCGCCACCGGCACAGCCAGACTGGCCAACAACTCCTCCGTGCGCTTGTCGACCGCAGCCTGAATCGCCGCACGCTCACTTGCCTCCATTGCCGCGCGCTCTGCAGCGTCCTTCCTGGCCGCCTCTGCGGCAACACGCTCGGCCGCCGCCTTTTGTTTTGCCTCGGCCGCGAGGCGTTCCGCCGCCGACTTTTGACTGGCTTCGGCGCGTGCACGTTCCGCCGCTGCCTTCTGGCTGGCCTCTGCCGCTGCACGCTGTGCAGCCGCTTTGCGGTTGGCTTCGGCGCTGGCCTCGTCGACCGCAGTCCGTTGCAACTGGTCCAGACGCGCCAAGGCCGCGCTGGCAAATTTTCCAATCGGATAGCGGTTGAGGTAGACGCGCAGTTCAATGGGAACTTTGCTGTCCTTGACGGCATTCCACAACACGGCTTCAGCTTCCTGCGTCGGGTCGACTGGCGCCGTGGCTACCGGGCCAGCCTTGAAATAAAAGTCGCCTTCGAGCGATGTGGACTCCCACGGCACCTGTTTGCCTTGCGAATCGCGACGCACATTGGCGCGCACCTGCTTGAACACGTCTTCGACCTTGCTGCCGGGCTGGCGAATCGCGGTCAGCAAATGCTGTGTGTACAGGCCATTGGCCCCACCGCCATCACTGGCAACAGCGCCAGGCGAGGTGGCATAGGCCAACAGGGTACCGACCGGGGCGTCCATCTGTGCCAGACCAGCCTGTCCTGAGCGCATGCTGCGCGTAAAGGGGTTGTTGCGGCAGGCATCCAGAATCATGATGTTGGCAACATTGCCGGCGGCTTCCATCTTGTCGAGCACCGCCTGTGCGTCAACCGCGCTGTATGCGACCTCGTCTTCACGGTCGATATTGCCGCCTACCGGAATCAGGTAATTGCGCCCCTTGATCTGCATGCCATGGCCGGCGTAATAGAACAAACCAGTACCCCCAGCGCGCAAGCGGTCACCAAATTCGCGCAGCACGGCGAGCATGCCGCGCTGATCAAGGTTCTCACGGATGATGACGCTGAAACCCGACTCCTGCAGCGCCAGCGCGATGGCCCGCGCATCATTGACCGGATTGGTCAGGGGCGCGTCCTTGTAGGCGGCGTTACCGATGACCAACGCCACACGCTGGCTGTTGTTAACTTTTTGGACCGCACCCGACTGCACCTGCAAATTACGGTCCGCTGCCGCCAAAGCCTTCGTCGCGCCAGCGCCTGTTTGCGCCAGACTTGGCAACAAGGTCCCGGCGCACACGATAGCCGTTGCCCAAGCGATGGACTTGGCCTTTGCCCGTGCAACAGGCCTGTCGATTCTTGCTTGTTTTTTCATGGATTCGCAAAGATTATCAGGGAAGTCTCAGCTTGTTGCCCGAACCGCAGGCGTGAACCGGCTCAAACCAACACCGGCTCGGGCTCGAGCCGGATGCCAAAGCGTTCGTAGACGCTGATCTGGATCGCTTTGGCCAGGGTCATGACCTCGCCGCCCGTGGCGTCACCGTGGTTGACCAGCACCAGCGCCTGCTTTTCGTAGACGCCGGCATGGCCGACCGTCTTGCCCTTCCAGCCGCAGGCGTCGATCAGCCAACCGGCGGCGAGTTTGATGCTGCCATCGAGCAGGGGGTAGTAAACAACTTTCGGATCACGCGCGATGATGTCGGCACATTGCTCGGGCGTAACGGTCGGGTTTTTGAAGAAACTGCCGGCGTTGCCGATCACCCGCGGGTCTGGCAGCTTGGCGCGGCGGATGTCGCAAACCCACTGAAAGATTTGCCCGGCGGTGGCCTGCGTCACCCCTTCGTCCGCCATCTTCCGTTCAAGATCGGCATAGCCCAGCACCGGCTTCCAGGGCTTGGGCAGGGCAAACCGTACCTGTGTAATCAGCGCCCGGCCCGCCAGCCCGAGCCCGGCACTGCCTGAGGCCGCGCTGTGCTTGAAGACCGAGTCACGGTAGCCGAAGGCACACTGGGCCGCATTGAGGGTAAAAAGCCTGCCGGTTTGCAGATCGATCGCGTCCAGCGAATCAAAGCGGTCCTGCAACTCGACGCCGTAAGCGCCAATGTTCTGCACCGGTGCGGCCCCGACGCTGCCCGGTATCAGCGCCATATTTTCCAGCCCCGGATAGCCCTGCTGCAGCGTCCACTGCACAAAGTCGTGCCAGTTCTCGCCGGCACCTGCTTCCACCACAAAGGCTTTACCCGTCTCTTGCACCAGGCGCCGGCCCATGATCTCGACCTTCAGCACCAGCGCCTTGACGTCGCCGGTGAGCACAATATTGCTGCCCCCGCCAAGGACAAATTTTGCTTGCGCCGCCAGTTCGGCATTGGCCAGCACGGTTTGCACATCGGCCTGGCTCGCGACCCGAACCATGGAAAAGGCCTTGGCGACGATGCGAAAGCTGTTGAGCGCTTGTAAGGGGACGTTTTTCTCGACTAACATTGGCCTGATTCTCTCATTTACCCTGTCAGTTGCCATTCTTCCGGAAATATCACCATGCCCTCTTTCGATACTGTTTGCGAAGCCAATCTGGTGGAAGTCAAGAATGCGGTGGACAACACCGCCAAGGAAATCGCGACCCGCTTCGATTTCAAGGGAACACCGGCTGCCATCGAAATCAAGGACAAGGAAATCACCCTGATCGGCGACGCTGATTTCCAGCTCAGCCAGATCGAGGACATCTTGCGCAACAAACTGACCAAACGCAGCGTCGATGTGCGTTTTCTGGACAAGGGCGATGTCCAGAAGATGGGCGGCGACAAGGTCAAGATGGTGATCAAAGTCCGCAACGGCATCGAGACCGAAATGTCCAAGAAGATCCAGCGCCTGCTCAAGGACAGCAAACTCAAGGTCCAGTCGGCCATTCAGGAAAGCAAGCTGCGCGTCACCGGTGCCAAGCGCGACGATCTGCAGGCCGCCATGGCGCTGATCAGAAAAGACATCACGGATGTGCCTCTGAGTTTCGACAACTTCAGGGACTGAGCGGTGAATGCGACTGCCGTGCAGAACCAGGACGAATACGAGGACCTGCTAAGCCTGTGGTCGGACCTGGAATCGGGCCTGGGCATCATTCTGGGCAGTCCGGACAGCACCCAGGAGTTCGAGCAGCGCGTGCGCCAGTACGACCACTGGATGCGCGCCCTGCTGGAGCGTGATACCGACCTCGGCCTGTATCTGTTGTTCCAGTTGGCGACCAATTCACCGGTCGGCTACAGCGCCTCGCACGCGCTGGTCTGCGCCGTCCTGTGCCATCTGATCGCGCTGGATTTGGGTTTACCTGAGTCCGAGCACGACAGCCTGGTGCGTGCGGCGCTGACCATGAACATCGCCATGACGGCGCTGCAGGACGAGTTGGCCGAACAAACAGAAAAACCAAGCGCCACGCAGCAGAACGGCATCCGCACCCATGCCGTCAAGGGCGCCATGATGCTGGGCAACATCGGGGTAACAAACGCCTTGTGGCTGGACACCGTTGCGCTGCACCATGAAGAAAGCCAGGAAAAAACCGCGCTGAAAGACCTTGCGCCGGCCAGACGCTTGGCCCATATTTTGCACGTAGTGGACCGCTACGCCGCCATGATCAGCCCGCGCAAGTCACGCGAAGGCCGCAGTGCCACCGATTCGGCGCGCACCATCGTGACCGGCGCCAACAATGAGAATGACGAGGTCAGTCGCGCACTGGTGCGCGCTGTCGGCCTGTGTCCGCCCGGCACCTTTGTTCGGATGGAAGACCGCCGAGTGGCTGTCGTGATGCGCCGCAGCAGCGAACCCAACCTGCCGCTCGTGGCGATCGTGCTCAGCGAGGCTGGCGCGCTGCTCAAGCCCCCAAAACTGCACCGCACTGCCAACGGCAATCCGGCCATCAAGTCCGCGCTGACCGCCTCAGCCATGCATGAGCACCTCAATCACTACCTGATCCTGCGGCTTGGCGTCAACGCGACGGCTTAACCCTCAGGCAAGTACTTCTGCAAAAACTGCGCCTGCCCCATGGCCGGGTCGAGTTGGTAGTTGTCAAAGCCGACCCGCTTGTAGAGCTTGATGGCGCCGGCGTTGCCGGCCAGAACCTCCAGCGTGAGTTTGCAGGCGCCGCGCTCGAGCGCCAGGATCTCGACCAGCGCCAGCATCTTTTCTGCGACGCGCCGACCCCGGTAGCCGGCCAGCACCACGACATCGTGCACGTTCACCAACGGCCGGCAGGCGAACGTCGAGAAACCTTCGAAACAATTGACCAGACCGACCGGTTCAGCGTCCATCGCACCGGCGAATGCCAGCACACTGAAGGCTTGTGGCCGCGCCGCCAGCGCGGGGATCAGGCCGGCCAGGGCGAATGCGCTCAAGGGCTCGCCACCACCCGCGGGATCACGTGCGTAGGCGTCCAGCAGGTTGACGATCGCCTGGGCGTGCACCGGATTGGCGTAATCAGCGCGACAGACGCGCACGGTTGAAACGCTGTCCATGCTCAGGCCGCCAAGGTGGCGGCAATGCGCTCGGCGCAACGCCTGGCCTGTTCGGCGTCGCGCGCCTCCACCATCACCCGCACCAGTGGCTCGGTGCCGCTGGCGCGGATCAACACCCGTCCGCTGGCGCCAAGTTCTGCCTCAGCCGCCGCGATGGCGCTGGCAAGACCGGCACTGGCCTGCCAATCCTGACCCGCTTGCAGGCGGACATTGATCAGGGTTTGGGGGAACAGTGTCACCTTCTCCAGCAGTTCGGCCACGCTCTTGCCGCTGCGAACGCAGGCCTGGAGGATTTGCAGGGCCGAAATCAAGCCGTCGCCCGTGGTGCTCTTGTCCAGCGCCAGCAAATGCCCTGACCCTTCGCCGCCCAGCAACCACCGGTGTTTCTCCAGTTCTTCCAGAACATAACGGTCACCCACGCTGGCACGCACAAACTGCACGCCACGGGCTTTGAGCGCGACTTCAACCGCCATATTGGTCATCAAGGTGCCAACCACGCCCGGCACATGTTCATCGCGCCCGAGACGCTCGTCGGCCATGATGTAGAGCAACTCGTCGCCGTTGTACAGGCGTCCGTCGGCGTCGACCAGTTGCAGGCGGTCCGCGTCACCGTCCAGCGCTACGCCGAAATCAGCACGATGCGCCTTGACCGCCGCAACCAGGGCCTGCGGATGCGTGGCCCCCACCTCATGGTTGATGTTCAAGCCGTCGGGCGAACAGCCAATGGCCACCACATCTGCGCCCAGTTCATGGAACACCATGGGCGCGATCTGGTAGGCCGCACCGTGTGCGGCATCAACCACAATCTTGATGCCCTTGAGCGTCAGATCATTGGCGAACGTGCTCTTGCAGAACTCAATATAGCGCCCGGCGGCGTCGTCGAGTCGGCGCGTCTTGCCCAGATTGGCCGAGTCAGCCCAGACCGGCGCTTCGTCGAGCGCGGCTTCGACCTCCAACTCCCAGGCATCTGGCAACTTGGCACCCTGTGCGCTGAAAAACTTGATGCCGTTGTCGGCGAAAGGGTTATGGCTGGCGCTGATGACAACCCCAAGCGAGGCGCGCCTTGCGCGTGTCAAATAGGCCACGCCCGGGGTCGGCAGGGGCCCGAGCAGGAGCACGTCAACGCCGGCGGAATTGAAACCGCTCTCGAGCGCGCTCTCCAGCATGTAACCCGAGATGCGCGTGTCCTTGCCAATCAGCACGGTGGGGCGCGCCTCCGTACGCTTGAGAACCCGCCCCACGGCATGGGCCAGGCGCAACACGAAATCAGGGGTGATCGGGGCCTGCCCGACCGTACCGCGAATGCCGTCGGTTCCAAAATATTTTCTGCTCATTATTGTTCCCTGCTCTCGATTGGATGTGCCACAAGGCGCCTCATTCTAGGGCGCGCAGGACGTGCAGCGCCTGCACCGTCTCGCGCACATCGTGCACCCGCACCACGGTGGCACCACGCTCGACGGCCAGCAAGGCAGCCGCCACGCTTGGCACCATGCGCTCGTGCGCCTTCAACGACTCGCCAGCGCCGCGAAGCCCCGACAGCGATGACTTGCGCGACCAACCGGCCAGCAGCGGATAACCACTGTCCAGCAACTCGCGCTGGCGCGCCAGCAAGGCAAAGTTTTGCGCCATGGTCTTGCCAAAGCCGATCCCAGGATCGATCACGATCCGTTCCTTTTGCACGCCACGTGCCTGCAGCATCTGCGCTGCGTGTTCCAGAAACTGGCGCACCTGCGGCACGATGTCACCCGCCATCGGTTCGACCTGCATGGTCCGGGGCTCGCGATGCATGTGCATCAGGCAAATGCCACAACGCGCGTGTTCAGAAACGACCTGCATCCCGTCCGGCTCGCCGGCCAGAGCGTCTGGCTCGCGCCAGCGCAAAGCCCAGATGTCGTTGATGATGTCGACGCCCAGGTCCAGCACCGCCTGCATAACGCCCGGTTTGTAGCTGTCGATCGATATCGGCACACCTAATCGGACGGCTTCGCGCACGACCGGCACAACACGCGCGAGTTCCTGCGTCAAAGGCAGGGGCGTGGCGCCAGGACGGGTGGATTCGCCCCCAATATCCAGAATGTCAGCGCCGTCGCGCAGTAGTTGCTCACAGTGCTGCAGGGCAGACCGGGTACTGGCGTGCTGCCCGCCGTCCGAGAACGAATCCGGCGTGACATTCACGATGCCCATCACCTGCGGGCGGCTCAGGTCAATGGTGAAGCGGGTGGTGTTCCATTGCATGGCGTGCTGTCATAGTGTGACCATGAAAAACGGGGCCAAGCAGCCCCGTTTCCCATTCGAAAAATGTGATGCTATGCCGCGGTCGGCGCTGTGTCGACCTTCACGGCCGGAGCACCGCCACTGCCGTTGTCACCACCGGCCAAGGGCGTGCGCGGCGTCCAGTCTTTTGGCGGACGCGGTTCCTTGCCGGCCATGATGTCGTCGAGCTGCTCGCTGTCAATGGTTTCCCATTCCAGCAAAGCCTTGGCCATGGCGTGAATCTTGTCCTGGTTGTCTTCGATCAGCTTGCGCGCCAGGCTGTACTGCTGATCGATGATGCGTCGCACCTCGGCATCGACCTTCTGCATGGTCTGCTCGCTCATATTGGTGGTCTTGGTGACCGAGCGGCCCAGGAAGACTTCGCCCTCGTTGTCGGCATAGACCATAGGACCCAGGGCATCGGTCATGCCATAACGCGTCACCATGTCACGCGCAATATGCGTGGCGCGCTCGAAATCGTTGCTGGCGCCGGTGGTCATCTGGTTCATGAACACTTCTTCGGCAATGCGCCCGCCAAACAGCATGCTGATCTGGTGCTGCATGTACTCGCTGTCGTAGCTGTAGCGGTCCTGCGCCGGCAGGCTCATGGTGACGCCCAACGCGCGACCACGCGGAATGATGGTGACCTTGTGCACCGGATCGCATTTGGACAGCATCTTGCCAATCAGGGCGTGGCCCGACTCATGGTAAGCGGTGTTGCGACGTTCGCTCTCGGGCATGACCATGCTCTTGCGCTCTGGCCCCATCAAAATCTTGTCCTTGGCCTTCTCGAAGTCCTGCATCTCGACAGTGCGTGCATTGCGTCGCGCCGCCATCAGCGCCGCTTCATTGCAGAGGTTGGCCAGATCGGCTCCCGACATGCCAGGCGTGCCGCGCGCGATAACGCCGGCGTTCACATCCTGACCCAGCGGTACCTTGCGCATGTGCACGTTGAGAATCTGCTCACGACCGCGAATGTCGGGCAGCGTCACATAGACCTGGCGGTCAAAACGGCCCGGGCGCAACAGAGCCGCGTCCAGAATGTCAGGGCGATTCGTCGCAGCGACCACGATGACGCCGGCATTGGTCTCAAAGCCGTCCATCTCGACCAGCATCTGGTTCAGCGTTTGCTCGCGCTCGTCATTGCCACCGCCCAGACCGGCGCCACGCTGGCGGCCCACAGCGTCGATTTCATCGATGAAGATGATGCAGGGTGCGTTTTTCTTGGCGTTGTCGAACATGTCGCGCACACGCGAAGCGCCGACGCCAACGAACATTTCAACAAAATCAGAACCCGAAATCGAGAAAAACGGGACCTTGGCCTCACCTGCAATGCCCTTGGCCAAAAGCGTCTTGCCGGTGCCGGGTGGGCCGACCAGCAACAGGCCACGCGGAATGCGACCGCCGAGTTTCTGGAACTTGGCCGGGTCTTTCAGGAAATCGACCACCTCTTTGACTTCTTCCTTGGCCTCGTCACAACCGGCAACATCGGCGAAAGTAATCTGGTTGGTGTTTTCATCAAGCAAACGGGCTTTGCTCTTGCCAAAGCTGAAAGCGCCCCCCTTGCCGCCACCCTGCATCTGGCGCATGAAATAAACCCAGACGCCGATCAAGAGCAGCATCGGGCCCCAGCTGACCAGCAGCGTCATCAGAAGCGAGCCTTCTTCGCGCGCCTTGACATCAAACTTGACGCCGTTGGCAATCAGGTCACCGACCAGGCCACGGTCCAGGTAGGTTGCGGTGGTGCGGATTTTGCGGTCATCGTTGGTGACGGCAATGATCTCCGTGCCGCCCTGGCCTTCCTGAATCACGGCGCTCTTGATGCGCTTGCCACGAACCTCTTCGAGAAAGTCGGAGTAACCGAGGTTCCCGGCACCGGCAGTCCCGCGCGTATCGAACTGTTTGAACACAGTGAAGAGCACAAGGGCAATAACAAGCCAAACGGCTATTTTCGAGAACCACTGATTATTCAAGCGAGGCTCCAGTAGGGAAGCAAGTGAGAGATAAGGCTAGGCACAGTTGGGACCCATTTTAGGCGTTTCAAGATACAAGGTAGGCCGGGCAGGGTTTTATTGCCGCCAGTCAAGAAAAAGACCTTGAATTCAGATCGCTTTCAAGCCCACGCCCAGCAAAAACGTTTCCGAGGACTTGTCGCGCGAGGCTTTGGGCTTGAACGGCTTGACCACCAGAAAGATCTCGCGAAAGCGCTTGACCAAGGGGTCATAACCGCCACCGTGGAACACTTTTGCCACCAGCGTGCCCTGGCGTTTCATATGGGTCTGGGCGAACTCCAGGGCCAACTCGACCAGTTCTTCAATGCGCGCCGCATCGGCCGACGCAATGCCCGACAGGTTGGGCGCCATGTCGGACACCACGATGTCAGCCTGACGGCCCTTCATCTCGTCAGCCAGGCGTTGCAGCACCTCGGGCTCGCGAAAATCCCCTTGCAGGAACGTGACGCCCTCGATCGGCTCCATCGGCAGAATGTCGAGCGCAATGATGGTCCCGTTCAATTCCCCAACCGCAGCGCCACCGCTGGTGGCGGTCCTGGGTGACATCCTGCGCCGCACATACTGGCTCCAGGCACCTGGAGTGGAACCCAGATCGACCACTAGTTGCCCCGGTTTGATCAGGTGCAGCGCTTCATCAATTTCCTTGAGTTTGTAGGCGGCGCGTGCGCGGTAGCCCTCGAGTTTGGCGAGTTTGACATAGGGATCGTTGACGTGATCGTTGATCCACGCCCGATTGACCTTGCTGCTTTTACCGTTGACTTTCATTTTTACCTTCGTGACCGATAATAAGGCCATGCCCCAAATTCAATTGACCCCTGCCCAACGCAAAGAATACCGTGCACAAGCGCATCACCTCGATCCCGTCGTGATGGTGGGCGGTGACGGGCTCACCGCCGCCGTCAAAAAGGAAGCCGATGCCGCACTCAACGCGCACGGCCTGATCAAGGTTCGCGTCTTTTCCGACGACCGCGCCGCGCGCGAAGCCATGTTCCAGACCCTGGCCGACGAACTCGGCGCTGCGCCAATCCAGCACATCGGCAAGTTGCTGGTGCTCTGGCGTCCCATGCCCGAGCGGGAAAAGACCGTTGACGAAGACCGCATGCCCGGTCCACGCGACTTCAAGGTGCTGAAATACAGCAAGCGCGGCGGTCAGCGCCCGGAAGTCAAAACTCTGCGCGTGCTGGGCAACCAGCGCCTGACCTCCGGCGGTCAGATCAAACGCGCCAAACCCAAGCAGATCAGCATCAAGAAACGCAGCCAGACCTGACATCCGGCGCAGGGCGCCTCTTCAAGCGTCCGAGGCTGGCGGCGTCAGTTTCCAGAAAACAAGCCCGGCGCACAGCCACTGCAAGACAAACATGGCACTGCCAACGTTGTGCCACAAGCGCAGGTTCTCTCGCGCCACGATGTGGGGTGCGACCGCGAATTCCGATAGCAGTGCCAGCAGCATGCCGCCCACGATGAACAACACGGCATCCGGCGCAATCGGCTCCCGCGCAAGTGAAGGCTTGGCGCGGGTTCCCAGCAACAGCAACACGCCACACAGAACGGACACCCAGGTCTGAGCCTGAAACAATTTGGCGGCCATGCTGCCGGCCATGGCCGGCGTCGGCAAATGCGCGAACAGCAGCGGCACCACCAGAAAGCCGATCAGACTCAGGCTGCACCACCACAGCGCGGCGACCCAAATGGCGAGACGCAGCATGGTCTTAGATGTAGCTGACCGCCACCACCTCGTAATGCCTGATGCCACCGGGCGCTTGCACTTCGGCGCTGTCGCCTTCTTCCTTGCCGATCAGCGCGCGGGCGATCGGACTGCCAATGTTGATCAATCCAAGTTTGATATCGGCCTCGTCTTCACCCACGATCTGATAGGTCACCATATTGCCAGAATCCTCGTCCTCGAGTTTCACGGTAGCGCCAAACACCACGCGTCCAGCGGCGTTCAGTTCCGCCGGGTCGATGATCTGGCAAGCCGACAGTTTGCCTTCGATCTCCTGGATCCGCCCTTCGATGAAACCCTGGCGGTCCTTGGCGACCTCGTACTCGGCGTTTTCACTCAGGTCGCCTTGCGCGCGCGCCTCGGCGATGGCGTTGATGACCCAGGGACGGTCAACCGTCTTGAGTTTGTGCAGTTCAGCCTTGAGCTTTGCAGCGCCGCGCTTGGTAATGGGAATGGTAGCCACGTACTGCTCCGTTGGGTTTATACAAAAGCAAACCGCCGCGCGTTGCCGTGCGGCGGCGTTAAAACATCAGGGGACTGACCGGCAACCGGTTCGGCCCCCTCACTGAAGGGTGTGATTATGCCGTTTTGTCAGCCCGCCCTTATGCAGCACGGAGTTGCGCGTGCATTTCCTGCACCGAAATCACTTCCAGCCGATCCAGATGCGGCATGCCCTGCACAGCCGCTTCAGCCCCGGCAATCGTTGTGAAGGTCGTCACCCGCGCCAACAGGGCCGAAGTACGGATCTGGCGCGAATCAGCGATCGCATTGCGGCGCTCTTCCACGGTATGGATGACCATCGCAATCTCGTTGTTTTTGATCATGTCCACGATGTGCGGTCGCCCTTCAGTGACTTTGTTCACAACGGTACAGGGGACGCCGGCAGCGTTGATGGCGGCTGCGCTGCCGCGGGTTGCCACCACCACAAAACCCATGTCCAGCAGTGCGCGCGCAACTTCAATGGCGCGCGGCTTGTCATTGTTCTTGGCTGAGATGAAAACCTTGCCGGAACGCGGCAGTTTGGTGCCGGCACCGATTTGCGACTTCACAAAAGCCTCGCCAAAGGTCTTGCCCACGCCCATAACCTCGCCGGTCGATTTCATCTCGGGGCCGAGGATGGTATCGACGCCCGGGAACTTGACGAAGGGAAAGACCGCTTCCTTGACGCTGAAATACGGTGGGTTCACCTCGGCACCGATGCCTTGTGATGCCAGCGACTGGCCCACCATGCAACGCGCCGCCACCTTGGCCAGTTGAATGCCGGTAGCCTTGGAGACAAAGGGAACGGTGCGCGACGCGCGCGGATTCACTTCAAGCACAAAGATCACGTCCTTGCCGTCGATGTTCTGGATCGCGAACTGCACGTTCATCAGCCCCACAACGTTCAGTGCATGGGCCATGGCCGCAGTCTGGCGCTTGATCTCGGTAACCGTCTCCGCGCTCAAGCTGTAGGGCGGCAACGAGCAGGCCGAGTCACCGCTGTGGACGCCTGCCTGTTCGATGTGTTCCATGACACCGCCGATGAAGGTATGGCCGGGCTCGCCACCAATGGCGGCATCGCGCACGCAATCCACATCGCATTCGATCGCGTCATTGAGGAAGCGGTCGAGCAGCACGGGCGAATCGTGGCTGACCTTGACTGCCTCACGCATGTAACGCTCAAGGTCGCGCTGCTCATGCACGATCTCCATGGCGCGACCACCGAGCACATAGCTCGGACGCACCACCAGCGGGTAGCCGAGCGCGGCCGCCTTCTCCAGGGCCTCGGGCTCGGTGCGCGCCGTGGCGTTGGGTGGTTGGCGCAGACCCAGGGCGTGCAGCAGTTTCTGGAAGCGCTCGCGGTCTTCGGCGGCGTCAATCATGTCAGGCGAGGTGCCGATGATGGGCACACCATTGGCTTCAAGGTCGAGCGCGAGTTTGAGCGGCGTCTGTCCGCCGTATTGGACGATCACGCCAAAGGGCTTTTCCTTGTCCACGATCTCCAGCACGTCTTCCAGCGTCAGCGGCTCAAAGTACAGACGATCCGATGTGTCGTAGTCGGTGGAAACGGTCTCGGGGTTGCAGTTGACCATGATGGTCTCGTAACCGTCCTCGCGCATGGCCAAGGCGGCATGGACGCAGCAGTAATCGAACTCGATGCCCTGGCCGATGCGGTTCGGGCCGCCGCCGAGCACCATGATCTTCTTGCGCGTGGTCGGCTCAGCCTCGCACTCACTGGCGCTGTCAAACGGGCTGTGCGCCTCGTAGGTTGAATACAGGTAAGCGGTGTTGGTGGAAAACTCAGCGGCGCAGGTATCGACGCGCTTGTAGACCGGGCGCACACCGAGGGCGCGGCGCTTCTCGCGGATCGCGGTGTCGGTGGTCTTGAACTGGCGCGCCAGGCGGCGATCGGAAAAGCCTTTTTGCTTCAGCGCGCGCAGCGTGGCAGCGTCAATGCCGTCAAGCGCCGTGCCGCCAGCAGGCACTGGCAGGTGCTCGATCTCGAGTTCGATCTTGACGATCTGCTCGATCTGCACCAGGAACCAGCGGTCGATCCTGGTGATGGCATGGACTTCTTCCACGCTCCAGCCGGCGGCAAAGGCGTCCCCGACATACCAGATGCGCTCAGGTCCGGGCTCGCCGAGTTCTTTCTCCAGCAGTTCACGGTCCTGCGTTTTCTCGTTCATGCCGTCAACGCCGACCTCCAGGCCGCGCAGGGCCTTCTGGAACGACTCCTGAAAGGTGCGGCCAATGGCCATCACTTCACCAACCGATTTCATCTGCGTCGTCAGGCGACTGTCGGCAGCCGGGAATTTTTCGAAGGCAAAACGCGGAATCTTGGTGACGACGTAATCGATGCTGGGCTCGAAACTGGCTGGCGTCGCGCCGCCCGTGATGTCGTTGCGCAACTCGTCGAGCGTGTAGCCGACCGCCAGTTTGGCAGCGACCTTGGCAATCGGAAAACCGGTCGCCTTGGAGGCCAGCGCCGAAGAACGCGAGACGCGCGGGTTCATCTCGATCACCACCATGCGCCCATCAACCGGGTTGATGGCAAACTGGACATTGGAGCCGCCGGTATCGACGCCGATCTCGCGCAGCACGGCCAAGGAGGCATTGCGCAGGATCTGGTATTCCTTGTCGCTCAGCGTCTGCGCCGGCGCCACCGTGATCGAGTCGCCGGTGTGCACGCCCATCGGGTCGAGGTTTTCGATCGAACAGATAATGATGCAGTTGTCCGCCTTGTCGCGCACCACTTCCATCTCGAACTCTTTCCAGCCCAGCAGCGATTCCTCGATCAGCAGTTCGCTGGTTGGCGAGGCTTCGAGGCCGCGCTTGCAGATCACTTCAAACTCTTCGGCGTTATAGGCAATGCCGCCGCCGGTGCCACCGAGCGTGAAACTCGGGCGGATGACGGTGGGGAAACCCAGCGTCTTTTGCACCGTCCAGGCTTCGTCCATCGAGTGCGCAATGCCCGAGCGCGCCGAGCCCAGACCGATCTTGGTCATGGCGTCCTTGAACTTCAGGCGGTCTTCGGCTTTGTCGATGGCTTCGGGGCTGGCGCCAATCAGTTCGACCTTGTATTTTTCCAGCACACCGTTGTGCCAGAGGTCGAGCGCACAGTTGAGCGCAGTCTGGCCGCCCATGGTCGGCAGGATGGCGTCGGGACGCTCCTTGGCGATGATTTTCTCGACTGTTTGCCAGGTGATGGGTTCGATGTAGGTGACGTCGGCCGTGGCCGGATCGGTCATGATTGTTGCCGGGTTGCTGTTGATCAGGATAACCTTGTAGCCTTCTTCGCGCAGCGCCTTGCAGGCCTGCACGCCGGAATAATCGAACTCGCACGCCTGACCGATGACGATCGGGCCGGCGCCGATGATGAGGACGCTCTTGATGTCGGTGCGCTTAGGCATTCTTCTTCTCCTGGGCTTGCCCCACCAGCGCCGTAAAGCGGTCAAACAAATAAGCAATGTCGTGCGGACCAGGCGAGGCTTCCGGGTGACCCTGGAAGCAGAAGGCCGGCCGATCGGTGCGCTCCAGCCCCTGCAGCGTGCCGTCAAACAGGCTGATGTGCGTGGCGCGCAAGTTGGCGGGCAAGGTCTTTTCATCGACAGCAAAACCGTGGTTCTGGCTCGTGATGCTGACGCGACCGTCAGCCAGGTTTTTCACCGGGTGGTTGGCACCGTGGTGGCCGAACTTCATCTTGAAAGTCTTGGCGCCACTGGCCAGCGCCATGATCTGATGGCCCAGGCAGATGCCAAAGGTCGGAATGCCGGTTTCCATCAGCGTCGCGACCGCCGAGATCGCGTAGTCACAAGGCTGCGGGTCGCCGGGCCCATTGCTCAGGAAGATGCCGTCAGGCTGGAGCTTGAGCACCTCGGCGGCGCTGGTCTGGGCCGGCACTACCGTGACGCGACAGCCGCGCTCGGCCAGCATGCGCAGAATGTTGAACTTGACGCCAAAGTCATAGGCGACCACATGAAACTTAGGAGCCGATTGCTCGCCATAGCCAGGACCACCCTGCGGCCGCGCCAGCTGCCACTCGGTTTGCGTCCACGCGTAGGCGGCCTTGGTCGACACCACCTTGGCCAGATCGGTGCCGGCCATGCTGGGAGCGGACTGCGCCAGCGCGCGCGCCTGGTCAATCGCGGCCTGGGTTACCTCGCTGCCCACGGGCAAAGCCAGAATGCAGCCGTTTTGCGCCCCGTGCGTGCGCAGATGGCGCGTCAACTGGCGCGTATCGATATTGGCGATGGCAACGGTATTTTGTTGCAGCAGGTACTGCGGCAGCGTCATGCTGGCGCGGAAATTGGACATTACCAGCGGCAGATCCTTGATGATCAGGCCGGCTGCGTGAACACGGGCCGCTTCAACGTCTTCGGCATTGACGCCGTAGTTGCCGATGTGCGGGTAGGTGAGCGTGACGATCTGCTGGCAGTAGCTCGGGTCTGTGAGAATTTCCTGGTAGCCGGTCATCGCGGTGTTGAACACCACTTCGCCGACGGTGGAGCCACTGGCTCCGATGGAATTACCGACAAACACCGTACCGTCTGCGAGCGCCAAGATGGCGGGGGGACATGTTCCCTGTAAAGACAAAAGCACTGGGTTCTCCGTATGGGTTTCCGGGTACGCCCACGCGCGCGCAAGAGACTGTTCTTGGCTTGCTTTGTCGAGGGAAGTGGCTTGAGCGTGCGCTAGGCGTACCGGGTGCGGTGAGGCGTCCGATTATAGCTGAACGTTGCCCCCACGCTTGTCACTGCGTGTACTGCGCTGCCCCCCGAGGGGGCTAATTTTGGCTCACGCCGAACGTCATTTCCTTGGGGCGGCCCGGCGGAAAATTGACTCGGCTTGCATGTTTCGACCCATTCATCCCTTGAGCGCGACGGTGGCGCTCGCGTGCAGGCAAATGGCGGCGGCGGCGGCGACATTGAGCGATTCTTCGCCGCCGGGCTGTGCGATACGCACATGGACGCTGGCAAGGGCTTCGATTTCGGGGCTGACGCCCTGCCCTTCGTGCCCGAGCGTCCAGGCACAAGGAAAAGGCAGCGCCTTTTCGCTCAGCGCCTGGTGCAAATAGTCACCGCGATGCGAACTGGTGACGATGATCGGCAGCGTCAGCGCGCTCAATTCCGGCAATGTCAGGCCTTCAATCAGTTGCAGACCCCAGTGCGCGCCCATGCCGGCGCGCAGCACCTTGGGGCTCCACAGCGCGGCCGTACCCTTGAGGGCAATGACCTGCTTGAAACCGAAGGCGCCGGCACTGCGCAGGATGGAGCCGACGTTGCCGGCGTCCTGTACCCGGTCCAGAATGACCGACGGCGCTGCCGGCTGCAAGGCAGTTGGGGGTGAGAGCTCCAGCACAAAACCCATGCTCGCGGGCGACTCCAGTGCGCTGATTCCGGCGAACAGGGCATCGGCGATTACGATGTTCTGGCGCGCTGCAGCGGCCCACTGCGCATTCGCCTGCTGCCAGAATGACTCTGAAAACACAGCGGTGAGCGGCTTGACGCCGCGCTCCAACGCGGCACGACACAGATGATCGCCTTCGATCCAGACCTGACCCAGCTTGCGGTAAGCGCCGCTGTCCTGCGTCAGGCGGCGCAGGGTCTTGATCAAGGGGTTGTCGCGCGACGTGATGCGCTGAACTTGCGGCGCAGTCATTGAAGAACCTCGGTCACCGGCCGAAAAGTCTTGCGGTGCTGCGGACAGGCACCATGGGCCTTCAAGGCCGCCAGGTGCTCGGCCGTGCCATAACCCTTGTGCCGGGCAAAGCCGTACTGCGGGTATTGCAAGTCCAGTTCGACGCACCAGCGATCACGCTGGACCTTGGCCAGAATCGATGCCGCCGAAATCGACGGAACGGTTGCGTCGCCTCGGACAATGGCTTCGGCCATGACGTCGAGCACCGGCAGGCGGTTGCCGTCGACCAGCACCTTGGTCGGTTTGAGCCGCAGGCCTTCGACGGCCCGGCGCATGGCCAGCAGGGTGGCCTGCAAAATGTTGAGCCGGTCGATCTCCTCGACGCTGGCTTCAGCAATGGAACAGCACAGGGCCTTGGCGCGAATCTCATCAAACAATTTTTCTCGGCGCAACGCTGTCAGAACCTTGGAGTCAGCCAGGCCCTTAATTGGCTGCATGTCATCAAGAATCACCGCCGCAGCGACCACCGGTCCGGCCAGTGGGCCGCGCCCGGCCTCGTCAACACCGGCCGTTAGACCGTCAACGGACCAATTCAGCTTGCCTTGCCACTTGGCCATTGGCTCAGGTCTGGAGTACTTGCTGGATCGCATGGGCTGCTAGTCTGGGGGTGTCGCGTTGCAACTGTACATGCAGCGCGGTAAATTTTTCCTGCAAAGCAGCAATTTTTTCCGGCGCCTGCTCTACCGCATCAAGCCAGTCCAGCACGGCATGGGCAAGCGCTTGCGCGGTGGCGGCGTCCTGTAACAGTTCTGGCACCACGAACTCACGGCACAGAATATTGGGCAGACCAACCCAGGGTTGCAGCATGCGCCGACGCACAAGTTGCCACGACAGCCAGCTCATGTGGTAGGCGATCACCATGGGTCGCTTGAACAGGGCTGCCTCCAGCGTCGCCGTGCCGCTGGCAACCAGACTCACATCACAGGCCGCCAGAACCGTGTGCGATTCACCCGTGACGATCTGCAGATGTTGCAGCGCGCCGCAGGCCACCGCAGCGCGCTCGATTTCGGCTTTCAGCGAGGGGATGGCCGGCACAATGAATTTAACGGACGGTCGCTGTTGCTGCAGCAGAACCGCCGCCTGAAAAAAGCGCAGAGCCAGATGGCGTACTTCGGAACCCCGACTGCCGGGCAGGAGTGCAATCACCAGATCCTCGGGCGCGAGGCCCAACCGCTGGCGTGCAGCGGCGCGGTCAGGCAATATGGGTATCACATTGGCCAGCGGATGGCCGACATAGGTGGCGGCGATGCCGTGCTCAGCCAGCAGCGCCGGTTCAAACGGGAAGACGCACAGCACATGGTCGACGCTCGCACGGATTTTTTCAACCCGCTTCGCGCGCCAGGCCCAGAACGAGGGCGCAACAAAATGCACGGTCTTGATGCCCTGCCGGCGCAGTGCCGCTTCCAGATCGAGGTTGAAATCAGGGGCATCGACGCCGATGAAGAGCGCCGGCGGCTGCTGCAGCAGACGGGCTTTGAGTTGATTGCGTATGCCCAGGATCTCGCGAAAACGTCGCAACACTTCCCAGCTGAAACCGTGCACCGAGAGCTTGTCATGCGGCCACCATGCATCAAAGCCGCGCTGACGCATCTGCGGACCACCGATACCGACCGCACGCATGGCCGGCCAGCGCTCACGCAGACCGTCCAGCAGCAAACCGGCCAGCAGGTCGCCTGACGCTTCGCCGGCAACCATGCCGAAACAGGGACTGGCGTCGGCCATTGGCTCTGGTGCGCCAGTCACGCTCGCGTCAATCATGCCCGACCCATCGAATCAGCGGGCAATGCCGCGTGTGGGTGAGGATTGGGCCAGGAATGACAGCATCATTTCGACATCCTGCACCGCATCGGGGCTGGTCTTTGCGATTTCGGCGATACGCAGCAAAGCCGCCTGCAGCGTCAGGTCTTCCCGGTACAAGGCCTTGTGCATGGCCTTGACGGCTGCCAGTCGCGCGGAAGTGAAATCGCGCCGGCGCAGACCGATGCTGTTGACACCCCGCACCGCAAGCGGATTGCCATCCACCAGCATGAAAGGTGGGACATCCTGCGATACCGCGCTCGCAAAGCCGACCATGGCGTGCGCACCGACCTTCACAAACTGGTGAATTCCGGTAAGTCCGCCAACCGTCACCCATGGCCCAAGTTGCACATGACCGCCCAGTGTTGTGTTATTGGCCAGCGTCGTGTGGTCGGCGATCTGGCAATCATGCGCGATGTGGGTGTAAGCCATGATCCAGTTGTCGTCGCCAATCCGGGTCACGCCCAGATCACCGGGGGAGCCAATGTTGAAGGTGCAAAACTCGCGGATGGTGTTCCGGTTGCCAATGACCAATTCGCAGGGCTCACCAGCGTACTTCTTGTCCTGCGGAATGGCCCCCAGGGAGTTGAACTGGAAGATGCGGTTGTTGCAACCAATGGTCGTATGGCCTTCCAGCACGCAATGCGCACCAATGCTGCTGCCCGCACCGACCTTGACGTGCGGACCGATCACCGTGTACGGCCCCACCGTCACGGATTCATGAAGCTCTGCCGCAGGGTCAACAACGGCCGTCGAATGAATCGATGTCATGCCTGTACCCTCACTTGATGGCGCGAACCGCGCAGGTCAACTCCGCTTCAACTGCCAGTTCGTCACCCACCAAGGCACGCGTCTTGAACTTGAAAATGCCAGCCTTCATGCGCAGCAGTTCAGCCTCGAGGATGAGTTGATCGCCCGGCTCCACCGGCCGGCGAAAGCGCACGTCGTTCATGCCGGCGAAGTAGTAAATCATCTGGTCATCCGGCGAAGCACCCAGCGCATCGAAAGACAGCAGGGCCGACGCCTGCGCCAGCGCTTCGAGCATCAGTACACCCGGCATTACCGGACGGTTCGGGAAGTGACCTTCAAAGAAGGGTTCGTTGATCGTGACATTCTTCAAGGCCTTGATGCTTTTGCCCTTGTCGAGTTCAAGTACCCGGTCCACCAGCAGGAACGGATAGCGGTGCGGCAATTGCTTGAGAATTTTGTGGATGTCCATCATGGCTTGAGTTGACTCGGAACAGGGTTGGAAAAATTTGGCGCCAGCGCGCCGTTGCTTACTGCGCGCCAATCTGGCCTGCGATGCTGGACGCCTTGAGTTTATCTTCCAGCGACCTGACCCGTGCGCGCAATCCGTGCAACTGCTTGAGCGAGGCCGCGTTCTTTTCCCAGCTGGCGTTGTCATCGATCGGAAAGATGCCGGTGTAATGACCAGGTTTGAGAATCGAGCGTGTCACGACCGAGGCCACCGAGATATTGACGCCATCACCGAGTTCAAGATGCCCCAGGATGTTGGCAGCACCGCCAATGGTGCAGTGGGCGCCGATGGTGGCGCTGCCCGCCACTCCGACACAGCCCGCCATGGCGGTGTGCTTTCCGATGTGTACGTTGTGGCCGATCTGGATCAGGTTGTCGAGCTTGACCCCGTCGCTGATCACGGTGTCTTGCAGCGCGCCACGGTCAATGCAGGTATTGGCCCCGATCTCGACATCGTCGCCGATCTGCACGGCCCCCAGTTGTTCAATCTTTTCCCAGGCGCCCGCATTGGGTGCGAAGCCAAATCCATCAGCACCGATCACGACGCCGGGGTGTAGCAGGCAGCGCGCGCCAATGACACAGTCCTCCCCCACCGTGACGCGCGACTTGAGTTCGGTGTCAGCCCCTATGCGGGCGCCGCGCTCGATCACGCACAGGGCGCCAATGCGGGCGCTCGGGTGGACAAAGGCCTGCGGATCGATGACCGCGCTGGGATGACGCAACGGACGATCGGTCTGGACCCGGCTTTTCTTCCAGAGCTGGGTTAGGCGGGCGAAATAAAGATAGGGCTGGTCGGAGACGATACAGGCACCGCGCAACAGTGCCACTTCACGCATCTGGGTGCTGACAATGACGCAGCCCGCCTTGGACGACGCCAGCTGGCTCTGGTATTTGGGGTTGCTGAGAAAGCTCAGTTGTCCGCAGTTTGCTGATTCAAGCGGTGCCAGGCCTTCGATCACAAGTCCGGAATCGCCGTGCAACTCGCCACCGAGTTGCTCAACAATAAAGCCTAGACTGAAAACCACGCTGACACGCCCTGGCCGCTTTACTTGCCAGCGCCCGAATTCAAGGCCTTGATAACTTTGTCAGTGATGTCATGCTTTGGGTTGACATAGACCGCTTCCTGCAAAACCAGGTCGTATTTTTCAAGTTCAGCGACCTGTTTGACAACCTTGTTGGCGCGCTCCAGCACCTGCTGCAACTCTTCATTTTTTCTGGAATTGAGATCTTCCTGGAATTCGCGTCGCTTGCGCTGAAATTCGCGATCCTGGTCCACCAACTGCTTCTGCCGGCTGGCACGCTGGCCTTCAGGCAAGGTCGGCGCCTCACGCTCAAACTTGTCCGCCATTGACTTCAAGGAAACCTGCAGATCGACCAGGTCTTTCTCGCGTTTGGAAAATTCCTGCTCCAGTTTGCCCTGGGCCGCCTTGGCCGTGCTGGCTTCCTTGAAAATCCGATCGGTACTGACAAAGCCGATCCGGAACTCCTGCGCCTGAACCTGTGCCGAGACCAGCAGGCCACCCAGCAACAGGCTGGCACCGCATCGATTGAGGAAATGGTTCATTAGAAAGTGCTTCCGATCTGAAATTGCATGCTCTGTATTTTATCGCTTTCAAACTTGCGGATCGGTTTGGCAAAAGCCAGCCGCAGCGGCCCCATTGGCGACAGCCAGCTGACGCCGAGTCCGACCGAAGACCGCAGGCTGTTGGCGTCGGTATTGATGGCCAGTCCGCCGTCCGGTCCGCTTACGCTGCCGGCGTCGAAGAAAGCATACATGCGCAGGGTCCGGTCATTGCCCGACCCCGGAAACGGTGCCTGCAATTCCGCATTGAAGATAGTTCGACCGGTGCCTCCCAAGGCAATGCCTGTGGCGTCCTTGGGACCAAGACTGCCCTGCTCAAAACCACGCACCGAACCGAGACCACCGCCATAAAAGGTCTTGAACACGGGATAGGTTCGATCGCCGGACACTGTGCCCAAGTCCACTTCACCATTGAGCGCAATGGTGAACTGCTTGCTCAGGGGAATAAATTCCTGCTGCTGGTATGTGGCACGCATGTACCGAACCTGTCCGGCGACCGACCATTCGGCATTGGCGCGCATGTAACGACCCGAACTGGGTGCCAGTGCGCTATCACGACTGTCGCGCGACCAGGCCGCAATCAAGGGCATGCCCCAGCTGTCATAACCGTACTGGTCGATATAGCGCATATAGGAAAATGGCAGGAGCGTGCCGGGCACGATCTGCGTTTTCTCAAAGCCAGCCCCAAAGTAAACCGTGTCGCTGGCCGTGAACGGCACACCAAAGCGGATACTGCCGCCTGAAGTCTTGACCTGGTAATAACTCTGATCCTGGTAAGGGCTGCTGGTCCGGTAATAAATGTCAAAGCTGCGCGACACGCCATCGGCGGTGAAGTACGGATCCACCGTATTGAAAGCCAGGACGCGATTCAACTTGCTGGTATTGACCTGCATCCCGAGCGAATTGCCCGAGCCAAAAGCGTTGTCCTGCTTGATACCAAATGAGAGACCAAGCCCGTCGGCTGTTGAATACCCGGCCCCTAGGGTCAAGCTTCCGGTTGGTTTGTCAACCACATTGACCGTCAAATCGACCTGATCGGGCGAGCCCGGCACTTCCTGCGTCTCGACAGCGACCTCCTTGAAGTAACCCAGTCGGTCAACGCGGTCACGCGACAACTTGATCTTGTCGCCGTCATACCATGAAGCCTCCAATTGCCGAAACTCCCGGCGCACCACCAAGTCACGCGTGCGGCTATTGCCGGCAACATTGATTCTGCGAACATAAGCCCGCCGCGACGGATCGGCCTGCAGGACCAGGGCCACGCGGTTGGTCGATCGGTCCAGTTCCGGGCGTGCTTCGACGCGCGCGAACGCATAGCCAAAATTGCCAAAATAATCTGTGAACGCCTTGCTTGTCCTGGCGACTTCATCGGCGTTGTAGGGCTGGCCCGGCCGAATCGTCACCAACGACTTGAATTCCTCGTCCTTGCCCAGAAAATTGCCTTCCAACTTGACACCGCTGACAACAAAACGTTCGCCTTCAGTGACGTTGATGGTGATGGCAATGTCGGTCTTGTTGGGCAATATCGCGACCTGGGTCGAGTCGACCCTGAACTCCAGATAGCCGCGCGTCAAATAGTAGGAGCGCAGGGTCTCGATGTCGGCATTGAGTTTGGCTCGCGCATAGCGGTCCGCTTTGGTGTACCAGCTGAGCCAGCCGCTGGTGTTCAGATCAAACAGGCCGCGCAGCGTCGACTCGCCAAAAACCTGGTTGCCAACAATCCGGATTTCGCTGATCTTGGCCGGCTCACCTTCGACCACGGTGAACGTGAGGTTGACCCGGTTGCGCTCGATTGGCGTCACGGTGGTCACCACCTCCGCCGCATAAAGACTGCGGTTGATGTACTGGCGCTTGAGTTCCTGCTCGGCACGGTCAAGCTGCGCCTTGTCGAACGGCCGGCCATCCGCCAGTCCGACATCACGCAGGGCCTTGACCAGAACTTCCTTGTCAAACTCCTTGGTACCGACAAAGTCAACGGTGGCAATCGTGGGGCGCTCTTCGACCACGATGACCAGCACATCGCCACTGACTTCAATGCGCACGTCCTTGAACAGCCCCAGATCGAACAGCGCGCGAATCGCGGCAGAACCTTTGTCGTCGTTGTAGACATCACCCACCCGCACCGGCAAGGAGACAAAAACAGTACCGGACTCAACGCGCTGCAAGCCTTCGATACGGATATCGCGCACGGTAAACGGGCTGACCGCCCATACCGTGCTGGCCATGAATGCCAGGGAAGCCACGGTCGAGACGGTGCGCAGATAAAAGCGATTGAATTGCATGTTTAATATCTATAAGTCAAACCGGTGCTGCAAAGTCAGCACCAAAATTTCAGCCAAATAAGCGGTTGATATCGTTGAAGATGGCAATCGCCATCATGACGCCCAGCATGGCGACACCACCACGCTGCAAGCGCTCAGTCCAGACCTCGGAAACCGGCTTGCCTGTGATCGCCTCCCAAAGATAATACATCAGGTGGCCACCATCGAGGACCGGCAGCGGCAGCAGATTCAAAACCCCCAGACTCACGCTGATCAGCGCCAGGAACAAGAGGTACTGTGTCAGGCCCATGCCGGCTGATTTGCCGGCGTAGTCGGCGATGGTCAAAGGACCGCTCAGGTTCTTGAGCGAGGCCTCACCGATCAGCATCTTTCCCATCATCTTGAGCGTCAGCACCGAAACGTCCCAAGCGTGAAGCGCTCCACGCCACAAACCGTCCAGCGCGCCGTATCTGACAAGCACCGATTCGGGCATGGCGCCGACATAGGCGCCAATTCTTCCAATAAAAGCCGCACCGTCCGGTGCCCGATCCGGTTTTACGGTAATTTCAAGCTCGCCTGGACCGCGGTGGATCTTCCAGGCCAAGGCCGGCGCCTCTGCGCTTGCCGCCGAGGCGCGGATCAACTGGCGCAGTTGCTGCCCGTCAAACACCGGCACAGCGCCCACTTGCCGCACCACATCACCGGGGCGCAATCCGGCCTTGTCAGCGACACCACCGGCCACCAACTGACCAATCACAGCCTGGCTGAACGGAGCGGCAATGCCAATTTTCCGAAACAGATCAGCGTCAACCTCGCTGACCTCAAGTCCGCTCAGTTTCAGGACGATCTCGCCACGCCCAGTCCGCACTGCACCAGCCAGCAGCAAGCGCAGATCGCGTTTCTCCAGCGCTCCCTGGGTGATGAGCCAGCGCAGGTCTTCAAACGACGCCAGATCCTGCAACTCGTCGTCCGCAAAGCCGGCACGCGCGACCCTCTCGCCACCGACCACACCAGCGCGCGCCGCGATCGATCCAGCCTCGGGACTGGCCAGGATGGCGGCCGGGAGTTGCACACCAATCCAGTTAACCACTGCATACAGGAGTACAGCGAGCAGCAAATTGGCCAGAGGACCTGCCGCCACGATGGCAATACGCGAACGCAGCGGCTGCGTATTGAAAGCCAGGTGCCGCTCGTGCGTCGGCACCGGGGCCTCGCGTTCGTCAAGCATTTTGACGTAGCCACCGAGTGGAAAGGCAGCCAGTGTAAATTCAGTCGGCGAGTTCCTGGCTTGCCAGCGAAGCAGAGGCTTTCCAAAACCAATGGCAAAACGCAAAACCCTGACGCCGCAGGCCACCGCCATACGGTAATGACCCCACTCATGCACGGCAATGAGCAATCCGAGCGCGACAATGAATGCGGCAAGGGTCAACATGGTTGCGCGCTGCCCCTGTTAAACGGAAAAGCGCCGAACCACGCGCTGCGCAGCCGCGCGTGACAGCGCATCAAGCGCCAGCAGGTCCTCCAAAGACGCCGGACTGGCGGGGTCAACCGCTGCCAGTGTCTCAAGGTTGACCGCATGAATCTGGTCAAAGCGCACTAGCCCGTCAAGAAAGGCGGCAACCGCAACTTCGTTGGCAGCGTTCAGAACAGCGGTCGCACCTGACGGCCCATGCAAAACATCCCAAGCCAGCTTCAAACCGGGAAAACGCTGGGCATGGCCATTTGAATCCAGTGACTCAAAGGTCATGGCCCCCATCGTTCTGAAATCAAGCGCCGCTGCGCCAGAAGCCATTCGATGCGGCCAGGACAAACCATAGGCGATGGGCACTTTCATGTCGGCGGTGCCGAGTTGCGCCACCACCGAGTTGTCCTTGTATTGCACCATTGAGTGAATAACGCTCTGCGGGTGAATCACCACTTCGATCTGATCCGGACGCACGCCAAACAAGAAGTGAGCCTCGATCACTTCGAGTGCCTTGTTCATCATCGAGGCGG
The DNA here is from genome assembly GCA_903876735.1 of uncultured beta proteobacterium. Lineage (GTDB taxonomy): Bacteria > Pseudomonadota > Gammaproteobacteria > Burkholderiales > Burkholderiaceae_C > Rhodoferax. Next base: position 15,738 of record CAIRAW010000019.1, on the reverse strand, counting down.
AATCGACAGAAATCTTGCGTCCCATCACCCAGTTCGGATGGGCGCAGGCCTGCTGCGGCGTCACGTCGCGCAGCGTTTGCGGATCACGTTGCCGGAATGGACCTCCCGACGCGGTGAGAATGATCTTGTCGATCTGACTTGACCAGCTTGCAGAGTCCGCTGGCAGCGACTGGAAAATGGCGGAATGTTCGCTGTCGATCGGCAGCAGTTTGGCCCCACCCTGCGCCACCGCCTGCATGAAGTAGTCACCTCCGACCACCAGTGCCTCTTTGTTCGCCAGCAATAGGCGCTTGCCGGAGCGCGCGGCGCCGAGGCAAGAGGCGAGGCCAGCGGCGCCTACGATGGCGGCCATCACGGCATCCACCAATTCATGCGACGCCACCATGGTGATGGCCTGCGTGCCCCACAAGACGCGCGTTGTCATGTTCAGGTCGCGGCACTTGCGCTCAAGTTCACGCCCGTGGGCTTCACTCGCCATGACAGCGTACACCGGGTTGAAACGCACGCACTGCTGCAGCATCAATTCAACCCGTGTTGCCGCACTCAGCGCAAACACCTCGAAGCGATCCGGATGCATGGCGATCACATCCAGGGTACTGACGCCAATCGAGCCCGTTGACCCCAGAATCACGACGCGCTGCTTCAGCGCAGAATCAATAGCGGTCATTTGGGCCCCAACGCAGCGTAAAGCATCAGTGCCAGCGGCAGCGTCGGCAACAGGGCATCAACCCGGTCCAGCACACCGCCATGACCAGGCAGCAAACCGCTGCTGTCTTTCACACCCGCACTGCGCTTGACCAGGGACTCAATCAAATCACCCGCCACACTCATCGCGGCCATGAACACGAGGGCAATCAGAAACAGCAACCAGCCGGCCCGCCCCAGATGGGTATAGAGGCTGGGAACCCCGATGGCCCAATGGGTATCGACCCAGCGCCAGAATAGCGCCAGGGCCAGTACCCCGATCATGCCGCCCCAGACGCCTTCCCAACTCTTGCCTGGACTGATGGAGGGTGCCAGCTTGCCACGACTAAAAGACCCGCCGAACGCCCGACCAGCAAAATAGGCAAAGATGTCTGCCGCCCAGACCAGCGCCAGAATAGACAGCAGAAAATTGATGCCGATAAACCGGGCCTGGGCCACGGCCAGCCAGGCCAGCCAGAGGACGACCAGCCCGGAAATCAAACGAAGCCAGCGCGGATAAAGCGACCATGCCGCCACGCCACCACGCAGCAGCCAAGCAGCGACCAGCACCCAAGCAGAACCCGCAAGCGACCAGAGCAGGGGCAAAGATTGCGTCAGCAAACCCAACCACCAACTGACGGCACAGGCAGCAATACAAACCGACGCAAACGCCAGCGCCACCCCCTGCGCGCAACCATTGAGCCTGCCCCACTCCCAGGCGCCGGCAGCAATCAAGAGCAGGGCAATGCCACAAAACGGCAGCGGTGATTCATAGAACAAGGCCGGCAGCAATACGGCCAGCAGAACGAGGGCGGTGATAACACGCTGCTTCAGCATGGGCTTGCTCCGGTTATCAAGAAGTACTGCCAGCGGCGGCTTGTGCCGCAATTTGACCTGATGTCTTGCCAAACCGTCTCTCGCGCTGATTGAAGGACGCAATGGCACGGTCGAGTTCCGCTTCGTCGAACTCAGGCCACAACTTGTCGCTGAAATAGAACTCGGAATAAGCACTCTGCCAAAGCAGGAAGTTGCTGATCCGCTGTTCGCCACCGGTACGCACCACCAGATCGGGGTCCGCAACATGCGACAAGGCCATCAGTTCACTCAAAGCCTGCTCCGTCACGGCTTTGCCCTGCGCCGCCAATTTGGCAGCGGCCTGGACGATATCCCAGCGACCGCCGTAATTGAAACAGACATTGAGAATCAGTTTTGAATTGGATGCAGTGTCACGCTCCGCCTGCTCAATGCCGGCTATCACTTTGACCGACAAACCAAGGCGCTCGCCGACGAAAAACATTCGAACCCCATCTGCCTTGAGTTGGGGAATCTCGCGCCCGATCGCCATGGCAAACAGTTCCATGAGACCCGATACCTCTTCCGCCGGACGATTCCAGTTCTCCGAGGAAAAAGCAAAAACCGTCAACACCTTCACGCCGCGCTGCCCGACCGCGCGCACGCAGCGGCGCAGGGAATCGACACCTTGCTTGTGCCCGGCAATCCGCGGCAGAAAGCGCTTGGAGGCCCAGCGCCCGTTGCCATCCATCACGATCGCGATGTGGTGCGGTATCTGGCTCACAATGCAGACCAAAAAATGGGCATGCGCAGGGGCCGGTTAGACCGCCATCAGGTCTTGTTCTTTGGCCGCGACAAGCCGGTCGATTTCGACGACATGCCGGTCCGTCACTTTCTGGATATCAGTCTCGCAGCGCTTTTGATCATCTTCTGAAGCGAGCTTGTCCTTGACCGCCTTCTTCACCGCTTCATTGGCATCACGACGCAAATTGCGCACCGCAATCTTGGCGGCTTCGCCTTCGTTGCGGACCACTTTGGTGAGTTCCTTGCGCCGCTCCTCAGACATCGGCGGCATCGGGACCCGAATCAAATCACCCATCGACGACGGGTTCAAACCCAGATCACTGTCACGAATCGCCTTTTCAATCTTCGCGCCCATGCCCTTCTCCCACGGCTGCACGCTGATCGTGCGGGGATCGAGCAAAGACACGTTGGCCACTTGGCTGATCGGCAGCATGGCGCCGTAATAGTCAACATGCACAGCGTCCAGCAGAGCCGGATTGGCGCGCCCGGTTCTGATCTTGGTCAGGTTGTTCTTGAAAGCAGCGATGGACTGGTCCATCTTGGCCTCTGCCGTGTTCTTGATATCAGGAATTGGCATATCTTGATCCTCTCTCTCAACTGTTCAATAGGCAATGCACAAAGGCTGCGATTTTGGCACGATCAGGCATAGACCAGCGTGCCCTCATCCTCACCCATCACCACGCGCTTGAGCGCACCATGCTTGAAGATGGAAAACACCTTGATCGGTAACTTCTGATCCCGGCACAAGGCGAAGGCCGTTGCATCCATGATGCCCAGATTTTTCGACATCGCTTCATCAAAAGTGAGACGCGTGTAGCGGGTTGCCAGGGGGTCCTTCTTGGGGTCAGCCGTATAGACACCGTCAACCTTGGTAGCCTTGAGCACAATTTCAGCACCAATTTCAGCGCCACGCAAAGCAGCTGCTGTATCTGTGGTGAAAAAAGGATTGCCGGTACCTGCGGCAAATATGACGAGTTTGCCCTCTTCGAGGTACTGCAGGGCCTTTGGCCTGACATAGGGCTCGACCACCTGCTCAATCGCAATCGCCGACATCACGCGTGCCGTCAAACCAGCCTTGTTCATGGTGTCACCCAGCGCCAGGGCATTCATGACCGTTGCCAGCATACCCATGTAATCCGCAGTGGCCCGGTCCATGCCGACCGATCCGCCGGCCACACCGCGGAAAATATTGCCGCCGCCAATCACCACCGCAACCTGCACGCCCAGACGGGTGACCTCGGCCACCTCTTCGACCATCCGGACAATGGTGTCCCGGTTGATACCGTACTGGTCATCGCCCATCAAGGCCTCACCCGACAGCTTCAGCAATATGCGCTTATAGGCTGGTTGGGCAGTGGACATGATGAACTCCTTGATGTTGATTGATACTATTCCGAAAATCCGGACGCGACCGGATCATTGCGTTCTGGGCTTGATGATCCGGCGAGTCCTGGCTGGCGATAGGATGCCGATGATTATTGTGCCTGCTTTGCAGCAGCCACCTGGGCTGCCACCTCGGCCGCAAAATCGTCAACCTTCTTGGCGATGCCTTCACCGACAACGTACAGCGTGAAGCCCTTGACCGTCGTGCCAGCGGCCTTGAGCATCTGCTCCACCGTCAGCTTGTCATTCTTCACGAACGGCTGGTTGAACAAGGAGACTTCCTTGAGGTATTTTTGCACGCCACCTTCAATGCGCTTGGCAACGATTTCAGCTGACTGAACCGGCTTTCCAGCAGCGGTCGCAACAGCCGCATCCTCAGCCGCCTTGGCTGCAGCCACAGAACGCTCGCGGGCCACCAATTCGGCCGGCACATCCGCGCTGGACAGGGCGACCGGCTTCATGGCGGCAACGTGCATGGCGACATCCTTGGCGGCGAGTTCATCACCGTCAAATTCAACCACCACGCCAATGCGCGTTCCATGCAGATAGGAAACCAGTTTGCTGGGGCCGGTGAAATGTTTGAAACGGCGAAAGCTCATGTTCTCGCCAATCTTGCCGATCAGACCCTTGCGAACGTCTTCCAGCGTCGGGCCGAAACCATCCTGCGCATAAGGCAAGGAACCCAGGGCAACCACATCTGCTGGATTGCTCTTGGCGACCAGTTGCACGGCGGCATTGGCCAGGGCCAGGAAGCTGTCGTTCTTGGTGACGAAATCGGTTTCGCAGTTGACTTCAAGCAGTGCGCCAACGCCGTCGGCGATGCAGCAGGTCACCACACCCTCAGCCGTAATCCGGCCAGCGGCCTTGCCGGCCTTGCTGCCGAGCTTGACGCGCAGCAGTTCTTCGGCTTTTTCCATATTGCCTTCAGCTTCGGTCAGTGCACGCTTGCACTCCATCATGGGGGCATCGGTCTTGCCACGCAGTTCAGCAACCATGCTCGCGGTAATTGCAGCCATCTTGATTCTCCGTACTCAGTTCAGTTAGTTGAAAAAAAGACTAAAAAAAAGGGGCACAAAAGCCCCCTTTCTTGGGGTCGCGGACAACTCAGGCAGAGGCCTCGTCCACTTCGACAAATTCATCGCCACTCTCAGTCGCCATCGCCTTGACGACATCGTCAACCATATTGGTGCGGCCTTCGATGATCGCATCAGCAATGCCACGTGCATACAAGACCACAGCCTTGGACGAGTCATCATTGCCGGGAATGACGTAATCGATGCCTTCGGGCGAGTGATTGGTGTCGACCACCGCAATCAGGGGGATGCCAAGCTTCTTGGCTTCGGCGATCGCGATTTTATGGAAACCGACGTCAATCACGAAAATTGCATCCGGCAGAACCGACATGTCCTGAATACCGCCGATGTCGCGTTCCAGTTTGGCGAGTTCGCGTGCGAACATCAGCTGTTCCTTCTTGCTCAGGCTGTCGAGTCCGACTTCCTGCTGAATCTTCATGTCCTTGAGACGCTTGATGGACGTCTTGACGGTCTTGAAATTGGTCAGCATGCCGCCGAGCCAGCGCTGGTCAACGAAGGGAACGCCGGCACGGCGTGCTTCTTCGGCCACTGTTTCACGGGCTTGACGCTTGGTGCCGACCATCAGCACGGTCCCACGCTTGGCGGAAATCTGGCGCACGAACTTGGCAGCCTCCTGGAACATCGGAAGCGACTTTTCCAGGTTGATGATGTGGATTTTGTTGCGATGGCCGAAAATGAATGGGGCCATCTTGGGATTCCAGAAGCGGGTTTGGTGGCCGAAATGGACACCAGCTTCCAGCATTTCGCGCATGGTTACTGACATGGTTAACTCCAAAGGTTAGGTCTAAAATCCAGTTCGTTTTTGCAAACGCCTCAGGAATTTCCCGGTAGCGCCCGCAACACCTTGATTAAACTGGTTTGCTGATTTGTTCTCTGAACAGTCATTTGACTACTCAGCGAAACCCAAGGACTATAGCACAGGCCCACCCGAACCCCATGACCCCAGACCTTCAAACGACACTGTGCCGACTGCGCAGCGCTGAGACCGATTCCACGACGGAAATCGAGCGCGCCATCGATATTGCCCAATCAGCGCCTTGCAAACACGTCTTTTTGCTGGCCACTTTCAACGAGGCCCGCGCCATTGCTCGCCGGCCACAGGTTGAAAAAACGCCGCTCGCCGGTCTTGCAGTCTCGGTCAAGGACCTGTTTGACGTTGCCGGTCAAACCACCACCGCAGGCTCTGTCGCCCTGCAGGACGCTGCTGCAGCACAGCAAGACAGTCCAGCCGTTGCACGACTGCGGCGCGCCGGCGCTGCCTTCATGGGACGCACAAACATGGTCGAATTTGCGTTCTCGGGTGTCGGCGTCAACCCGCACTTCGGAACCCCGGCCAACGCCTGCTCCACGAAATTAGCGCTTATTCCCGGTGGTTCTTCATCAGGCGCAGCGGTGTCGGTCGCAAGCGGTGCCGCATTCATCGGACTGGGCTCGGACACGGGCGGCTCGATCCGTATTCCGGCAGCGCTTAACGGCATTGTCGGCTTCAAAAATACGGCCCGACTGGTTCCAACCGCAGGCGCTCTGCCGCTGTCCACCACGCTCGATACGGTTTGCGCCCTCACACGCTCGGTGCCGGACGCGATCCTGGCGCATGAAATTCTGGCGCAGCGCAGGGTCACGCGCAGCGCTGCGCCCTTGGGCGCCTACCGCCTGGCAGTTGCCAGTACCCTCATGCTGGACGGACTCGATGCCACGGTGACGCGTGCCTGGCAACGCACACTGAACGCCTTGCGCAAGGCAGGTGCAACGATCACCGAGTTGGAACTCACCGAACTCAACGAACTCCCGCAGATTCAAGTTGCCGGCAGCATCTCAGCCACCGAGAGCTACGCCTGGCATCGCCGGCTGCTGGAACGCAAAGCACAACGCTACGACCCGCGTGTCGCCACCCGTATCCAGCGGGGCGCCAGCATGAGTGCCTGTGATTACATCGAGATGCTGGGCGCGCGGCAGCGGTGGATCTGCAAAATGGATGCAGCCATGCAGGGATTTGACGCCATTCTGTCGCCCACAACGCCAGTGACGGCTGCGCCAATTGCGGACGTCTCACCGGGGCCCGAGCGCGATGATGAATTTTTCCGGCTCAACGCCCTGCTGCTGCGCAACACCAGTGTCGTCAACATGCTCGATGGCTGCGCCATCTCGATCCCTTGCCAGAGCCCCGACGAATTGCCCGTTGGTATGATGGTCTGGGCTGGCGCCATGCGCGATGATCCGGTACTCAACATCGCATTGCAGATCGAACAATTGTTGGGCCAACAGTGACTTGGCGTCCACCTTGAACACATTGCAGCGAGTCCATCCGCCTTGAACCTTCAGGATCAAGAAACTTCATTACCTCAGCCTGTCGAACAGGCCGATCAAAAACACGAGGGTTCATGAAAATTGCAGTCATTGGTGCGGGCATCGTTGGTGTCACAACGGCCTACGAATTGGCCTGCGACGGCCACGAAGTAACCGTGCTGGAGCGCTGCGGCGCCGCCGCCGAGGAAGCCAGCTTTGCCAATGCCGGTCTGGTGGCACCGGGCTATGTGACGCCATGGGCCGCGCCCGGCATGCCAGCCAAGGTGCTCGGGCACTTGCTGAGCCACTACGCGCCTGTCAAAGTGAGCTTGCCGCTCGCGACCCGTGACCTGGTCTGGATGTGGAAATGGTTGCGCGCCTGCAATCTCGAGACCTATCTGGCGCACCGGACCAAATTGCAGCGACTGGCCTTCTACAGCCGGGAACGTCTGCACCACATTACGAACGATTTGTCCCTGGAATACGAACGCAGTGACGGCTACATGGTTCTGTTGCGTTCCGAGAAGGACAGCAAACTGGCACAGCCTGGGCTGCAAGTCCTGCGTGAGGCCGGTGTTTCTTTCAGGGAAGTCAGCCCGGCCGAGGCACGAAAGGTCGAGCCCGCACTCAATCCGGACACCCCATTTTTCGGCGCCATCCACCTGCCTGACGACGAGGTCGGAAACTGCAGGCAATTTGCCCTTTTGCTCAAAGGCAAGGCGCAGCGATTGGGAGTCGATTTCCAGTTCAATACGGAAGTCAAGAGCGTGGCCTGCGCCAAAGGCGTCTGCCTCGACATCGCCGGTGAAAGTGTGGGGCGCCAATACGACGCCCTCGTCATGTGCGCCGGACTGGCTTCAGCCCGTTTGCTGGCGCCTTTGGGACTGAAAATCCCGTTGACAGCGGTTCACGGTTACTCGGTTAGCGCCTCAATTCGCGAGCCCCTCAATGCGCCCCGCAGCGCCGTCATGGACGAGCGCTACAAAGTGGCAATTTCACGTCTGGGCAATCGTGTGCGTGTCGCTGGCAGCGCGGAACTTGGTGGCACACCCGACAAGATGCGCCTCAGTTCACTGCAAACCCTGTACAAGGTTCTGCAGGACTGGTTTCCTGGCGCTGCCAATCTGTCGGGCGGCGTGCAGGAATGGAAAGGCGCGCGTCCCATGCTGCCCAATGGCCCCCCGATGATCGGTGCTAGCGGGATTGCCGGACTCTGGCTGAACCTGGGTCACGGCTCGAGCGGCTGGGCGTTGAGTTGCGGCTCGGCCCGCATGCTGGCCGATCTGGTCGGCGGCAAGTCGCCAGACCTCGACGTTGCCGGGTTTGGCGTGGCGCGACTTCGCGCTTGATCTTGCGCTTCAATAACACTCTTTTTTCTGTTGACAGATTTTCATGTTGCAAGACAATTCAGAAAATGAGCCCCACAATACGCAAGTGCTTGATCGCCGCCAGCAATCCTTGCATTGCGGCCAGGACGATGAATCCGCTTCGTTGTGCAACAACTTCGCAAAGTAGTTTGCGTAAACCAACCTGCTTTGATCGACAAAAGGGCCAGGAATGAAAATCAAATTCTGGGGCGTCCGAGGCTCCATTGCCTCACCTGGACCGAATACGGTGCGTTATGGCGGCAACACCACGTGCATCGAAATTCGCACGGACAACAATGAGCTGATCATCCTGGATGCCGGGACCGGCATATTTCCGCTCTCCCAGACCCTGCTGTGCGAGATGCCCTTGACTGCCAATGTGCTGATCACCCACTCGCATTGGGACCACATTCAGGGTCTGCCTTTTTTTGCGCCTAATTTTATTTCCGGCAATCTGCTCCGCCTGCATGGCGCCTTTGATCCGGTTTCGGGCAAAGGCGTGGAGCAGGTCATGTCGGTGCAGTTGCAGCACAGCTATTTCCCGGTGCTGGAGGAAAAAATGAAAGCGCGCATCGAATACGTGACGCTGGCCCCAGAACAAAGCGTGCGCATCGGATCGGCCACGGTCACACCCTATCTGCTCAATCACCCGGTGGTTAACTTTGGTTACCGGATCGAAGCCGACGGAAAATCAATATTCTTCACCGGCGACCACGAGCCGCCACAAAACATTTACGAACCAGATCAAGCCGGTCATGCCGAGTACCAGGCCTTGATCGATGAAAAATCCGACAGCATCCTGCGCGCCATGGCGGGGGTGGATGTATTGATTGCAGACTGCTCTTACACCGAGCAGGAATATGCTGCGCGAAAGGGTTGGGGACACGGCACCTTCAACACCAGCATCCAATACGCCATCAATGCCAAAGTCAAACTTCTGTTTTGCACCCATCATGAACCGACCCGCAGCGATGATGCACTGGACGCCGTCTTTCAACAGGTGCTGACGGGTAACCAGCACAAGGCGGGCGGCCCTGACTACCGGCTGGCCCGCGAAGGCGAAACCTACGAGTTTTAGGCACTGTGAAAAGAATCGACTTCGCCCTGCGCCATGCTTTGCACAGCGTTGCCGCCACCCGTCGCATTGAACTCGCAGCCCAGGAAGCCCTGCCGTCACACGTCTTGATGCAGCGCGCTGGTCTGGCGCTTGCTCAACTGGCGCTGGCCCTGGCGCCACACAGTCGGCGCCCATGGATCGCCTGCGGCCCTGGCAACAACGGGGGCGACGGCATGGAAGCCGCCATGCACCTGCAACAATGGGGAAAGCGTCCGGTGGTGACCTGGCTTGGCCATGCGGATACAGCACCACCCGACGCACAGGCCTCATGGCAGCGGGCTCTGGACGCTGGTGTCGAGTTTGCCGAGGAAGCGCCCATTGACTTCGATTTTGGCATTGACGCCCTGCTCGGCATCGGCGCCACGCGCGCGCCAGAGGGGCGCATGGCAAAGTGGATTGACTTGCTCAATACCAGCGACGCCACCGTGCTGGCCGTGGACATCCCTACCGGGCTGCATGCCGACACCGGTCATGCGGGCCCGTCCTGCGTCAAGGCCCACCACTGCTTGAGCCTGCTCACACTCAAACCCGGGCTGTTCACCGGCCATGGACGCGATGCTGCAGCGACTGTCTGGCTGGATGATCTGCAAATCGAGCAAAACAGGTCCGCAGCCATTACCCATGACGCTTGGCTGGCTGGGGCACCGACCAGGCAGACAAGACGCCTTCACGCATCGCACAAAGGCAGTTATGGCGATGTCGCCATTGTCGGTGGTGCGCCGGGCATGACGGGCGCAGCCTTGCTGGCTGCATCTGCTGCACTGCATGCCGGCGCAGGACGGGTCTTTGTCGGACTGCTCGACGGCGCCAGCCTGAGTACGGACACCAGTCGGCCAGAACTGATGTTCCGGCCAATTGAGGCGCTGGAATTCAAATCCATGACCGTGGTCTGCGGCTGCGGCGGCGGTGATGCGATCCGCAGCTACTTGCCAAAAATACTGTCAAGCGCGGCGCGACTGGTGATCGATGCGGACGCGCTGAACGCCATCGCAACGGACTCGCAACTCCAAACCCTGCTGAGCGCCCGAACCAGACGTTTCGCCAGTACGGTGCTGACACCTCATCCACTGGAAGCGGCCCGCTTGCTGGGAAACACGGCCGCTCAGGTGCAAGGCGATCGCCTCGCTGCAGCGCAGCGCCTGGCAGTTCGCTTTGGCTGCACCGTGGTGCTCAAGGGATCGGGTAGCGTCATCGCAGCCCCCGGACAAACACCAGTCCTAAACCCAACAGGGAATGCCAGATTGGCGACGGCGGGTAGCGGCGATGTGCTGGCCGGTCTGATCGGAGCCGGACTCGCAACGGAATCACCAAGCTGGCGGGTCAGTTGCGAAGCGGTCTTTCAGCATGGACTAAAGGCTGACCACTGGCCTGATGATTTGCCCCTGACTGCCGGAGCGCTGGCCCGTTCGCTGCAACCGATCTGAGGTCAACCGCGCCCGGCAAATGGCATCCGGGTTGCCATCACGGTGTGGAACATCACATTGGCCTCCAACGGCAGGTTGGCCATGTACAAAACAGACTGGCCCACGATGTTCACATCCATCAGCGGTTCGACCATCGTGTCGCCATTGGGCTGCAGGATGCCGGTGGCCATGCGCTGCGCCATTTCGGTTCCCGCGTTGCCGACGTCGATCTGCCCCACAGCAATGTTGTAATTTCGACCGTCCAGTGAGGCCGATTTTGTCAAGCCCTGGACCGCGTGTTTGGTTGCCGTGTAAGGACTTGAATTCGGACGTGGCGTGGTGGCCGAAATGGAGCCGTTGTTGATGATTCGCCCGCCCTGCGGGACTTGCGCCTTCATCACGCGGAATGCCTGCTGAATGCACAGAAACATGCCGGTCAGGTTGATATCGACCACGTTCTTCCACTGCGCCAGCGTCAGATCTTCCAGGGGGATGGCCGGCGCGCCGACCCCGGCATTGTTGAACAGCACATCAACCCGGCCAAACCGCTGAACTGCGGCATCAAACAGGGCCTTCACCGAATCCGAATCCGCCACATCGGTAACCACTGCCAACGAACGATCCGGTGCAGCACCAAGCGCCAGCACCTCGTCCAACGGTGCAGGACGCCGACCAGCGAGCACCACTCGATAGCCGGCCTTGAGCAAGGCCAGTGTGGCGGCTTTTCCAATGCCGGTTCCGGCACCAGTCACGATGGCCACTTTTGAATTCGAAGTCATATTTGCTTACCTGCTAAAAGTATGAAGTCGATCAGATCAGGTGCGCCGGCGTGACTTGCGTCCCTTGTCCTTGCTCTTGGCGATCGAGGTACGTCCACCTGACTTGATCAACGGCACATCGGCATCAGAGGAGCGCACCGAGCGCTGCGCCGCTTTGCGTGCCGGACGCTTGGCCGGTGGTGTGCCCGGCTTGTCGAACGCAATGCGACCGGCAACCTTTTGCGGGAGATCTTTGCCCGCCGTCGGTCGAGACAGCAAACCGTCCGCTGCCGTCAACAGTCGAAAATCGATTCGACGGCCATCCAGATCAACCCGGCTGACCTGCACCTGAACGCGGGTTCCGATAGCGTAGCGCACGCCGGTGCGTTCGCCGCGCAGTTCTTGGCGCGCCTCGTCAAAGCGGTAGTAGTCACCGCCGAGTTCCGTGATGTGGACCAGTCCTTCGACATACATCGCATCGAGCGTGACAAAGATGCCAAAACTGGTCACAGAACTGACCACGCCGCTGTACTCTTCGCCGAGGTGCTCATGCATGTACTTGCATTTAAGCCAGGCTTCCACGTCGCGACTGGCCTCGTCGGCACGACGCTCGTTGGCGCTGCAATGCATGCCCGCAGCTTGCCAGGCCTGTGTCTCGGGACTCTGCTTCTTCGGCTTGTATCCAGGCTCCGCAACCCGCGCGGCCAGTCCCTTTTCAATGCGACGCGAAAGCTTGGCATGGGCTTCACCCGGCGTCGGCAGCACTGGAAGCTGGTACTTGGTCTTGGCCAGAATGGCCTTGATTACCCGGTGCACCAGCAGATCCGGGTAACGCCGGATGGGACTGGTGAAGTGCGTATAGGCCTCGAACGCCAAACCGAAATGACCGCTGTTGAGCGGCGTATAGATCGCCTGCTGCATGGAACGCAACAACATGGAATGGATTTGCGCCGCATCCGGTCGCTCGGCGGTTGCCGCTGCAATCGCCTGAAACTCACCCGGTGTCGGATCATCGCTAACCGTCAAGGCAAGGCCAATGGCCTTGAGGTAGTTGCGAAGCAGTTCAACCTTTTCCGGCGTCGGACCTTCATGCACACGAAACAGGCCAGCATGCTTGCTCTGCGCAATATAGTCGGCGCTGCAGACATTGGCAGCCAACATCGCCTCTTCGATCAGCTTGTGTGCGTCATTGCGCGTGCGCGGCACGATTTTTTCGATGCGTCCGACCTCGTCACAAACGATTTGTGTTTCAACCGTTTCGAAGTCCACAGCCCCGCGGCGCACCCGCGCCTTATGCAAGGCCTGGTATACATCGTGCAGATTGAGCAGGTCCGTAACCCGCTCCTTGCGCTTCAAAGCTTCCGGGCCACGCGTGTTGGCAAGAATCGCCGCCACCTCGTTATAAGTAAAGCGTGCATGGCTCCACATCACGGCCGGGTAGAACTGATAGGCCGAAACCTCGCCGTCTTCCGTCACCATCATGTCGCACACCATGCACAGGCGTTCAACCTCAGGATTGAGTGAACACAGTCCATTGGACAACTTCTCTGGCAGCATCGGAATCACGCGCCGCGGAAAGTACACGCTGGTGGCACGATCGTAGGCATCGACATCGATGCTCGATCCGGTTTCAACATAATGACTGACATCGGCAATCGCGACCAGCAGGCGCCAGCCCACGGCCGCAGATTTCCCCTTGCCAATCTTGGCCGGCTCACAATAGACCGCATCATCAAAATCCCGGGCATCTTCACCATCGATCGTCACCAATGCGACGTCGGTTAAATCGACCCTGCGCTTTTTGTCCTGAGACCGAACCGTATCGGGCAAGGACCGGGCTAACGCAATGCAGGAGTCGGAGAATTCATGCGGCACGCTGTATTTGCGCACCGCGATTTCAATTTCCATGCCAGGGTCGTCAACCTCACCCAGCACCTCGGTGACGCGCCCGACCGGTTGGCCATATAGGGCAGGTGCCTCCGTCAACTCGACGACTACCACCTGGCCCGCCTTGGCTGCGCCAGTGGCCGCCTTGGGAACGAGCACATCCTGACCATAGCGCTTGTCTTCCGGCACAACAATCCAGATACCGCTTTCCTGCAGGAGGCGACCGATGATGGTCTGGCTGGAGCGTTCCATGATTTCAACCACCCGGCCCTCTGGCCTGCCCTTGCGATCGGACCGCACGATGCGTACCTTGACACGGTCCTTGTGCAGCACGGCCCGCATTTCATTTGGCGGCAAATAGATGTCAGGCGCACCGTCATCACGCGACACAAATCCGTGGCCGTCACGATGGCCTTGCACTATTCCTTCAACTTCATCCAGCAAGCCGCTGGTTTGGCTACTATTTTTGATACAATTACTTTCTTTCCTGAAATGCCCAGGTGGCGGAATTGGTAGACGCACTAGTTTCAGGTACTAGCGAGTAACTTCGTGGGGGTTCGAGTCCCTTCCTGGGCACCAATATAAATGAAATCCGTTCATTTTCTAAGAAGATTAACGGATGCTTTTTGAAAAAAGCCGCTGCATTGCCAGCGGCTTCTTTTTGTGCCCACAACGTTGTCAAAACGTCAGTGCTAAAACGGCTGTGCCACAAGATCGTGACCCACTGCCGAAACAATACGTGCTTTGGTGAATTCACCGACCCGCAAGGTCTTGCTGATTTTTTCCGGCGCCATCAGTTGAACGACACCGTCAATCTCGGGTGCATCCGCGTAACTCCGGCCAAGACCGCCTTTTCTTCCCAGCGCAGGAGCCGAATCAACCAGAATCTGCATGGTGGCCCCAACGCGCTGACGCAATCGGGCCACCGATACCGCCTCAGCCACCGCCATGAAGCGTGCCCGACGTTCTTCCCGAAGCTCGGCCGGCAACATCCCGGGAAGGTCGTTGGCGGCAGCTCCCTGCACCGGGCTGTAGGCAAAGCATCCGGTGCGGTCAATTTGTGCCTCACGCATGAACTCGAGCAAATGGCTGAACTCTTCTTCAGTTTCGCCCGGGAAACCCGCGATGAAGGTGCTGCGCACCACGATTTCAGGACAAGTCTCACGCCAGCGCTGGATCCGCTCCAGATTTTTCTCGCCGCTGGCCGGCCGCTTCATGCGCTTGAGCACATCGGGGTGGCTGTGCTGAAGCGGCACATCAAGATAGGGCAAGACCAGGCCGGCCGCCATCAGGGGAATGACTTCATCCACACTCGGGTAGGGGTAGACGTAGTGCAGACGAACCCAGGCCCCATAAGGCTGCGCCATTTCTCCGAGCGCCTGCACCAATTCCAGCATGCGAGTCTTGATGGGTCTGCCATTCCAGAAGCCGGTTCGGTATTTGACATCAACGCCATACGCTGACGTATCCTGGCTGATCACCAACAGTTCCTTGACCCCGCCTTCAAACAGGGCCGCCGCTTCTTTCAGCACATCGCCGATCGGTCGCGACACCAGATCACCCCGCATCGAAGGGATGATGCAAAAGGTGCAGCGATGGTTGCAGCCTTCACTGATCTTGATGTAGGCGTAATGCCGGGGCGTCAGTTTCAAACCCGCAACACCAAATGCATTGGGTACCAGGTCCAAAAACGGATCATGCGGCCTGGGCAAACTGGCGTGCACCGCATCCATCACTTCCTGGGTTGCCTGTGGACCCGTTACAGCCAGCACACTGGGGTGCATCTGGCGCACCAGATTGCCGCCGTCCATCGCCGTCTTGGCGCCAAGGCAACCGGTGACGATGACTTTGCCGTTTTCCGCCAATGCTTCGCCAATGGTGTCCAAGCTCTCCTTCACTGCATCGTCGATAAACCCACAGGTATTGACGATAACCAGATCGGCACCCTGGAATGTCTTGGAGGTTTCATACCCCTCGGCGCTCAGTTGCGTCAGGATCAATTCAGAGTCGGTCAATGCCTTGGCGCACCCGAGACTGACAAACCCAATTTTTGGGGCGCTTATTTTCTTTGTTACGACTTCACTCATGTACCAATTGTCCCAGCATTCATGCTTCGGTCAGCGTTTGATCCCGAAAACCCCAAGCATTTGTCCGGTCTGTTTT
>CAIRAW010000018.1 GCA_903876735.1 uncultured beta proteobacterium | reverse complement strand
TTGACTGCGTTGGCCAGGATGTTCACACCCTCGACCATGCGTGCGCGGGCTTCGCCGCCGAAAATGACGTCTTTTGCTGCCATGTTGATATCTCCGGATTCAGTTAATTAATAAGAGGATGAAGGCTTGAGAAATTACTTCTCAACGACTGCGAACAGGTCGTCTTCTTTCATCACGAGCAGTTCGTCGCCGTCAACCTTGACGGTTTGGCCGCTGTACTTGCCAAACAGGACGCGGTCGCCGATCTTGACTGCCATCGGGCTGATTTCGCCCTTGTCGTTCTTCTTGCCCGGGCCAACGGCCAGCACTTCGCCTTGATCAGGCTTTTCAGCAGCGCTGTCAGGAATGACGATGCCAGAGGCGGTTTTGGTTTCGTTTTCGACGCGCTTGACAATCACGCGGTCGTGCAGAGGACGAAGTTTCATGGGGGCTCCTTAGATTTGAAACAGAGGTTAAAAAACACGAACACCAAGTCAATGGACTTGGTGCTCAATAGCCTGAGGAGAAGGTTCTGCCGGACAAAAAGACCTGTTAGCACTCAACCCCTACGAGTGCTAATGATAAGGGCATTTGGCAGATTTTCAATATGCGCGCGTAAAAAGATGGGCCGCAGCTGCACAAATGCACGCACGAAAATAGCCAGGAACGTCAGCGCTGGCTGACGTTCCTGGCGGTTTGACCGCAGGGCTTAGATGGTCGGCGTCGTCAGAAAGGCCGCAATGTCTGCCAGGTTTTGCGCCGTCAAGCCGGCGCGGACACTCATGCCGCCGATGTTGGCGCTGATGGCGTTTTGAAGGACGGCCACATTTTTGCCATTGAGCACCCTGCCGCTGGGGGTGGCGCCGTGGCAGCCCGCACAGTTGCTCGCATACAGCGTCTTGCCATTGATGGCAGACCCTGACACAGCCGCCGGGGTGGACGCGTTCACCGTGAAGCTGCGTGACACGCTTGCTGCTGCAGAAAAGGTCGAGTTACCCGCTTGATCGGCGGTGATGGTGCAGGTGCCCGCTGCTGTCAGCGTCAATGCGGTGCCGCTCACCGCGCACACCAGGGGTGTGCTTGATGCGAAGGTTACGCTCAGGCCGGAGCTTGAGGTGGCTGCTAGAGTGGCAGGGGTGCCAACCGTTTGAGGCCCGGGCGATGCGAATGTAATGGACTGGCTGGCCAGCACCAGACCGGAAGCGGAAGCAACGGTGAAGGAGTTGACCACCGGGACTGCAGCGTTGTAGGTGGCACTGCCGCCCTGCGTCGCTTTCAGACTGCAACTGCCTGGCGTCACCAGGGTCAGCGTGGTGTTCGTCACGGTGCAAACCGCTGGGGTGGTGGAGGTAATTGCAACGGCCAACCCGGAGCTTGCGGTGGCTGTCAGCGCCGGCGTGGCAACACCCATGGTTTGATTTCCGGGTGATGCGAACGTGATGGTTTGCGTCTGCATTGCTGTGCGGGTATTGCCGCTGACAACGCTGGCCATGTAGGTGGCAATATTGTCGGCAGTCGCGCTGCTGATGGTGCTTGCCAGGAAGCCCATGCCACCTTCGTTTTCTTTGATGGCGGACAGGATCTTGGATGCGTTCACTGCATCCGAAACGCGCGCACCATGGCAACTCAGGCAATTGGCGTCATAGGCGGCTTTGCCGGCAACAGCGTCACCGCTCAGACCGGTGCTGGTGCTCAGGTCGTGCGTTTCATGGCCGTGCCGCATTTCGGTTTCAAGATCATGCAGGCTCTTTTGCTGCACGGTCAGTTGCTCCTTGATGTCGTCAAGGACCTTGTCCTGGTCATCGCCAGGGGTTGAGCCGTGGGCTGCAACAAGTCTGCTGCCGATCGGGTCATCGCTCAAATGCGTGACGTCAACGCCTTTGGCCGCCAATTCGGTCTTGACCGCCTGGGCTGCCGTGCTGACACGTTTGGCGTCAAAGGTTTGCACTTCAGTGGCGTCAAACTTGTCGAAAGCGTCGGCGGCGACGCCGGTGCTGCTCAGTTGGGCTACCAGCAGTTCGGTGACTGGCGTGATATTGGCAGTTCCTGCTGCTCTAACCAGTGAATGCAGCTTTTGCGCTGCCCCCGTGCTGTCTTTGTAGTCCACACGGGCGACGCAGGGCAGTGTCAGCTTGCTCACATCGATGCTGAAGCTGCCATCTGCATTGGTGCTGACGGCGCCTGTCGTGCCAATGGCGCATTTCAGTGTGACCTGCCCGTTGGCAATGGCCAGGCCGGTGGCTGCTACACCGTTGACAATGGCGCTGGCGGCCGGATTCGACCCCGAGCCACCGCCACAAGCTGTTAGGGTGACGACGGCTGCGGCGAGCAAGCCAAGTAGGTGACGTGATGGATGAGAGCGCATGAAAAAACTCCTGTGAGTTGTGAAATTGCAGTCAAGGTGCCGAAATCCTGTGGGATTCGCCCGTATTTACGGTAAACTTTCCCAAAGTGTAGATCGATTTCTGGTCCAGTGCGTTCATTTTCCAATATTTCGGGAAAAAATACCAAAAATTCAGGTAACAGTTTGTTCAAGCCAAAGCCCTTGTATTAAATGCAGACCGACATCACCGCCAAGACCGCCAGCACAGCCGCCGATTCGGCACTGTGTCCGGGGGGCGGTCTGCCTGATCCGGTATTGGCGGAGCAGGCCCTTGCCGAAGTGCTGCAACCGTTGGCACGGCTGATGATTGACCACGGGGTACAACTGCCTTCCTTGGTGGACTTGCTCAAGAAGGCCTTGGTCGAGCAGGCCGAACTGGCTTACGGCCTGGCCGACAAGGGCAGTTCAGACACCCGCATTTCCTTGCTCACGGGTGTGCACCGCAAGGACGTGAAGAGATTGCGCCACGCACCCGAGCCGGCGGCGCCGGCGAGCCCCATCGTGCCGATTGCGTCATCGGTCGTGGCGCGCTGGATCAGCGAGCCCCGGTTCCTGCATGCCGACCAGACGCCTCGCCCGCTGGCCCGCACCCCAACCCGCGGCAATGCCGGGGAGCCCGATTTCACGACCCTGGTGGCGGAAGTCAGCCGCGATGTCGGCGCACGCGCGGTGCTCGATGAATTGGTGCGACTGGGTGTGGTCGAGTCGCGCGAGGACGGCTTCGTCACCCTCAAGTCAAATTCATTTGTCCCCAAAGAAGGACTGAGCGAATCGTTTCATTTCTTGGGCAGCAATGTGGGAGAACACCTGGCTGCAGCGGTTCACAACCTCAGACCCGCCCAAAGCGAACCCTTCATGCTGGAGCAAAGCGCGTTTTCAGAGGACCTGTCCCCGGTTCAGGCAGACATGCTGCACAAGCGCGCCAGGCAGTTGTGGACGCACGCACTGCAGCAGTTCCTGCAATCCGCAACGGTGGCCTGGCAGCGCAGCGAAGGCGCCGCCGGACCCCGGCGCCGCGTGCGTTTTGGTGTGTATTTCCATGACAAGGTGCAAGCGGTCGAAGCCGCGCCAACGCCGCCGCTTTTGGCACCGCGCAAGACAAAAAGAAAGACAAAACCATGAAGCAGCGTCAACCCATGAACCCGTCGCTGAGCCGACGCAGTTTGCTGGTCCTGACCGGTGCCACTCTGGCCGCTTGCGGCGGGGGCGACGTCCTGATTTCGGCGGGTCCGCCGGGCACCGGGGGCACGGGTGTCTTTGCCCAGGGCGCAATTTCCGGTTTCGGCAGTGTGATTGTCAACGGCATCAAATTCGACGATACACAGGCCGGTATCGAGCTTGATGGGCTTAGTGTTGCATCGACTGTTTTGCGTCTGGGGATGATGGCCGTTGTCCAGGGACAGCGGGGTGCGGATTTGATGCTGGGGACGGCCTCCACCATCGAGGTCTGGTCTGCAGCCCAGGGCCCGGTTTCACAGATTTCGGCCAATACCTTCAAGCTGGCGGGAATGACGGTGCAAACTGACAGCAACACGGTTTTTGATGGTCTTGCTTCGGTTGCTGCGATGTCGCCCGGCCTGCGCGTCACGGTTTGGGGCTTGCAGGCCGGCTCCGATGGTCAGCGATGGACCGCCACCCGTGTGGCCGTGGCATCGGCTTCAACCGTGGTCAGCACGGGCGTCATCAGCACCCTGGATTCCAGAAACTACCTTAATGGACTGCGACTGACGGGTTCGATGACCGGCAACCTGAACGCCGGTGATTTGGTCAGGGTCCAGGGCGTGCTTTCTGTCGCCGGCGACAGCCTGGCCGTCGAGAGTTCCCGGGCCATGGGTCCAGGGCTGGCGTTCCAGCCGGAAGGCGATGTCGAGATCGAGGGGCTGGTGACCGCCATGTCATCCGCCAGCCGATTCATGGTCGGGCGCTTCGATGTGGACGCCAGTGCGGCCGCCTACAGTCCGTCAAATCTGCAACTGCTTGCGGGCCTGCGCTTGAAGGTCATCGGAACCTGGAAATTGGGTGTCCTCAAAGCGAGCAGCATTGAAGTCGAGGATGAAATCGCGCTGCAGTCCGTCGAGATCAAGGGCGCCATCGAGCAATTTGTCAGCGTGGCCAATTTTGTCGTTCGGGGACAACGCTGTGACGCAGCTTCCGCGTCGTTCACCCATGGCACTGCTGCAGACCTTCGCAATGGCCGGATGATCGAGGTCAAGGGCGTCAAGGCGGGCGATGTGCTGCGGGTGACCGATCTGAAACTCGTCGTCGGTTGATGCCTTGCCGATGACGCAGGAACGCAAGCCCGCTCAGGGGGCTGGCTTGCCGAGCGACGGGTCAGCCTGCGCCGCAGCGTGTTTGTTGCGCAATTGCCGGCGCAGAATCTTGCCCAGGTTGGTCTTGGGTAGCGGCTCGCTGCTGAACTCAATGAATTTTGGCACCTTGTAGCCCGTCAGGTGCTGCCGGCAATGTTCAAGCAAGGCGGGCTCGGTCAGCGATGGATCCTGCTTGACGACGACGATCTTGACCAGTTCACCGGACTTCTCGTCAGGCACCCCAATCGCCGCCACCTCTGCGACGCCCGGGTGGAGCGCAACCGCATCCTCGATCTGATTCGGGAAGACCTTGAAGCCTGACACGATGATCATGTCCTTCTTGCGGTCGGTGATGGTGAAGTAGCCGCGCTCGTCCATGAAACCCATGTCACCGGTGCGCAACCAGCCGTCCGGGGTGAAGACCTTGACAGTTTCGTCGGGGCGGCACCAGTAGCCGGTCATGACCTGCGGGCCGCGCACACAGATTTCGCCCACTTCGCCCAGCGCGAGCTGATGGTCAGCATCGTCAAGCACGGTTGCCTCAGTTGAAGGAAACGGCATTCCGATGGTTCCGGTCCAGTCCTCGATGTTCAATGGATTGCAGATTGCACCTGGCGAAGTCTCGGTCAAGCCGTAGGCCTCGATGATGGGCACGCCGGTTGCCTTCTTCCAGCGCTGCGCGACGACGCGCTGCACGGCCATGCCGCCGGCGTTTGCGACCTTGAGTCCGTGCGTGTCGACCCCGGCGAACCCGGGTTCATCAAGCAGGGCCCGGTACAGCGTGTTGACGCCGATCATGACCGTGAACCGGTATTTCTTGAGGTCGTGGATGAAGGCGGGCATGTCCCTCGGGTTGGTGATCAGGACGGTGTGCGCGCCGATCTTCATAAACACCAGGCTGGAGTTGAGCGCGTAGACATGGTAGAGCGGCAACGGGCAGATAAATACTTCCTTGCCGTCAAGCAGGTCATGTGCGATCCAGGCGCCGACCTGCTGCAGGTTTGCAACCATGTTGCCGTGCGTCAATACAGCGCCCTTGGCAACGCCGGTGGTGCCGCCGGTGTACTGCAGGAAGGCGGTGTCGATGTGCGTCAGCGGCACGTCGTCCAGGTCCTGCTTGTGCCCCAGACGCAAGGCTGCGTTGAATTCAATGGCGCCCGAAATCTTCCATTTCGGCACCATGTGCTTGAGGTACTTCACTGCGACGTTGGTGAGTATTTCCTTGACCATCGGAAACATGTCGCCGACCTCGGTCGTGATGACGACCGGGCTCAAGTTCAGATTTCTTTGCAGAACCACTTGCAAGGTGTGGGCAAAGTTTTCCAGTACGACGATGGCTACGGCGCCGGAGTCCTGGAGCTGGTGTTCCAGTTCGGGCACGGTGTACTGCGGATTGACGTTCACCACCACCATGCCAGCGCGCAGGATGCCGAACAGCGCCACCGGGTATTGAAGCAGATTGGGCATCATGATTGCCACCCGGTCGCCCTTGTGCAGGTGCAGCGATTTCTGCAGATAGGCTGCGAAGTCACGACTCAATCGGTCGAGTTCGGCATAGCTGATGGATGCGCCCATGTTGCTGTAGGCGGGCAGTTCGCCAAAGCGCTGACAACTGCGCAGCAGCACATCCTTGAGCGAGGCAAACTCCTGCAAGTCAACCTCGGCCGGAATCCCCGGCGGGTAGTGATTCAACCAGATTCGTTCCATATCGATCTCCTTTTCACCAAGTGGCTGGTGCACGATGCCGAAAACCGGATTGCAGACCCCGCCATTGAAGTCAGATACCCGTGTCAACTCATTGAGAAAACGCAAGGGAGCATTGGCGCCATCTCCGCTGTCGAGCCTTCACAGGGCCCGACTCTTATGTGGCAATTCTGGCAGTCGCGCCGTCGATTGGATATCCCCCAAAAGGGGGTATTCAGCAAGGGCGGCGTGCCTCATCCCAGCCGTTTCTGGATGGCCGCCATTGCAAATGAGTGCAAACTTGATTTCAAAAAACCGCTTGCAAGTGCGCAGCAATCGGAGTAGCTTGGCCGGCGGGAAGTGCTGACTGGCAGATACCTTCGTTGGTTGGTCTACCCATTTCCCAGGAGGAGACAAAAAATGATGATCCTGCATTTGCCGAGAAGTCTTGAGCAAGTCAGCCAGCGATTCAAGGGGGCCGATCCGGCCGCCTTGATCGTATTCGCCGTGGCTGTAGCCCTGTTGAGCGTGGTCCTGGTAGCGGTTTTTTACCGCTGACAGACGCGAATTGGTGACAACCCGCAGCGCGGTGTAAACCACGATGCGCGACCGGGCGCGGTGAGCGCCCGGGTCAGGCGCGCGTCTGCGCTATTCGATTTTTGCGCCGGACACTTTCACCACCCTGGCCATGCGCTCATAGTCCAGCGCCAGCAATTTGGCAAAGTCGGCGTTGTTCATGGCATGTGGCTCAATGCCCTGCTTGTCCAGGCGCTCCAGCACCACAGGGTCTTTCAACAGTTTGGCGATGGCCAGATTGATGCGGCTGATTTCCGCTGCCGGTGTTCCAGCCGGCCCGAGCAGGCCAAACCACGAGTCGAACTGGTAGCCCGGCAGTCCGCTCTCCGCAATCGAGGGAACATCGGGCAGGTATTTGGAGCGTTTGGGTGAGGTGACACCGATCAGCCGGATGCGGCTGTCCTTGGCAAATGAAAGCGCGCCGATGCTGGCGGCGATCACGGCCTGCGCACGGCCTGAAATCACTTCGTTGATGGCTTCGCCAGTGGCTTTGAGCGGCACGTGCACCACGTCGATACCGGCCATGCCATTGACGTAAGCCATGGACAGATGCGTGGCGCTGCCGATGCCAGCTGTTGCGTAATTCATTTTTCCCGGGTTGGCCTTGGCATAGCGGATGTATTCAGCTACGGTCCGTGCCGGAACGTCGGGGTGGACCATCAGCACGTAGTCAGCCGTGCCGATATGGGCGATCGGCGCAAAGTCTTTTTGCGGGTCGTAGCTCAGCTTGGGGTAGAGCGAGCCCGCAATATTGTGGCTGGCTGCAGCCAGGACCATGACGCCGCTGTCCGGCGCTGCCTTGGCGACAAAGCCAGTGCCCACGGTCCCGCCGGCACCCGGCTTGTTTTCGATGATCACGGTCTGACCCAGGGCAATGCCCAGTTCGGCCGAGATGGCACGCGCCAGCAGGTCCTGCACGCCGCCCGCCGCAAACGGCACGACGACGCGTTCAACGCGGGTCGGCGCCTGCGCCAAAGCCATGCTTGAAGCCAGGGTCAAAACGCTGCCCATGAAATTTCTGCGTAACATCATCTTTTCCTTCGGTAGTTGCTGTGGGTTCTTGTGATCGCGCGTCAGTTGACGCAAATTTCGTCGGCGAGCCGGCGCATGAAGCGCTCACACCACGCGACTTGTTCCAATGCGATCCACTCGTTGGGCTGGTGCCCCTGCGCAATGTGACCGGGGCCGCACACGACCGTGGGCACGCCGACCTGGTGAAACAGCGCCGCTTCTGTGCCGTAAGACACTTTGCCCGCTCCCAGGCTGCTGTCAATCTCGGCGCACTTGAAGCACAGTTGTGCAATCGCGCTGTTCGCTTCGGTGGCAAAACCGGGTAGAACTGAAAGTAGTTTGTGCGTGATGCCGGTGTCGGCCGCAACCGCCTGCATGGCGGGCACCAGGCTGTCGGCAAAGCTCTTGGCTTCATTGAACAGGGTGAGCGGGGAATTCAGGTGGTGATGGCGAATCTCCCACGTCACCTCGCAGTCGCGCGGGATGATGTTGAGCGCCGTGCCACCGGCGATGACACCGGTGTGAATGGTGGTGAAGGGAACATCGAACACGTGATCGAACGGCCCCTCGGCGACAAGCTTGCGGTGCATGGCGTTGAGCTTGGCGACAAACTCGCAGGCAATCGCAACGGCGTTGACGCCTTGCGGCGTGCGCGATGAATGCGCCTCGAAGCCACGCACCGAGGTTTTGTAGGCGTGCTTGCCCTTGTGTGCAATGACCACCTGCATGCCGGTGGGTTCACCGACGATGCAGCCGGCTGGTCTGAAGCCCTGATCGACCATATCGGCAATCAGGCGCCGCACACCAATGCAGCCAACTTCTTCGTCGTAACTGAAGGCCAGATGGACCGGGTGCTTGAGTTTGCGTTGAAGCAACTCGGGCACCATCATCAGCGCCGTGGCGCCGAAGCTTTTCATGTCGGCCACGCCGCGCCCGTACAGTTTGTCGTCAATCAGTTGCGCCTCAAACGGGTCGGTGGTCCAGGGCTGGCCGTCCACTGGCACCACATCGCTGTGGCCTGACAGCACCAGGCCACCGAGCCTGGTTTCGCCGTCCTGCGCGGGCAGCGTGGCCCACAGGTTGGCCTTCTTGCCGCTGTCGTCATAGGTGAGTCGACATTGCACGCCCTGCGCCTGCAGCAAGTCACGCGTCCATTCGATGAGGGGCAGGTTGCTGTCGCGTGACACGGATGCAAACGAAACCCATTTTTTGATGAGTGGCAGCGCGGCGAGATCGGCAGCCAATGCGGCGTGGGGAGCAGCGTTTGAAAGTGGATCAGTCATAGGGCGGAGACGGACAAAAAGTTTGACGGTGGCGATCGGAGTATCGCAGTATGGCGTCATCATTCACGCTGCGTGGTCGCGTGCATCGACTGCCAAATTTCGGGGATGGCAGACGTTTCCAGGGTGCTGTTGGTGACGAACTGAAATACTGGAGACAATAGGGCACTGGCGAAATGTTTGAACCAGTCAATAAAAAAAGGAAATTTGAAAATGGCAACTGCGAAAAAAGCGGCCCCCAAGGCTGCAGCAACTCCGAAGAAAGTAACAGCTCCTGCGAAAGCAGCGGCTCCTGCAAAAGTGACGAAACCCGTTGCCAAGGCACTGGTCAAGAAGGCTCCCGTTTCCAAAGCGGCCAAGGCCATTGCAAAAATTGGCGCCAGCATCGCCAAGCTGACCGAGCGCAAGAACAAGATCGCTGCGGAAATCAATGCCCTGCGTGATCAGCGTGCTGCACTGAAGGTTGTTCCCGTGGCTGCCGCCCCGGTTGCCGCCAAGGCAAAGCCGGCGCCCAAAGCTGCTGTGGCAAAGAAAGCTGCCAAGCCAGCCAAGAAGTAATCGTCCTGGCGCAGCCAAGGCTTTGCAGAAAAGACCCTCCGGGGTCTTTTTTTTGGCGAGTGCAGATCAGGCTTTGAAATCATCCGGATGAACGACGCATCCGTCAAATTTGCAATTAGCGCAATAAAACCGCAGAATTTGGCTCATGGAAACCTTAGACAAGCTCGATAAGTTGATTTTGAGCACATTACAGGCGAATGGTCGTGCAAGCTACGACCAGATTGCCGAACGGGTTTGCCTGTCGCCCAGCGCCGTGTTGCGCCGGGTCAAGCGACTGGAAACGGACGGCGTCATCGACCGCTATGTGGCCCTGCTCAAACCGGAGCGTATCGGACTGGGTCTGATGGCCCATATCAATGTCCGGCTCGAAAAAAGCACGGAAAACCAGCAGAGAAACCCGCGCGATCTGTTTCGCGCCAGCGTTCAGACCTGGCCGGAAGTCGTCGAATGCGACGCCTTGAGTGGGGAGATGGACTATTTTCTGCGGGTACTGGTTCCAGATATGAGTGCGTACTCACATTTCGTTATGGAGACGCTGTTGAAGCACCCCAGTGTTCAGGATTGCCGAACCAGCTTTGTCCTGGACCGTGTCAAGGCGACCACAGCCTTGCCCTTGTGAGTCGCGCAGTTGACGCTTTGGGCTACGCAGTCTAGGGAAAACCCTTATAGTCTGCTTCATGGAAGAAACAAGCAGCTTGAGCAAGGCGCCGCCGGTACTGGTTCCCATCCGGTCTCTGGGTCCGAACCATCGTGCGCGTATCACCGGCCATTTGATGGGGCTTGACGGTCACGACCGCTATCTGCGTTTCGGTTTTGCCGCCAGTGATGAGCAGATTCAGCGCTACGCCGACAGCCTGAATTTCGATATGGATGAAATCTTTGGCATCTACAACCGGCGTCTTGATCTGATTGCCATGGCGCATCTGGCGTTCTCGGCCGATCAGGATCTGTCAGCCTGCGCCGAGTTTGGCGTGTCGGTTTCGAAGTCGGCGCGTGGCCGCGGTTATGGCGCGCGCCTGTTTGACCGGGCCGCCACGCACGCGCGCAATGAGGGTGTGAGCCGCATGTTCATCCATGCGCTGAGCGAAAACGCCGCCATGCTCAAGATTGCCCGCAACGCCGGCGCCATCGTCGAGCGTGACGGTTCCGAATCCGAAGCCCATCTGCACCTGCCGCCAGCCACGCTCGATACCCGTTTGACAGAAATGTTCGCTGAACAAATGGCACAGACTGATTACCGCATCAAGGCGCAGGTCAAGCAGTTCTGGGAACTGCTGGCGGGCGTTCAGTCACTGCGTCGCGATGTGCAGGAAGCCGAGCGCAGCTGCGCAAAGTAAGGCCGCTGCAGCAGGTCATCGGTAGCGGCTTGCCGCAATCCGCTATCCTAGGGGCTTAAGAACAACCGCATGTCCTGCTTTTCTGGCTGTGTCAGACCCTCATCCCGCGCGCCCTCATGACAGGGAAGACAAACGTACCTTCCTGCAGAAAATTGCCGAGTTCATCCACCCGGGACCGGACTCTGCCGACGAGTTGATCGAAACCCTGGCCGAAGCCCAGGAGAACAACATCATTGGGGCCGAGTCGCGCGCCATGCTCGAAGGCGTGATCCGCATGGCCGACATGACAGCGGGCGATGTGATGGTGCCGGCTACGCGCATGGACCTGGTCAACATTGACGAACCCTACGACGCACTGCTGCACGGCGTGATTGACGCCGGGCACTCGCGGTTTCCGGTCTACCAGAGCGAGCGCGAGAACATCATCGGCATCCTGTTGGCCAAGGACCTGCTCAAACTGCAGCGGGCACCCGAACTTAATATCCGAGCCCTCTTGCGCCCGGCGGTTTTCGTGCCAGAGACCAAGGGCCTCAATGACTTGCTGCGCGAGTTCCAGGGCAACCGCAACCACCAGGCGATCGTGATCGACGAGTTTGGTCGGGTTGCGGGCCTGATCACGATCGAGGATGTGCTCGAACAGATCGTCGGCGAGATTGAGGACGAGTTCGATATCGCCGAGGACGAAGGCGATATTTTTGGTCTCGCGGACCGCACCTACCGCGTCAGCGGCGACACCACCATTGAGCGCGTTGAGGACGCGTTCGGCGTCAAGCTGCTCAGCACCGATCCGGACGATGAGTTTGACACCATTGGCGGTCTGATTGCGCACGAGATGGGGCATGTTCCGAAGCGGGGTGAGCGCCATCGTCTGGCCGGGCTTCAGTTTGTGGTCTTGCACACCAAAGGCGGCGCCGTGAAATGGTTCAAGGTGTCACCGGTGGCCGATGAATCTGCCTGAGGAGCAGCCCCGCTGGCCGCTCGACGCGGCCACGCGACCCCGTCAACTTTCGGTGCCGCAGGTGGTGCTGACCCTGCTTGCAGGAGGCGCTCAGGCTGCCAGCATGGCCTGGCCGCTGGCGCTGCCCAACCCCTTGGCGCAGCTGACGGGTTTGCAGCAGGGTCAACCGGTCTGGTGGCTGCAGTTGCTGGCCCTGGCCTGGCTGGCCCGGCTGCTCTCGCATAACGCAAACTGGCGCCGCGCCGCGTTGTTCGGCTGGCTGTTTGGCTCGGCCTGGTTGGTGGGCACCGTGGGCTGGATTTATATCGCCATGCACACCTATGGCGGCTTGCCGGCCCCGCTGGCCGCGCTGGCAGTACTCGCATTTGCCGGCCTGCTGGCCTTGTTCTACGCTGCTGCGGCGGGTTTCTTTGTGCGCCTTGTGCCGCTTGACCGGGCTTGGCAGGCGCTGCTTTTTGCCGCGCTCTGGCTGCTCGCAGAACTGGCACGCGGCACCTGGCTCACCGGTTTTGGCTGGGGTGCCAGTGGCTACGCACATGTCGATGGGCCGTTGGCGGGTTTCGCGCCGTGGTTGGGCGTTTACGGCCTGTCTGCCATCGCGGCCTGGCTGGCCATGACGCTGGTGCAAATGGGCCACCGGGTGCCCGACAGCGAACGGCGTGGGCGCGCCGGCGCCTTGCTGATTGCCGTGGCGCTGCTGCTTGTGCCGTGGCTGCTGCAGCGCCATACCCCTGGCGCGTCCGACCCGGCGCTTTCAAGCCCAAGCCTGAGCGTCAGCTTGCTACAGGGCAATATTCCCCAGGACGAAAAATTCGAGACCGGCAGCGGCGTGCCGCTGGCCTTGCACTGGTACGCCGAGCAGTTGCAGGCCAGCCGCACTTCGCTGGTCATCGCGCCCGAGACCGCTCTTGCGCTGCTGCCGCAGCAATTACCAAAGGGCTATTGGGACGCGTTGCAGCAGCGTTTTGGCAGCGGAACGCAGGCGGCCCTGATCGGCATCCCGCTGGGTAACTACCAGCAGGGCTATACCAACTCGATTCTGGGCTTGCAGCCTGGTCAGACGCAGGCCTGGCGCTATGACAAGCAGCATCTGGTTCCGTTTGGCGAGTTCATTCCGCCGCTGTTCAAATGGTTCACTGCGATGATGAACATCCCGCTGGGCGACTTCAACCGCGGTGGTCTGCGCCAAGCACCGTTTGTCTGGCAGGGGCAAAGGCTTGCCACCAACATCTGCTACGAAGACCTGTTTGGCGAGGAGTTGGCATCGAACTTTCTGAATCCGGCGCAGGCCCCCACTATCTTCGTCAACATCAGCAACCTGGCCTGGTTTGGCAACAGCCTGGCAATGGACCAGCACCTGCAGATTGCACGCATGCGCGCGCTCGAATTTGATCGCCCTTTTCTGCTGGCGACCAACACCGGCGCGACGGCCATTGTTGACCACCGCGCACGCGTCACCCGAGCGCTGGCGCGCGACACGCGGGCCGTTCTGGTAGGCGAGGTTGAAGGCCGCAAGACGCTGACCGCTTATGCCTGGTGGGTGGCACGTCTGGGGCTGTGGCCGTTCTGGCTGCTGGCTTTGAGCCTGGTCTGGCGGGCGTTGCGTCTGAAGCCCCGTAAAATCAGCGCCTGACGCGCGCGCGTCGTGTTGTTCCACCCACAAGGCCCGGCCTGTCCCGGCCCACCATTCATGTTGACCTTCCAGCAAATTATTCTGAAATTGCAGTCCTACTGGGACGGCCAGGGTTGCGCCCTGTTGCAGCCTTACGACATGGAGGTCGGGGCCGGAACCTCGCACACGGCAACGTTCTTGCGCGCCCTGGGCCCCGAACCCTGGAAAGCCGCTTACGTGCAACCGAGCCGGCGCCCGAAAGACGGCCGCTACGGCGAAAACCCGAACCGTCTGCAGCATTACTACCAGTATCAGGTGGTCTTGAAGCCCGCCCCAAGCAACATTCTGGAGCTGTATCTGGGCTCGCTTGAAGCGCTCGGATTCGATCTGAAAAAGAACGACATCCGTTTTGTCGAAGACGACTGGGAGAACCCGACGCTGGGTGCCTGGGGTCTGGGCTGGGAGGTCTGGCTCAATGGCATGGAGGTGACGCAGTTCACCTACTTCCAGCAGGTCGGCGGCATCGACTGCAAGCCCATCACCGGCGAGATCACCTACGGCCTGGAGCGCCTGGCGATGTACCTGCAGGGCGTGGACAACGTCTACAACCTGGCCTGGACTGACAGCATGAGTTACGGTGACGTTTACCTGCAAAACGAGAAAGAGCAGTCGGCCTATAACTTCGAGCACAGCGATGCAGACTTCCTTTTCACCGCATTCACGGCGCACGAAAAACAGGCCAAGCACCTGATCGAAGTGCAGCTTGCATTGCCGGCTTACGAGCAGGTGCTCAAGTGCGCGCACAGCTTCAATCTGCTCGACGCCCGTGGCGCCATCAGCGTCACCGAACGCGCCGCCTACATCGGGCGCATCCGCAACCTGGCGCGCGCCGTGGCGCAAAGCTACTACGAAAGCCGCGAGCGACTGGGCTTTCCGATGGCCCCGCGCGCATGGGTGGAACAGCTCACGAAGAAGGTGGCATGAGCATGACAACGCAAAATTTACTGGTCGAGCTGTTTGTTGAAGAGTTGCCGCCGAAGGCGCTCAAGAAACTGGGTGAAGCCTTTGCCACTGAACTTGCCGCGCAACTGCGCAGTCGCGGACTGGCCGATGCCGATTCCATGGTCACGCCCTATGCCACGCCACGCCGCCTGGGTGCGCATATCACCAAGGTTTGGCGCAAGGCGGCCGACAAGACGGTGCAGCAAAAGCTGATGCCCGCAAGCGTCGGCCTCGACGCTGTGGGCCAGGCAACGCCGGCGCTGATCAAGAAACTGCAGGCGCTCGGTGCCGACCTGAGCAACCCGGCGCAGGCTGTGGCCGCGCTGCGCCGCGCACCCGATGGCAAGGCCGAAGCCCTGTTCTACGACAGCCTGGTCACGGGCGCCACGCTCGACACCGGTCTGCAAAAGGCGCTTGAAGAAGCCCTGGCGCGGCTGCCGATCCCGAAGGTCATGAGCTACCAACTGGAGACCGACTGCGAACTGCCCGGCTGGAGCAGCGTGCAGTTCGTGCGCCCGGCGCACGGCCTGCTGGCGCTGCACGGCAGTAGCGTCGTGCCAATCAGCGTGCTCGGTCTCCAGGCCGGCAATCACACGCAAGGCCATCGTTTTGAAGCGCTGGTCTCGCCCGTGCTGATCACGGACGCCGACAGCTACGCCGACACACTGCGCGAGGATGGTGCGGTCATTGCCAGCTTTGCCGAGCGTCGTGCCGAGATCGCTCGCCAACTCGCCGCCGCTGCCCTGACGGCTGGCGGACCGGCGGGCGTATTGCGACCGATTGAGGACGAGGCCCTGCTCGATGAGGTGACCGGCCTGGTCGAGCGTCCGAACGTGCTGGTTTGCGCTTTTGAGCCGGCCTTTCTCGACGTGCCACAGGAATGCCTGATCCTGACCATGAAGGCGAACCAGAAGTATTTTCCGCTGCTCGATGCTGCCGACAAGCTGAGCAACCAGTTTCTGGTGGTCAGCAACATCAGCCCGGCTGACGCCAGTGCCGTCATTGGCGGCAATGAGCGCGTGGTGCGTCCGCGTCTGGCCGATGCCAAGTTCTTTTTCGATCAGGACCGCAAGAAGACGCTGCAATCACGCGTTGCAGGGCTGGACAAGGTGGTCTACCACAACAAGCTCGGCACCCAGGGCGAGCGCATGCAGCGCGTGCGCGCACTGGCACGCGCCATCAGCGGGCAACTCGGCGACCCGGCGTTGAGCGAGGCGGTTGACACCGCTGCGCAACTGGCCAAGACCGATCTGCTGACCGACATGGTGGGCGAGTTCCGCGAACTGCAAGGCATCATGGGCGGCTACTACGCGCGCCACGATGGCCTGGGCGAGGATGTGGCGCTGGCGATCGAGGACCATTACAAGCCGCGTTTTGCCGGCGACGCCTTGCCGCGCAACACGGTCGGCCTGGTCGTGGCCCTGGCCGACAAGTTGGAGACGCTGGTTGGCATGTTCGGCATCGGCAATCTGCCCACGGGCGACAAAGACCCGTTTGCCCTGCGCCGCCATGCGCTGGGCGTCATGCGCATGCTGATCGAGCAGGACTTGCCGCTCGCGCTCGACACCCTGATTGCCAGCGCACTGCCGGTCTTTGACGACAGGATTGTGGACGCCAGCGCGGCCCTGAGCGAATTCATCTTCGAGCGCCTGGCTGGCACCCTGCGCGAGCAGGGTTACAGCGCGGCTGAAGTCGATGCCGTGCTGGTTCTGCGGCCGCAGCGCCTGGGCGATGTGCCGCGGCGCATGGCCGCTGTGCGCGTTTTTGCCGCACTGCCCGAGGCGCCAGCACTGGCAGCGGCCAACAAGCGCATCGGCAATATTCTGAAGAAAGCGCCGGACGTTGACGCCCATGTCAGCGCGGTCCTGTTGCGCGAGCCGGCAGAAATTGCGCTCTACGCGGCGATGCAGAGTCTGGCGCCGCAGGCCCGCGCCCAGTTTGAGGCGGGTGACTACACGGCCTCACTCAAGACCCTGGCGGCCCTGCGCCTGCCGGTCGATGACTTTTTCGATGCCGTCATGGTCAATGCCGAGGAAATGGACCTGCGCCTGAACCGCCAGGGCCTGCTCAAAAGCCTGCACCAGGCCATGAACTGCGTGGCCGATCTTTCCAAACTGGTGGCCTGAGATGTCCGGCCTCAAACTGTTGATTCTTGACCGCGACGGCACGGTCAACGAGGACAGCCCGGACTACGTCAAGTCGCCCGAGGAATGGATGCCCATGCCCGGCGCGCTGGAAGCGATTGCCCGGCTCAATCACGCCGGCTGGCATGTGGTCATTGCCTCCAACCAGTCAGGTCTGGGGCGTGGCCTGTTCGATGTCTCCACGCTCAACGCCATGCACGCCAAGATGCACGCGCTGCTGGCGGCGGTCGGTGGCCGCATCGATGCCGTCTTCTATTGCCCGCACACGTCAGAAGACGCCTGCCACTGCCGCAAGCCTGAGCCGGGTTTGCTGGAACAGATTGGTGAGCGCTACGGGGTTGATCTGCGCGACGTCCCCATGGTTGGTGACTCGGCGCGCGATGTGCTGGCCGCCGTTGCTGCCGGTTGCGAGCCGCATCTGGTGCTGACCGGCAAAGGTGCGGCGCTTAAAGGGCGCGATCTGCCAGAGACCTTTCCGAAAGCGACGCTGGTGCATGCCGATCTGGCGGCATTCGCCGATTTTCTTCTTGCGCGCGAAAACGCAGGCGCGTGATGCTGTTTCTGCGCTCGTTGCTGCACATGGGGTGGCTGGTCATCACGGTCATCCCGTGGGGGCTGGCACTGGTTTTTGTCTCACTATGGGTGCGACGCACGCCCTTGTGGTGGTTTGCCGTTGGCTGGTTCCGGCTGGTCATCTGGGGTACGCGCGTCATCCTGGGCGTGCAGGTCAAGGTCAGCGGCATGGAGAACCTGCCGCAGGGCGCCAGCAGTGCGGCCATCCTGCTGTCCAAGCACCAGTCGGCGCTGGAGACCATGCTGCTGCCGACACTCATGACGCACCCGCTGGCTTTTGTTTTCAAGCGCGAGCTGCTGCGCATCCCGTTTTTCGGCTGGTCGATGGCGCGACTGGACATGATCCATATCGACCGCGCCTCGCGCGCCCAATCCCTCAAGCAGGTCGTTGCGCAGGGCAAGGCGCTGCTGGCGCAGGGCACCTGGGTCATTATGTTCCCCGAGGGCACGCGCATGGCCCGTGGCGAAAAAGGCACCTACCAGACCGCCGGCACCCGGCTTGCGGTGGAGTGCGGTGTGCCGGTGGTTCCGATTGCCGTGTCCTCAGGCCAGTGCTGGCCGCGCCAGGGCTTCATCAAGTACCCCGGCGTGGTGCAGGTCTCGGTTGGCAAGCCGATTCCCAGTGTCGGTCGCGAACCCAAGGAACTGATGCGCGAGGTCGAGGCCTGGATCGAGGCCGAGATGCGCCGCATAGACCCCGAGGCTTATCTTTAGCCAGCATGCACCCCCTGCTGCGCTTCACGCTTGACTTGTTTGAGCTGGCTCCGGTTCCCGAGACCCCGCTGCCCGTTGCGCCGGACACGCCGGCGCTGTTCCGCCACCCGCGCGCCAATCGCGAAACGCGTTTGGGTGGTCACCTGGTGGCTTATGAATTCAAGCGCGGCAAGCGCCGCAGCATTGGTTTTGTGGTGGGCCCCGAGGGCCTTTGCGTGCGCGCGCCGCAATGGGTGGCGCTGCGCGAGGTCGAGGCCGCCTTGCAGGAAAAGTCGGCCTGGATCCTGCGCAAACTCGGTGAGACGCGCGAGCGCCATGAGCGCCTGTTGCCACAGCGCATCGAGTGGCGTGACGGCGCAACCATCCCCTTTCTGGGGCAAACCGTGACCCTGCTGCTCGATCCGCGCCACGCCTTTGGTGCGGTTGGTGCACAGTTAAAGGCCGATTCGGCCGAGCCGGTGCTGCAGATCGCGCTGGCCAACAATGCCACGCCCGAGCAGATCCGGGATGCCGTACAAGCCTGGCTGATGCGCCAGGCGCGGCGCGTCTTTATCGAGCGCCTCGATCACTTTGCGCCGCGCCTGCAGGTGCAGTGGCGCAAACTCACGCTGAGCAACGCCGGCACGCGCTGGGGCAGCGCCAGCATCGACGGCTCGATCCGCCTGAACTGGCGTCTGATTCATCTGGAGCAGAGCGTCATTGACTATGTGGTGGCGCACGAGCTGAGTCACCTGCGCGTGATGGACCACAGCGCACGGTTCTGGGATACGGTGGGCAGCGTGCTGCCCGACTATGCCGCTCTGCGGCGCCAGCTCAAGGACGACGCCGTACCGCGCTGGGTTTAGCGGGCTTGGGGTACTTGGCGCATTAATTGCTCTGCTCTGGCTGGGTGCAGCCGATGCACCAATTTAACCTACAGGAATTGCCATGACACCCCAAATGATCAAATACGCCGGCATGTTTGTCGCCTTCGCCGCGACCGGTATTTCGGCCCAGGCCGCCACCTGGAGCGATACCTCGATCGGCTACCGCTTTGGCACTGACTACGCCGAGCCCTTCAATTCGAACGCCATCAGCAAGAACATCGTCAATCTGAATCATGCGAGCGGTTACGCATACGGCTCGAACTTCTTCAATGCCGATTTGCTGGTTTCGAGCGACAAGGATCCTTCCAGTGCCGGCTCCAGCAATGGCGCGCAGGAGGTTTATGTGGTGTACCGCCACACCCTCGATCTGGAAAAGGCCAGCGGCAAATCATTCAAGTATGGTGTGGTGCGCGG
This sequence comes from uncultured beta proteobacterium, assembly GCA_903876735.1. Taxonomy (GTDB): domain Bacteria; phylum Pseudomonadota; class Gammaproteobacteria; order Burkholderiales; family Burkholderiaceae_C; genus Rhodoferax. The sequence goes on along the minus strand of CAIRAW010000018.1, from coordinate 1,017 downwards.
CCTTGGTTTGACCGCCGGTTTTGACTTCAACACCAAGACCGACGCCGGCTACAACTCCAAGAAGCGCATGCTGGTGGCGGGGCCCACGCTGATGCTCGATGTGCCCGGTTTTCTCAACGTGAGCCTGCTTGCCCTGTGGGAAAGCAATGCGCCCTACAGCACCTTCAGCGGCGTATCGACCCCGCGCTACAGCTACGACGTGCATCCGATGCTGGGCCTGGCCTGGGGCATTCCGTTCAGTGTCGGCTCTTTGCCGCTGTCATTTGAAGGTTTTGCCAATTTCATCGCGGCCAAGGGCAAGAATGAATTTGGCGGCGACACGGCGGCCGAGACCAACATCGACATGCAAGTCATGTACGACCTGAGTTCAGTGATCGGCGCCGGCAAGAACACCTTCAAGCTGGGGGTGGAATACCAGTACTGGAAGAACAAGTTCGGCAACGACAGCGGTGGTGCTGCGGGCAAGGGCGCCTATGCCAAGACGCCCATGATCCGCGCTGAATATCACTTCTGATTGGCCGCAAACCGGTAGACGCCGGCCTCGTCGCGCGTGCGCCGCAGCCGGCCGGCAAACCACAGCAGATGCAGGTGGGCGATCGATTCGCCCATGGCAAAGGTGGTCTGGTGCAGGTCGAGCGTGCGTGCGAACAGCACCGGGATCATGTCGGCGGCACTGCGTGGCTCGCCCTGGCAGGCCTGCATCACTTCGGCCAGACGGTCGCGGTGGTGCTGGTGCAACTGCTCGATCCGTTGGTGCAGGCCGGTAAAGGGTTTGCCATGCGCGGGCAGCGTCAGCGTGGCGGCGTCCAGCGCGCGGAACCTGTCAATCGAATCGAGGAACAGCTGGAGCGGGTTTGACTCCGGCTCCTGCTCGTAGACGCTCACATTGGTGGAGATGCGCGGCAGCATCATGTCGCCGCCGATCAGCAACTGGTCCTGCGCACAGTGCAGCGAGATGTGCTCTGGCGCGTGGCCAAAGCCGCTGATGCAAGTCCAGCGGCGCGAACCAATGCTCAG